>NZ_JBIWLX010000008.1:33393-352939 GCF_044766405.1 Streptomyces sp. NPDC102270 | reverse complement strand
GTTGACGACACGGACACGACCGCGTCCCGCAGAGCAGTGGGCAACCCCAGCCACGTCGGCCCACACCGGCCGTCACCGACCGGCCCGTCAGCGGGGGGCGGGCAAGGACACGGCCCAGGACTGGGTCCCGCCGAGCGGTGCGAGAAGCCCGGACTCGTCGGCCCGCACGGGCGGTCGCCGACCCGGCCCGTAACCGGTCACCTTGAACCCTGACGGTCGGGGCACGGCCCGGCGGCGCGGACGCGCGTGCGTCGGCTGGGCAGCGACACCGCGGACGCCGAGTCGGAGCGGACCCTGCACGGCGTCCTCGACTGCGTCGACCGGTGACCGGCACGGCGGAACAGACCGCCGTCCGGCGCCCTCGGTGCCGACCGGGCACCACCTCGACGGACACTCGGCCGGACGAGACCACCACACGCACTCGACGGCACCGCCACGGACGCCCAGCCGGACCAGACCACCACACGGCTCACTCAACGGCACCCGCCCCGCAGACACCCGGTCGGCCCAGGCCACCGCACGGCCTGCTCAACGGCGCCACCAACGGACGCCCCGCTACCTCACATGGTGGAACGCCACCCCGGCCTACTTCTCCATGCCCCGGTTCAGCTGGTGCAGCAGTCGCGCCAGTTCCGTCACCTCTCTCGAGTCCCAGTGCGCCAGGCGGCCCGCGTACCGGGCCCGGCGTGCGTCGCGGACCCGTTGGACACGGGAGCGGCCCTCCGGCGTGAGGTCGACCAGCCAGGCCCGGCCGTCCGCCGGGTCCGGCGCGCGGGCGACCAGGCCCAGGTCCTCCAGGGCGCGCAGCTGACGGGACATCGTGGCCTTGCCGACTCCGATGTAGGCGGCCAGTTCGGTGGCGCGCTGACGGCCGCATTCATCCAGACGGACGAGCAGTCCGTAAGCCGCCGACTCCAGGTCGGGGTGGACCTCGCGGGCCATCTCCCCCTGGTTGGCCCGGGCGCGGCGCAGCAGGACGGTCAACTCACGTTCCAGCGCCAGGAATCCGGGCTTGTCCACACCGCTCGGCGCCACGTCGGCCCCGCCCGGGACACCGCCGCCGTTTTCCTCTTCGTGCACGTCAGCCCCTGCCTTGAATTTCCCGGCCGTGAAAGTTCCGCCAGATTGCGACATCACCGCAGCCCCGTAAGTATTTCGCAGGGCTGGACCAATGGCAGCCGCCGGTCCCACTTCCCGACCCGTCGTCCTCGTACGGAGCGTCTTCAGAGAGGTGACTGGCATGCCCACGTCATCCCCAAAGGTCACTCAGTCATGTCCCACCGAGCGTCACCGAGCCCCCGGAGGCACGCCATGCCCGTGCGCAGACCCGAACAGATACGTCCCCGACGCCTCTTCCTCATAGGTCTCCTGCTCACCGCGTTCTCCCTGCTCCTCGCGGCCCCCGCCCCGGCCGCGCAAGCCCCCGACGCCACCGCCACCCCGGCCCGCGGCGACGCCCACATGGGCATGGGCGTCGTAGCGCACGACGGCCAGGACGGCCTGCCCGCCGACACCCGTGCCACCCAGACGGAGGGGGTCGACGTCGCCAGCTATCAGGGCAACGTCGCCTGGCCGACCCTGTGGAACAGCGGCGTCCGGTGGGCGTACAACAAGGCGAGCGAGGGGACGTACTACACGAACCCCCACTTCTCCCAGCAGTACACCGGCGCCCACGGCGTCGGGATGATCCGCGGGGCCTACCACTTCGCCACCCCGGACACCACGAGCGGCGCGACACAGGCCGACTACTTCGTCGACCACGGCGGCGACTGGTCCGACGACGGCAGGACCCTGCCCGGGGTGCTCGACATCGAGTGGAACCCGTACGGCGACGCCTGCTTCGACAAGTCGCCGAGCGCGATGGTCACCTGGATCCGCGACTTCCTGAACCAGTACAAGGCGCGCACCGGCCGGCAGGCGGTCATCTACACGGCCACCAGCTGGTGGAACCAGTGCACCGGCAACTACGCCGGCTTCTCCGCCAACCCGCTCTGGATCGCCCACTACGCCTCGACCGCCGGCACCCTCCCGGCCGGCTGGAGCACGTACACCATGTGGCAGTACACCTCCACCGGCCCCACGGTCGGCGATCACGACCGCTTCAACGGCGCCCCGGCCCGCGTACAGGCGCTGGCCAACGGCTGACCCGCCCCGGGTACGGCGAAGGCCCGGGCCTCCCTCACGAGAACCCGGGCCTCCACCTCAACCGGTGTCGGCAGCCGCAACCCGCTCACGGGCTACGGCGTCACGCCGCCACCGGGACCTCCGGCGCGGCCCCGTTCTTGGCCGGGGACAACGCCAGCTCCAGGACCTGGCGGACGTCGGTGACGGCGTGGACGTCGAGCTTGTCCAGCACCTCCGCCGGGACGTCGTCCAGGTCGGCCTCGTTGCGCTTGGGGATGATGACGGTGCTCACCCCGGCGCGGTGCGCGGCGAGCAGCTTCTGCTTCACGCCGCCGATCGGGAGGACCCGGCCGGTCAGCGAGACCTCGCCCGTCATGGCCACGTCCGTGCGGACGAGGCGGCCGGAGAGCAGCGAGGCCAGCGCCGTCGTCATGGTGACGCCCGCGCTCGGGCCGTCCTTCGGGACCGCGCCCGCCGGGAAGTGGATGTGCACGCCCCGGTCCTTCAGGTCGCCGACCGGCAGTTCGAGCTCAGCGCCGTGCGAGCGCAGGAAGCTCAGCGCGATCTGCGCGCTCTCCTTCATCACGTCACCCAGCTGGCCGGTCAGCGTCAGACCCGCCGCGCCCGTCTCCGGGTCGGCCAGCGACGCCTCGACGAACAGCACGTCGCCGCCCGCTCCGGTGACCGCGAGTCCGGTGGCGACACCGGGGACCGCGGTCCGGCGCTCCGCCGGGTCCTGGGCCGACTCGGGCACGTGGTGCGGCCGGCCGATCAGACCGCGCAGCTCCTCGTCCGTGACGGTGAACGGCAGCTCCCGCTCGCCCAGCTCGTGCTGAGCCGCCACCTTGCGCAGCAGCCTCGCGATCGACCGCTCCAGGGTGCGGACGCCCGCCTCACGCGTGTACTCGCCGGCGAGCTTGCGCAGCGCGCTCTCGTCGATGACGACCTCGTCCTTGGCGAGCCCCGCCCGCTCCAGCTGGCGCGGGAGCAGGTGGTCACGGGCGATGACGATCTTCTCGTCCTCGGTGTACCCGTCGAGCCGGACCAGCTCCATCCGGTCGAGCAGCGCCTCCGGGATCGCCTCCAGCACGTTGGCCGTGGCGAGGAAGACGACGTCCGACAGGTCGAGCTCGACCTCCAGGTAGTGGTCGCGGAAGGTGTGGTTCTGCGCCGGGTCCAGGACCTCCAGGAGGGCGGCCGCGGGGTCGCCGCGGAAGTCGGAGCCCACCTTGTCGATCTCGTCGAGCAGGACGACCGGGTTCATCGACCCCGCCTCCTTGATGGCCCGCACGATCCGGCCGGGCAGCGCGCCGACGTACGTGCGCCGGTGGCCGCGGATCTCCGCCTCGTCCCGGACGCCGCCGAGGGCGACGCGGACGAACTTGCGGCCCATGGCGTGCGCGACGGACTCGCCGAGCGAGGTCTTGCCGACGCCGGGCGGGCCCACGAGGGCGAGCACGGCACCGCCGCGCCGGCCGCCGACGACCCCGAGGCCCCGGTCGTTGCGGCGCTTGCGCACCGCCAGGTACTCGGTGATCCGCTCCTTCACGTCCTCCAGGCCCGCGTGCTCGGCGTCGAGGATCTCCTTGGCGCCCTGGATGTCGTACGCGTCCTCGGTCCGTTCGTTCCACGGCAGTTCGAGGACGGTGTCCAGCCAGGTGCGGATCCAGGAGCCCTCCGGGGACTGGTCGCTGGACCGCTCCAGCTTGTCGACCTCCTTGAGGGCGGCCTCCCGCACCTTCTCGGGCAGGTCGGCGGCCTCCACGCGGGCGCGGTAGTCGTCGGACTCCTCGCCCTCCTGCTCGCCGTTGAGCTCGCGCAGTTCCTTGCGTACGGCTTCCAGCTGACGGCGGAGCAGGAACTCCCGCTGCTGCTTGTCGACGCCCTCCTGGACGTCCTTCGCGATGGTCTCGGCGACGTCCTGCTCGGCGAGGTGGTCGCGCAGCTGCTGGGTGGCGAGCTTGAGGCGGGCGACCGGGTCGGCGGTCTCCAGCAGCTCGACCTTCTGCTCGGTGGTCAGGAAGGGCGAGTAGCCGGAGTTGTCGGCGAGGGTGGACACGTCGTCGATGGCCTGCACCCGGTCCACGACCTGCCAGGCGCCGCGCTTGCGCAGCCAGGCGGTGGCGAGGGCCTTGTACTCCTTGACCAGTTCGGTGACGTGACCGGGCAGCGGTTCGGGGACGGTCTGGTCGACCGTGGTCCCCTCGACCCACAGGGCGGCGCCCGGGCCGGTGGTCCCCGCACCGATCTTCACCCTGCTCCGGCCGCGGATGAGGGCGCCAGGGTCGCCGTCGGCCAGCCGGCCGACCTGCTCGATGGTGCCGAGCACACCGGTGCCGGCGTATTCGCCGTCGATGCGTGGCACCAGAAGGACCTTCGGCTTTCCGGGTTCCGAGCGGGCGGCGGCCTGGGCGGCCTCCACCGCGGCGCGTACGTCGGTGTCGTTCAGGTCCAGCGGAACCACCATTCCGGGCAGCACGACCTCGTCGTCGAGCGGCAGCACGGGCAGGGTGAGCGGTGTGGACGTCGAAGCCATGATCTCCCCTTAGGCAGTCAAGTTGAGCTATGCCGACTCAATGCGTCGGAGCCTTCGAATGTTCCCCACCCGTTCGCCTGTTCGCTGTCGGCGATCACGACTGCCGGAATCGGCGGTTCGGGCCCTATGGTCGTCCGATACCGAGCATGTAATAGCCACATGCCGCATGCGGCCATTACAGGGGGATGTCATGGATGTCATGGACGGAGTCGTACGGGCGTGGGTGACCGGCTGGGTCGCGTCCCGAGGGGCGGCGGCTGCGGAGCGCGAGCCGTGGGGTTTCACCATCGACGTGGGACAGCTCGCGCATGTGTCGCGGCACGTCTTCGACGCGCTGGGCGACGACGTGGACGAGAAGGCCGTACGCCAGGTGGCGGACGGGGTGACGGGGGCCGGGGTGTGGCTCAAGGTGTTCCAGGACCCGGAGGTGGTCGGGGGCTGGCTCGGCGAGGGCTGGTGGGTGGATCCCGAACCCGGCTTCCTCATGACGGTCCCCCTGACCACGACCACAGCTACGCCGGCCGAACGGCCCGCCGCCCCCGCCGGATACCGGCTACGCACCTGGACCGTCGGCGGCGTCACGCGCATGCTCGTCGCCGCGCCCGACGGTTCCCTCGCGGCGCGCGGCCAGGTCGCCCCGACCGGCGCCAGTGCCGTCTTCGACCAGATCGAGACCGCGGCCGCCCACCGTCGCCGGGGACTGGGCAGCGTCGTCATGCGCACGCTCCAGGCCGTGGCGGCGGCCACGGGGGCGGAGACCGGCGTGCTGGCGGGGACGCCCGCGGGCCGGGGCCTGTACGAGGCTCTGGGCTGGCATGTGGAAGCTCCGCTCACCAGTGCGAAGTTCGTGGGACCGGACGCCGGGTGACGGCCCGTCACCGCCCGCGGGAAATCCGGAGACGGCAGAGGACGGTCTCTGTCATGCTCCGGTGGTTCCCACCGGCCGCACGGCGGACAACACCGGGCCGGCCCTCCCTCTTCCCGGCGGCCACGGGGCACGCGCGCGTGGGGCGACCGACACGACCGAGAGGCAGACCATCATCACGGCGAACACACACCCGCTCCTCTCCGCCTACGACGACCAGATGCGCGGTGCTCCCCCGACCCCGCCCGCGGGGGTGACGTACGAGCAGGACGGGCCGCTGCTGCGGATCGTCGGTCAGTTCCGCGGGTTCGTGAGCGGGCCGCGCGACCTCGGCGTGGAGGGCGACGCGCTCGACGAACTCATCGCGCGGCAACGGGACTTCTTCGCGGCGCGCGGCGAGGCCGTCGAGTGGAAGACCCGCTCCCACGACACCCCGGCCGACCTCACCGAACGACTCCGCGCGGCCGGTTTCGTGCCCGAGGAGCGGGAGACGGTCCTGGTCGGCCGGGCCGCCGAGCTGGCCGTACGACAGCCCGTGCCCCCGGAAGGCGTCACAGTGCGCCGCGTGACGGCGGACGCCGACATGCGCCGGATCGCCGCGTTGGAGTCGGCGGTGTGGGGAGCGGACTGGAGCTGGCTCGCCGACGACCTGATCGGCCGGGTCGCCACCGCGCCGGACGACACCGCGGTGTACGTCGCCGAGGCGGACGGCGAAGTGGTGTGCGCCGCCTGGCTGGTGTTCCGCGCGGGCACCGAGTTCGCGAGCCTGTGGGGCGGTTCCACGCTCGCCGAGTGGCGGGGCAGGGGCATCTACCGCGCCCTGGTCGCCGTACGCGCCGCTCTCGCCGTCTCCCGCGGGGTCACCTGTCTGCACGTGGACGCGTCGGACGACAGCGCGCCCATCCTGCGCCGGTTGGGCTTCCACGCAGTCACCACGACTACGCCGTACGTCTGGACCCCGCCGGCCCGCTGACTCCGCCGCGGCGCCGCAGCAGCGGCCAGGTCGCGACACCGATCGCCAGGGCGATCGGGTGACCCCAGTCGGTCATCGGGTCGGTGAACGCGATCAGGTCGGTCACCAGCAGCCAGCCGAAGAGGGCGAGCAACGGCCAGCGCAGCCACGGCCGGAGCAGTCCGGCCAGCGCGCCGAGACTCGCGGCCACGCCGAAGCTGACGCCGTAGTCGAGGCGGTGCAGCGAACTGGCGGGCAGATGTCCGGCCAGGACCGCGAGGCCTGTCGGGGCCTCCGTGGCGAGGGTCGCCCCGACATGCCCGAGCAGGAAGACACCCGCCGTGCGCACCCCGCCGATCCGCCGCTCCAGCGCGGTGAGGACGAACAGCAGGGCGAGGGCGTACGGCGACAGGATCCCGCCCGCGATCCACAGCGCGCTGGCCACCAGCACCAGGACGGGCATCCGCACGAGGTGCGCGACATCGGTGCTGGAGCCCTGGTGCAGGGTGTGCACGAGGGCGGGGTCCAGCTGCGCGGCGGCCAGGGAGACGACGGCCAGGACGGCGCCGTAGGCGAAGGTGAACGGTGTCCCGGTGGGAGTGGGGAGCAGCCGCTGGAGCCGGAGGACGCGAAATCGGTTGTCCGCGGCGGCCGTTGCCGGGGGTGTCGCGGGTGTCCCGGCGGCACACCGCTCGGCCCGTTCCCGCTGCCGGGGCACCCCGTCGAGGAGCGCGGCCACTTCCGGGAAGCGCGCGTCCGGGGCAGGAGCTTCCGGTGCGGGCGGGTCGGAAGGGGCTGGGGGCACGGTCCGTTCCAAGGTGAGCTGCTCCTTCCGTCCCACCCCACCCTTCGCGCCCCACCCACCCGCTGTCTGTGACCGACGCCACCCCGGCCCCGATTCACAGGGACTTCTCAAGGAGCCCCGGCCCGGTCGCCGTACCTGCCAAGATGGGCCGATGCCCACCTCGTACGACATTCCCGAAGTCCTGGACCGTCGCGAGGGCCCGTACGGAGAGGTCGTCCTGCGGCGGCACGGCGAGCTGCTCCAGATCATCGCCAACGGCTGCTTCCTGATGGACACCTCCGACGGACGCTCGGAGCGGATGCTCGTTGACGCGGCGCTCGCCGCGCTCGACGACCGTCCGGATCCGCACGTCCTCATCGGCGGCCTCGGCGTCGGCTTCTCGCTCGCACACGCGGTCGCGAACCCCCGGTGGGGCCGGATCACGGTCGTCGAGCGGGAACCCGCGATCATCGACTGGCACCGCGCGGGCCCGCTCTCGGCACTCACGGCGAAGGCGCTCGCCGATCCCCGGACGAACATTCTGAAAACGGATCTGGTCGAATTCGTCAATGAGACATGCGCCACTTTTGACGTGCTGTGCCTCGACATCGACAACGGACCCGACTGGACGGTCACGGAGAGCAACGGCGGACTCTACGCGCGTACCGGACTCACAAGCTGCGCAAGGGTGTTGAAGCCGGGCGGCGTACTGGCCGTGTGGTCGGCGAAACCCTCTCCGGAATTTGAGCAATCACTGGCAAATGCCGGGTTCCAACAGGTACGTACCGAGGAGATCCCCGTTGCCCGGGGCGTACCCGACGCCGTCCATCTCGCCGTCCGACCTGGATAGCAAAGGGGTGACGGCTCCCCGTACTCTGCTTCCCTACGCCGATCATTCAAGCGTCAATCGCAGTCATGCGCAGACAAGGAATCACCCCACATGGTTCCGGAAAGCACTCCCCAGGGGCGGGCGATGGAGCAGACACACACCTCCCACAACGGTTCGACGGCCACTCCCGGCGCCCAGCGCCGGGTCCTGGTCGTCGAGGACGATCCGACGATCGTCGACGCCATCGCGACCCGCCTGCGCGCCGAGGGATTCCTCGTGCAAACGGCGGTGGACGGTCCGTCAGCGGTCGACACGGCCGAGGCCTGGCAGCCGGACCTGCTGATCCTCGACATCATGCTGCCGGGCTTCGACGGTCTGGAGGTCTGCCGCCGCGTGCAGGCCGCCCGTCCGGTCCCGGTGCTCATGCTGACGGCCCGTGACGACGAGACCGACATGCTGGTCGGTCTCGGCGTCGGCGCCGACGACTACATGACCAAGCCGTTCTCGATGCGGGAGCTGGCCGCGCGCGTCCACGTCCTGCTGCGGCGCGTCGAGCGGGCCGCGCTGGCCGCCACCACGCCGCGCTCCGGCATCCTCCGGCTCGGCGAGCTGGAGATCGACCACGCGCAGCGCCGCGTGCGGGTGCGCTCGGAGGACGTCCACCTGACGCCCACCGAGTTCGACCTCCTGGTGTGCCTGGCCAACACCCCGCGCGCGGTGCTCTCCCGTGAGCAGCTGCTCGCCGAGGTGTGGGACTGGGCGGACGCCTCCGGCACCCGGACCGTCGACAGCCACATCAAGGCCCTGCGCCGGAAGATCGGCGCCGAGCGGATCCGCACGGTGCACGGCGTGGGCTACGCCCTGGAGACGCCGACGCCATGAGCGAGGGTCCGGCCGGCCGGAGAAACCCCAGGGAACCCTGGGGCGGAGTGAGCCCCTTCTCGATCAAGACCAAGCTGGGTGCGCTGGTCGTCATCGCGGTCCTCATCACCACCGGGCTGATGATGATCGCGATGCGCACAGCCACCGAGCTGCGCTTCATCACGGTCTTCTCGATGATCGCCACACTCCTGATTACGCAGTTCGTGGCGCATTCGCTCACCGCGCCCCTGGACGACATGAACGCGGTCGCCCGGTCCATCTCGCACGGCGACTACACCCGCCGGGTCCGCGAGAACCGCCGGGACGAACTGGGCGACCTGGCCCAGACGATCAACCGCATGGCGGACGACCTGGAGGCCCAGGAACGCCAGCGCAAGGAACTTGTGGCAAATGTCTCCCACGAGCTGCGCACGCCCATCGCGGGCCTGCGCGCCGTGCTGGAGAACATCGTCGACGGGTTCACCCAGGCCGATCCCGAGACCATGCGCACGGCCCTCAAGCAGACCGAGCGGCTGGGCCGGCTGGTGGAGACGCTGCTGGACCTGTCCCGCCTCGACAGCGGCGTCGTACCGCTGAAGAAGCGCCGGTTCGAGGTGTGGCCGTATCTCTCGGGCGTGCTGAAGGAGGCCAACATGGTCGCCACGGCACGCGCGGGCATCGCCTCCGGATCCGGCAGCCACACGCGCAACGACGTCCATCTGCACCTCGACGTCTCGCCGCCCGAGCTGACCGCGCACGCTGACCCGGAGCGCATCCACCAGGTCGTCGCCAACCTGATCGACAACGCGGTCAAGCACAGCCCGGCACACGGACGGGTGACGGTCAAGGCGCGGCGCGGGGCCCTGCCCGAGTCGCTCGAACTGGAGATCCTCGACGAGGGCCCCGGCATTCCGCGCTCGGAGTGGCACCGCGTCTTCGAGCGGTTCAACCGCGGTCAGGTCATGCGGCCGCACGGTCCGGGCAGCGACGGCGGCACCGGACTCGGGCTCGCGATCGCCCGCTGGGCAGTGGATCTGCACGGCGGCCGGATCGGAGTGGCCGAATCCGAGCGGGGCTGCCGGATCCTTGTCACCCTTCCGGGACTTCCATCTCTGCCAAGTTGACGTAAAGTTCGAAGCGGAGCCGCAAGATCCATCTCTGTTCCGCGCTGACGGACACGTGTGATCAGGCAGAGGGCCGCGCCGCAGTCGCGCAGAGCCCCGCTCGGCGCTTCCCTCGGGCGGACGCACGCACCGGAACCACGCTTGTTTCCCGCCATTTCCACCCGCGAAACACGCTGTTCGATGTGACTTACACGACGATGGACGGGCCCGGCCTGACCTTCGCGGTCTTGGGGGCGTAGCCTTTATTCCCGCTGTCCATCACCTTGTGAGAAGCGGAAGAGGGCGGTTGCCGCCGTGTCGCCACAGTCCCCCAGTAACTCGAGCATCTCGACCGACGCAGACCAAGCGGGCAAGAACCCCGCTGCCGCGTTCGGGCCGAACGAGTGGCTCGTCGACGAGATCTATCAGCAGTACCTCCAGGACCCGAATTCCGTAGACCGTGCCTGGTGGGACTTCTTCGCCGACTACAAGTCGGGGGGTGCCGCCCCGGCTGCGGCGGGTACCGCGGCCGCGGGGGCCGCGGAGACCACCACCGCTCCGGCGCAGGCCGCCCCGGCTCCCAGCGCCCCGGCCCAGGCTGCCGCGCCGGCTCAGGCCGCTGCTCCGGCCGCCAAGCCGGCCGCCGCGGCTCCGGCCCCGGCCAAGGCCGCAGCACCGGCCGCCGCTCCGGCGCAGGCCGCTCCGGCCGCCAAGCCGGCGGCTGCGAAGCCCGCCGCGAAGCCGGCCGCCGAGGCCGCCTCCGCCGAGGGCCCGGAGCTGGTGACGCTGCGCGGCCCCGCCGCCGCGGTCGCGAAGAACATGAACGCCTCCCTGGAGCTGCCCACGGCCACGTCCGTGCGCGCGGTCCCGGTGAAGCTGCTCTTCGACAACCGCATCGTCATCAACAACCACCTCAAGCGCGCCCGGGGCGGGAAGATCTCCTTCACGCACCTGATCGGGTACGCGATGGTGCAGGCCATCAAGGCCATGCCGTCGATGAACTGGCACTACGCGGAGAAGGACGGGAAGCCCACCCTCGTCAAGCCGCCGCACGTCAACTTCGGCCTCGCCATCGACCTGGTGAAGCCCAACGGCGACCGCCAGCTGGTCGTCGCGGGCATCAAGAAGGCCGAGACGCTGAACTTCTTCGAGTTCTGGCAGGCCTACGAGGACATCGTCCGCCGCGCCCGTGACGGCAAGCTGACGATGGACGACTTCACCGGTGTCACGGTCTCCCTGACCAACCCCGGCGGCCTCGGCACGGTCCACTCCGTGCCGCGTCTGATGCCAGGCCAGTCGGTCATCATGGGCGTCGGCTCCATGGACTACCCGGCGGAGTTCCAGGGCACCTCCCAGGACACCCTGAACAAGCTCGGCATCTCGAAGGTCATGACGCTCACGTCGACCTACGACCACCGGGTCATCCAGGGCGCCGCCTCCGGCGAGTTCCTGCGCATCGTCGCGAACTACCTCCTCGGCGAGAACGGCTTCTACGACGAGATCTTCGAGGCCCTGCGCATCCCCTACGAGCCGGTCCGCTGGCTCAAGGACATCGACGCCTCGCACGACGACGACGTCACCAAGGCCGCCCGCGTCTTCGAGCTGATCCACTCCTACCGGGTCCGCGGCCACGTCATGGCCGACACCGACCCGCTGGAGTACCGCCAGCGCAAGCACCCCGACCTCGACATCACCGAGCACGGCCTCACCCTGTGGGACCTGGAGCGGGAGTTCGCGGTCGGCGGCTTCGCCGGCAAGTCCCTGATGAAGCTGCGCGACATCCTCGGCGTGCTGCGCGACTCGTACTGCCGCACCACCGGCGTCGAGTTCATGCACATCCAGGACCCGAAGCAGCGCCGCTGGATCCAGGACCGCATCGAGCGCTCGCACACCAAGCCCGAGCGCGAGGAGCAGCTGCGCATCCTGCGCCGGCTGAACGCCGCGGAGGCCTTCGAGACCTTCCTGCAGACCAAGTACGTCGGCCAGAAGCGTTTCTCCCTGGAGGGCGGCGAGTCCGTCATCCCGCTGCTCGACGCGGTGCTGGACTCGGCCGCCGAGTCCCGCTTGGACGAGGTCGTCATCGGCATGGCCCACCGCGGCCGGCTGAACGTCCTGGCGAACATCGTCGGCAAGTCGTACGCGCAGATCTTCCGCGAGTTCGAGGGCAACCTCGACCCGAAGTCGATGCACGGCTCGGGCGACGTGAAGTACCACCTGGGCGCCGAGGGCACCTTCACCGGCCTGGACGGCGAGCAGATCAAGGTCTCGCTGGCCGCGAACCCCTCCCACCTGGAGACGGTCGACCCGGTCATCGAGGGCATCGTCCGCGCCAAGCAGGACATCATCAACAAGGGCGGCACGGACTTCACCGTCCTGCCGGTCGCCCTGCACGGTGACGCGGCCTTCGCGGGCCAGGGCGTGGTGGCCGAGACGCTGAACATGTCGCAGCTGCGGGGTTACCGCACCGGCGGCACGGTCCACATCGTCATCAACAACCAGGTCGGCTTCACGGCGGCCCCCGAGTCGTCGCGTTCCTCGATGTACGCCACGGACGTGGCCCGCATGATCGAGGCCCCGATCTTCCACGTGAACGGCGACGACCCGGAGGCCGTGGTCCGCGTGGCCCGTCTGGCCTTCGAGTTCCGCCAGGCGTTCAACAAGGACGTGGTGATCGACCTCATCTGCTACCGCCGCCGCGGTCACAACGAGTCGGACAACCCGGCCTTCACCCAGCCGCTGATGTACGACCTGATCGACAAGAAGCGCTCGGTGCGCAAGCTGTACACCGAGTCCCTGATCGGTCGCGGCGACATCACCCTGGAAGAGGCCGAGCAGGCGCTGCAGGACTACCAGGGCCAGCTGGAGAAGGTCTTCACCGAGGTCCGCGAGGCCGTCACGGCCCAGCCGGCCGCCGGTCCCGTCTCCGACCCGCAGGCCGAGTTCCCGGTCGCCGTGAACACCGCGATCTCCTCGGAGACCGTGAAGCGGATCGCCGAGTCCCAGGTCAACATCCCCGACACCTTCAACGTCCACCCGCGTCTGCTGCCGCAGCTGCAGCGCCGGGCGTCGATGGTCGAGGACGGCACGATCGACTGGGGCATGGGCGAGACGCTGGCCGTCGGCTCCCTGCTCCTGGAGGGCACGCCGGTCCGGCTGTCCGGCCAGGACTCGCAGCGCGGCACCTTCGGGCAGCGGCACGCGGTCCTCATCGACCGTGAGACGGGCGAGGAGCACACCCCGCTCCAGTACCTCAACGAGGACCAGGCCCGCTACAACGTCTACAACTCCCTGCTGTCCGAGTACGCGGTCATGGGCTTCGAGTACGGCTACTCGCTGGCCCGCCCCGACGCGCTCGTGCTGTGGGAGGCGCAGTTCGGCGACTTCGTCAACGGCGCGCAGACGATCGTCGACGAGTACATCTCGGCGGCCGAGCAGAAGTGGGGCCAGACGTCCGGCGTCACCCTGCTCCTCCCCCACGGTTACGAGGGCCAGGGCCCGGACCACTCGTCCGCGCGCGTGGAGCGCTTCCTCCAGCTCTGCGCCCAGAACAACATGACGGTCGCGATGCCGACCCTGCCGTCGAACTACTTCCACCTCCTGCGGTGGCAGGTGCACAACCCGCACCACAAGCCGCTGGTGGTCTTCACCCCGAAGTCGATGCTGCGCCTGAAGGCCGCCGCGTCGAAGACGGAGGAGTTCACGACGGGTCAGTTCCGCCCGGTCATCGGCGACACGTCCGTGGACGCCGCCGCGGTCCGCAAGGTCGTCTTCGTGGCGGGCAAGCTGTACTACGACCTGGAGGCCGAGCGTCAGAAGCGCGGCATCTCGGACACGGCGATCATCCGCATCGAGCGCCTGTACCCGCTGCCGGGTGCCGAGCTCCAGGCGGAGATCGCCAAGTACCCGAACGCCGAGAAGTACCTGTGGGCCCAGGAGGAGCCGGCGAACCAGGGCGCGTGGCCCTTCATCGCCCTCAACCTGATCGACCACCTGGACCTTGCGGTCGGCGCGGAGGTTCCGCACGGCGAGCGGCTGCGGCGGATCTCCCGCCCGCACAGCTCGTCCCCGGCGGTCGGTTCCGCCAAGCGGCACCAGGCGGAGCAGGAGCAGCTGGTGCGCGAGGTGTTCGACGCGTAACCCCTTCTCGGGGCAGTACGTGACCGGGCCGCATCCCTCTCCCGAGGGGTGCGGCCCGGCCGTTTCGGCACACTTATCCTTGACGGCATGTACTTCACGGACCGTGGCATCGAGGAACTGGAGAAGCGGCGCGGTGAGGAGGAGGTCACCTTCGAGTGGCTCGCCGAGCAACTGCGAACCTTCGTCGACCTCAATCCCGACTTCGAGGTACCGGTGGAACGACTGGCCACGTGGCTGGCCCGCCTGGACGACGAGGACGACGACTAGCCCGTACGGCGTGCCGGCCGCGGGGCCCCTCTGAGGCGCCCCGGTTTTGGTGCTGGCGGTCCGGTGTGGGGGTCAGTTGCGGGGGTCGTCGCGGGGGTGTGTCAGGTCGTACGACACCCCGAACGCAACGTGCCCGGGAGGCGGACCGGGGCGAGTCGTCGTGCCGGTGAGCGAGCGCGGAGGTCATTAGCGCGGGTGCGTCAGGTCGTACGCCCCCCCGAGCGCACCGTGTGCCGGCAACAGCGTCCCCGCCGCCAGCCAGCCGCCGCCGCGGTGCCAACGTAAGCCCCAGGCGACCAGCCGGGGGCGGGCCGCCGCGATCCAGCGTCGGCGTCAGTCGCGCGGGTGCGTCAGCTCGTACGACACCCCGAACGCACCCTGCGCCAACAGCAGCGTCCCCGCCGCCAGCCAGCCGCCGCCGAGGCGCCGTACGCCCCAAGCGACCAACGGAAGCCGGCCGGCGCGATCCAGCATCGGCGTCAGTCGCGCGGGTGCGTCAAGTCGTACGACACCCCAGCGCACCCTGCACCGGCAGCAGCCCCGCCGCCACTGCGGTGCCGTAGGTCCCAGGCAACCAACGGGAGACGGGTCCAGGGCGAGTTGTCGTGCCGGCGATCAGGCCCGGGGGTCAGTCGCGGGGATGCGACAGGTCGTACAAGACCCCGAGCGCACCGTGCGCCAGCAGCAGCGTCCCCGCCGCCAGCCAGCCGCCACTGCGGTGCCGTAGGCCCCAGGCGGCCAGTGGGAGGCCTGCTGCCAGCTGGGCCAGGGCTAGGGCGCGGGCCTTTGGGTCGCCTGACCAGGGGAGCCAGGGCGTGAGGCGGCGGCCGGCGGCCACTTGGAGTTCGTCGCGGACCGTTTCCCTCCGGTTCTCCCACTCGATCGGGACGGCGTCCGGCCGGTCCCGGACCACCTCGCGGAGGCGGTCGGCCGATTCGCCGGGAGCGAGGCCTGCGGGGAGGCTGAGGCCCACGCGCGTGAGGACGGCGAGCAGGCCACGCAGGCGGGCGCGGGCGTCCGAGGCGGGGTCCGGTTGCGCGAGGCGGTCGAGGGACTGGACGTCCAGGACCGGGTCCAGGCCGAGACGGGCCGCGAAGGTACGCATGGCCTCGTCCTCGCCGACCGGGGTGCCGTTGGTGAGCCAGATGTAGCCAACGGGGCGGCGGAAGCCGGAGGCGAGGGTGTAGCCGCCGCGCTCGGCGTCCCACCACAGCGCGAGGACGGCCCAGGGAGCGCCGACGGCCAGGGCGGTGGCCCAGCCGGTCATGACACGGTCGACCGGCTCCTCCCCGCGCAGCCACGGCCCGCCTTCCGGCACGAGGACGCTCCACCCCTGCCCCGCGCACGTGAGCAGCATCCGCTCGCGCAGCAGCCGGGCGACGGGAGCGACGGAATCCGGCTCGGCCCGGCACAGCAGCAGAGCGCCGGGGGCGGGATCGGTGCGACCGGCACGGGAGGAGGCTTCCGTCGACATGATCACACGCTAGGGCGATTCACTCCGATTGGTCATATTTACACCCTCTTGCATCCCCAGAACGAGTGTCTTGACTTTCGACGTCCACGATATATCGTGAATTGCAGGAGACGCGATATGGCGCGTTGGTACGGGGAGGTCTGCACCATGCCCGAGTGGTCCGTCACGGAGCCCAGGAAGCTCACCTTCGACGAGCCCGTACGCGAACTCCACGTACGCACCGTCAACGGAACGGTGAACGTGGTGGGCACGGACGAAGGTTCCGCACGCCTGGAGGTGTCCGAGATCGAGGGACCTCCTCTCGTCGTCACGCAAGAGGGCGGCACCCTCACGGTGGCCTACGAGGACCTGCCCTGGAAGGGCTTCCTCAAGTGGCTCGACCGCAAGGGCTGGCGGCGCAGCGCGGTCGTCTCGCTGGCCGTGCCGGCCGACACCCGCGTCGAGGTGGGAGTGGTCAGCGCCGCCGCCGTCGTGTCCGGGCTGCGCGGCCCGTCGGTGGTGAAGGGGGTCAACGGCGACACCACCCTCGTGGGACTGTCGGGCCCCGTCCGCGCCGACACCGTCTCGGGGAATCTGGAGGCTCAGGCCGTCACCGGCGACCTGCGCTTCAACTCGGTCTCCGGTGATCTCACCGTCGTGGAGGGCTCCGGCCCCTCCGTGCGGGCCGACTCGGTCAGCGGCTCGATGATCGTCGACCTCGACCCGGAGGGCCCCACCGACGTCCGGCTGACCAGTGTCTCGGGTGAGATCGCCATCCGGCTCCCCCAGCCCGCGGACGCGGAGGTGGAGGCCAACACCGCGAGCGGGACGATCTCCAACGCCTTCGACGGCCTGCGCGTGCAAGGCCAGTGGGGCGCCCACAAGGTCACGGGCCGCCTCGGCGCCGGCACCGGCAAGCTCCGCGCGACCACCGTCTCCGGCTCCATCGCCCTCCTGCGCCGCCCACCCCGGGAGGACGAGGAGGAGCCATGGGAGACGCAGGCTCCGGTGACGGACTCTCCTGCGGACGGCATACAGAGCGACTCGGGGGACAATTCCGTTTCCGGCCCGGACGGCGACTCCTCACCCGGCGCCCCGGCCGACGGCACGACCGACAAGAAGGTGCTCTGACATGCCCCCCGTCTTCGCCCACGGCCGCCTCCGCCTCTACCTGCTGAAGCTCCTGGACGAGGCCCCCCGCCACGGCTACGAGGTGATCCGGCTCCTGGAGGAGCGCTTCCAGGGCCTGTACGCCCCCTCGGCGGGCACCGTCTACCCCCGGCTGGCCAAGCTGGAGACGGAGGGCCTGGTCACCCACACCACCGAGGGCGGCCGCAAGGTGTACGCCATCACGGACGCGGGCCGCGCCGAGCTGGCCGACCGCAGCGGTGAACTGGCCGACCTGGAACTGGAGATCCGCGAGTCGGTCGCCGAGCTCGCCGCCGAGATCCGCGCCGATGTGCGGGGCGCGGCGGGTGATCTGCGCCGCGAGGTACGGGCGGCCGCCACCGAGGCCCGCCGGGGCGGTGGCACCAAGGCGGGCACCGGCGAACACGAGGGCCCCTTCGGGGACTTCACGGAGTACACCGACCACGAGGCGTGGCGCGCCGCCAAGGAGGAGATGCGCCGCGTCAAGCAGGAGTGGAAGGAGCAGGCCCGGCGCGCCAAGGACGAGAGCCGCCGCGCCCGCGAGGAGGCCCAGCGGGCCCGCCGCCAGGCCAAGGAGGCCCAGGACCGGGCCCGGGAGCAGGCGCAGGAGGAGGTGCAGCGCATCGCCCGGCGCGTGCAGGAGCAGGTGCAGGACCACTTCGCGCGCGGCGACTGGCCGACCGGGGTGCGCGAGGGCCTGACCGAACTGGCCAAGGAGTTCGGCGAGTTCGGGAAGGACTACGGCAAGGAGTTCGGGAAGGACTTCGGCTTCGGCCGGGGCCGCGCGCGGTCCGAGAAGGCCGAGGGGACACCGTCCGGCCCCGAGTACTCGCACACCCCGGAGGACTTCCCCGCCGAGTACGAGCCCTCCTGGGCCCACGATGACTCCACCGGGGACCCTGCCCGCGATCTGGACCGCCTCCTCGACCGCTTCCGCGACGACATCCGCGACGCGGCCCGCGACCACGGCATCACGGCCGACCAGTTCCACGACGCCCGCCGCCACCTGTCGACGGCGGCGGCCCACATCGGGGCACTGCTGCGGGCACCGAAGGCGTGAACCGGCCGGGCGCCGCCGTCTCCGACGTCGGCGCCCGCGGCGCTCAGCCGGCCTTCGCCTCTCCCTCGCCGTAGAGGACGCGCACGACCGACTCGTAGGTCACCCCGTGATCGGCGAGCACTTCCCCCGGCACCCCCGGCCGTACCGTCAGCGCCAACAGAATGTGCTCGTCGCCGATATGCCGGTCCCGCCGGGCCACGGCGATACGGAGCGCCTTCTCCAGGATCTCCTTGGCGCTCCGACCGAAGGAATGTCGCCCGGACCGCCACCCCTTGCCCTTCCGGTCGCCGGACATCGCCCCAACCCCGTGGACCTCCTCCACACGGGCGACGATCTCCGAGACGTGGATGCCGAGCCCGGCCAGTGCCTCGGCGTCCGCCTGGGAGAGCCCGGCCCGCCGCCGCGCCTCGCCCAGCGCCTCCCGTACGGCGTCCCCGCGCTCGGCGAGCCCGAGAGCGGCCAGGGCGAAGGAGCCGCGACTGCCCTCCCGGTCCAGCAGGGCGAGCAGCAGATGCCCGTCGTCCACGGCCCCTGCCCCTGCCCCTGCCCCTTCGGCATGTTCGACCGCGCCCTCGACCACTGCCCGGGCATCCTTCGTGAACCGCTCGAACATCAATGCCTCCCGTACTTCTTGTGCACGGCCTGCCTGCTCACTCCGAGTTCCGCGGCGATCTCCTGCCACGACCAGCCCTGATGGCGCGCACTGCGCACCTGCACCGCCTCCAGCTGCTCCAGCAGCCTGCGCAGCGCGGCGACGGCACGCAGTCCGACCCGGGGATCGCGGTCACCGGCACGCTCGGCGAGATCCGTTGCTTCGGTCATGACGTCAACTATGGTTGACACACCTCGGCATGTCAACCACAGTTGACAACCTCGGCGAACGGACTCGGCGAACGGAAGGGGTCAGCCGTTGGTGAGCACGACCTTCCCGAACTGCTCACCGGACTCGACCCGCTGGAATCCCTCACGGGCGCGGTCCATGGGCAGCACCTCGTCGATGACGGGCCGCACACCGGTGGCCGCGCAGAACGCCAGCAGGTCCTCCAGCTCGTCCTTGGTCCCCATGGTCGAGCCCACGACCTTGAGCTCCAGGAAGAAGATCCGGGTCAGTTCGGCGTGCGAGGGGCGGTCGCCGCTCGTGGCACCGGAGATGACGATCGTGCCCCCCGGCTTCAGAGACTTGACCGAGTGCGACCACGTGGCCGCGCCCACGGTCTCGATGACGGCATCGACCCGTTCCGGCAGCCGGGCACCCGACTCCACGGCCTCCAGGGCGCCGAGCTCCACCGCACGCTTGCGCCTGGCCTCGTCCCGGCTGGTGGCGAACACCCGCAGTCCCGCCGCCTTCCCCAGCACGATCGCGGCCGTGGCGACACCGCCTCCCGCGCCCTGCACGAGCACGGAGTCACCGGGCCGTACCCCGGCATTCGTGAACAGCATCCGGTACGCCGTCAGCCAGGCCGTGGGCAGACAGGCGGCCTCCGCGAAGGACAGCTCCTTCGGCTTGGGCAGAACGTTCCAGGTCGGCACGGCCACCTGCTCGGCGAACGTCCCCTGGTAGCGCTCGGTGAGGATGGACCGCGGCTCCTTGGGGCCGACCCCGTGCCCGCTCTGCCCGATGACGGAGTGCAGGACGACCTCGTTGCCGTCCTCGTCGACACCGGCGGCGTCACAGCCGAGGATCATCGGAAGCTTGTCCTCTGCGAGGCCTACGCCGCGCAGGGACCAGAGGTCATGGTGATTGAGGGAAGCGGCCTTGACATCGACGACGCTCCAACCCGGCCGGGCCTGGGGGGCCGGACGCTCCCCCAACTCCAGTCCCGAGAGCGGGTTGTCGCGGTCGATTCGGGCGGCATAGACAGCGAACATGACCTTGACGATAGGGTCCGCCGACGACACGGGGAACAGGAACACGTTGTGACACATGCCCTGTTGCGGAACGGGGCGCGTATGGGTGTGCCGGGTCAGGTTGTCGGGCGGGTGCGGATGAGTTGTGGCTGGTCGCGCAGTTCCCCGCGGTGCCGCTGCGCTCGGCTTGAGCGGGGCGCCTATCGGGGTGCCGGGTCAGGTTCTCGGGCGGCTACCGGCCGGTGGGGGCTGGTCGCGCAGTTCCCCGCGCCCCTAGGGGGTTGCAGTCACCTGCGCCAGGACGGAACCGTTCGCCACCTCCCGCACTACGACGGACCGTTTGACGGACCGCGCGCCACGACGGGCCGTTGGCCGCGTACGGCGGGAAGGGGACGGGGTGGGGGGTGTCCGCCCGCAGCGGCCGGCGTCCGTCACCGAGCACAGCTGAAGCAGCCGAGCCGCCGGACCGAGGACGGACACCCCCCACCCCGGCACCGACCCCCAACACACCTGCACGCGCTACCCAAGCCCCCACCGGAGCCGCACAGGCCGCCGCAGGCATCAGGGGCGCGGGGAACTGCGCACAACGCCCGCCCCCACCGAACCCGCAGACGAAACCGAACCCGCTGGCCCAATCAGCCCCACCCCACGCCAAAGAAACGGCCCCGCCCGGAATCAACCCGGACGGGGCCACCTCACGCAAAGCGCACGCCAAAAAACACCTCAGCGCCGAGCAACACCCTCCGCCCGCGCCGCCGCCGCAACCGCCGCCGTGACCGCCGGTGCCACCCGCTCGTCGAACGGGGACGGGATCACATAGTCCGCCGCCAGATCGTCACCGACGACCGCCGCCAACGCCTCGGCCGCCGCGATCTTCATGCCCTCGGTGATTCGCGAGGCCCGCACCTGCAGCGCCCCCGCGAAGATCCCCGGAAACGCCAGCACGTTGTTGATCTGGTTCGGGAAGTCCGACCGCCCGGTCGCCACCACGGCCGCGTACTTGTGCGCGACCTCGGGGTGCACCTCCGGATCCGGGTTGGCCATGGCGAAGACGAAGGCACCGGAGGCCATGGAGGCCACGGCCGCTTCCGCCACCGTCCCGCCGGACACGCCGATGAAGACGTCCGCGCCCGCCAGCGCGTCCTCCAGCGACCCGGACAGGCCCGCCTTGTTCGTGAACCCGGCAAGCTCCCGCTTCACGGACGTGAGGTCGTCCCGGTCGGCGGACACGACACCCTTGCGGTCGGCGACGGCCACGTCCCCGATGCCCGCCTCGACGAGCATCTTGGCGATGGCCACGCCCGCCGCGCCCGCACCGGAGATCACCGCACGAAGATCTCCGATCGACCGCCCGCTCAGCCGCGCCGCGTTCCGCAGCGCCGCCAGCGTCACCACGGCCGTACCGTGCTGGTCGTCGTGGAAGACGGGAATGTCGAGCCGCTCCTGCAGCCGCCGCTCGATCTCGAAGCAGCGGGGAGCCGAGATGTCCTCGAGGTTCACGCCGCCGAAGGACGGCGCGAGACGGACCACGGTCTCGATGATCTCGTCGACGTCGGTGCAGGCCAGCGCGAGCGGAACCGCGTCCACCCCGCCGAACTGCTTGAACAGGATCGCCTTGCCCTCCATCACCGGGAGGGAGGCTTCGGGCCCGATGTCACCGAGCCCCAGCACGGCCGTACCGTCCGTCACGACGGCGACGACCGACGACTTCCACGTGTAGTCGTGGACGAGGTCCGGCTGCTCGGCGATGGCGCTGCACACCTTCGCCACGCCGGGCGTGTACGCGAGGGACAGGTCGTCCTTGTCACGGATCGGCACGGTGGCCTGCACAGCCATTTTGCCGCCGCGGTGCAGCGCGAACGCGGGGTCGAAGGAATCGAGGGGCTCCGCCCCTCCGTCCTGTCCCGTATCGCTGTCGCTGCGAGGATTGACGATCTCCGCTGCCACTTTGTCTTACCCCTTAGGTCTTCTGGTCTGAGGGTGGCCACTCCTGGTTGAGAAGTGGGCGGGCACCGCGTACGGCCCTGGTCACTGATGCGTACGGGCCGGTACGCGACGGGCGCGCCGCACACGCGCCCTGAGCCCCGGATGAGGGGTGTAAAGAACCTTCTTACCGGACGACCGGCGTGGAGGACGAGTCCAATACGTCCAAGGTCACATGCCGGAACGGAAAATCGATCATCGATCACCGCAGAGCCGCTCGGGCGACCGCGCACACCGAAGATCTTCCGGCCGGAATGCCAGATTCCCGCAGATGGTCCGGTCGCGATGTACGGACATAGGGCGGTTCGGGGGTCACCCGTTATCCGATTTTGACATGACCGGCGCCCTGAATGGTCCAGTCCGAATGGCAAGATGCCGTCATCACACGAGGTCGCGGCACTCGAAGGCGTGTGCTCTCGTCGACCTGAGGAATGAAGGCAGCGCTGCCGAACCGATCGGCAGCCGCCCCGCCCATCGGCAACTCCACCCATCCGCCGGAGGAACCCACCATGACCGCAAGCTCCACCCGTCGTACGACCGTCGCGCGCACCAGGACAGCCGCGGTAGGTGCGATCGCGGTCGCTGGCGCCCTGATTCTCACCGGCTGCGGTGACCAGACGGACAGCGGCGGCAGCAGCAACGAGTCGGCGTCGTCCAGCAAGGCCCCGCTGTTCGACAAGCTGCCCGCGAAGATTCAGAAGGCCGGTGTCATCAAGGTCGGCACCAACGCCGAGTACGCCCCCATGGAGTACCAGGAGGGCGGCAAGATCGTCGGCGTCGACCCCGACATCGCCGCCGCGCTGGGCAAGCAGCTGGGCGTGGAGTTCCAGTTCACCTCGGGCTCCTTCGACGGCCTGATCAGCTCCCTGAACTCTGGGCGCTACGACGTGGCCATGTCCTCCATCACGGACACCAAGGCGCGCCAGGAGGGTCTGGACGACAAGGGCAAGAAGCTCGGCCCGGGTGTCGACTTCGTCGACTACTTCACGGCCGGCACCGCCATCTACGTCCAGAAGGGCAACCCGAAGAAGATCGGCTCGATCGATGACCTCTGCGGTCAGAAGGTCGCCGTGCAGCACGGCACGACCTACGAGCAGGCCCTGCAGAAGCAGTCCACGACCTGCACGAAGGCCGGCAAGAAGAAGCTCGACATCGAGGCCTTCGACAACGACACCGAGGCCCAGACCCGCGTGAAGTCGGGCGGCGCCGTCGCGGGCGTCAACGACTACCCGGTCGCCGTGGACATCGCGCGCAAGGCCGACGGCGGCAACGCCTTCGAGGTCGTCGGCGAGCAGGTCGACGCCGGTCCCTTCGGCATCGCCGTGAACAAGGAGAACAAGGAGCTCACGAGCGCCCTGGAGGCGGCCGTGAACGCCATCATCCAGGACGGCACGTACAAGAAGGTCCTGGACAAGTGGGGCGCCCAGACCGGCGCCGTCGACAAGGCCGCGGTCAACGGCGGCAAGTGACGGACCCCGTACCACTGAAGGGCAGTCACGGTGACTGACAAGATCGACAAGGGGCCGGCGGACACACCGCCCCGGACCTCCCCCGCCCCCGAGACCATCAAGGCCATCCCGGTCCGCCACTACGGCCGCTACGTCAGCGCGGTCATCGTGCTGGCGCTGGTGGCCCTGCTGGTCAACGCGTTCGCCACCGCCGAGAAGATCCAGTGGAGCGCGGTCGGCGACAAGCTGTTCGACTCCACGGTCCTCGCCGGTGCCGGCCGCACCCTGCTGATCAGCATCCTGGCGATGATCGTGGGCGTGGTCCTCGGCGTCGTGCTGGCCGTGATGCGGCTCTCCAAGAACCCGGTGACCAGCTGGGTGGCCTGGGCCTACATCTGGTTCTTCCGCGGGACCCCGGTCTACGTCCAGCTCCTCCTCTGGTTCAACCTGGCGTTGATCTTCCCGATGCTGAATCTCGGTCCGATCTACAAGGACGAGATGACGGACGTGATGACCCCGTTCATGTGCGCCCTGCTGGGCCTCGGCCTCAACGAGGCCGCGTACATGGCGGAGATCTGCCGCGCCGGTCTGATGGCCGTCGACGAGGGCCAGACGGAGGCCGCGCACGCGCTCGGCATGAGCCACGGCAAGACCCTGCGCCGGATCGTGATCCCGCAGGCGATGCGGGTGATCGTGCCGCCGACCGGCAACGAGTTCATCAACATGCTGAAGACCTCGTCGCTGGTGTACGCGGTGACGTACAACGAACTGCTGCGCGCCACCTCGACGATCGGTTCGACCTCGTACGCCGTGATGGAGATGCTGTTCGTGGCGTCCATCTGGTACCTGGTCATGACCAGCGTGTTCAGCGTCTTCCAGTACTACCTGGAGCGCCGTTTCGCCCGCGGTTCGTCCCGGAGCCTGCCGCCGACACCGTGGCAGAAGATCAGGGTCAACCTGATGGCCTTCAGTCGCGAAAGGGGCGTGTGACATGACCGCCATGGTGAAGGCCGAGGGCGTCCACAAGTCCTTCGGCCTGGTGCAGGTCCTCAAGGGCATCGACCTGGAGGTGAAGACCGGCGAGGTCTTCTGCCTCATCGGCCCCTCGGGCTCCGGCAAGTCGACCTTCCTCAGGTGCATCAACCACCTGGAGAAGGTCAACGCCGGCCGGCTCTACGTCGATGGCGAGCTGGTCGGCTACCGCGAGAAGGGCGACAAGCTGTACGAGCTCAAGGACAGCGAGGTCGCCCTGCAGCGCCGGGACATCGGCATGGTGTTCCAGCGGTTCAACCTGTTCCCGCACATGACGGCCGTCGAGAACGTCATGGAGGCGCCGGTCCAGGTCAAGGGCATCAGCCGGGCCCAGGCCCGGGAGCGTGCGCGGGAGCTGCTGGAGAAGGTGGGTCTGGCCGACAAGGCAGGCTCCTACCCCGCCCAGCTCTCCGGCGGCCAGCAGCAGCGGGTGGCGATCGCCCGGGCGCTGGCGATGGACCCGAAGCTGATGCTCTTCGACGAGCCGACCTCGGCCCTGGACCCGGAGCTGGTCGGTGACGTCCTCGACGTCATGCGCGACCTCGCCGAGTCCGGCATGACGATGGTCGTCGTCACCCACGAGATGGGCTTCGCCCGCGAGGTCGGCGACAGCCTGGTCTTCATGGACGGCGGCGTGGTCGTCGAGTCCGGCGACCCCCGCGAGGTCCTGACGAACCCTCAGCACGAGCGCACCCAGGCGTTCTTGTCGAAGGTCCTCTAGCGGCCTCTGCGGCCTATGGCGGTCTCCAGCGGTACGACGTCGAAAGGGGCGGTACGGGAATCCCGTACCGCCCCTTTCGCATGGGCGCGCGCGGGCGCCTACTTGAGCGCCAGCAGCAGCGTGTCCGAGGGCGAGCACCACACCGGCCGGGCCTCCCCGAAGCCCTTCTCGCGCAGCACGCGTGCGTGCCACGCCGCGGACGGCGTGTCCCCGTCGGCGTGCTCGCCGTAGATCTCGAAGCGGCGCGCCGTCGGTCCGGCGAGGACGGGGTCCTCGCCGGCGACCTGCCACCACTCGGCCCAGTCGAGGGCGCCGTCGCGCTTGGCCCGGTCCATGTGCGCGTGGCGTTGCGCGCGTTCGGCCGCGTTGATGCGGGGTGTGGTCTCGTCGATCATGTGGTCGGCGTTCATGAAGACACCGCCGTCCCGGACGAGTCCGGCGATCTGCCCGTAGAGGGCCGCGAGGGGTTCGCTGTGCAGCCAGTGCAGGGCCGTGGCGGTCAGGACGGCGTCGTAGGAGTCGTACGGCAGCTTCGACGGCCAGTCGGGGTCCTTGAGGTCGGCCGTCACGAGGGTCACCCGCTCGTCGTCCGCGAACGTGCCCGCGGCGATGGTGAGGAGCGCCGGGTCGAGGTCGAGGCCGGTGCTGGTGGCCTCCGGGAACCGGGCGAGCAGCCTGGCCGTGATACTTCCCGTGCCGCACGCGAGGTCGAGCACGCGTGGCCGTGGTCCGACGAGGGCCTCGACCATGTCGAGCATGACCCGGAACCGCTCCTCGCGGTCCGGCATGTACCACTCCTGCTGCCGGTCCCAGCTCTCCTGCCAGGCCTGCCAGTCGGTGCCGACACCAGTCGTCATGGGAGCCCCCTGTCCGCTCACTGTCGTAATACCCTGGAAGCACGATCAGCTGTTACCCGACCGTGCCACGACGATAGAACGCCTCCGTAAGGACTACAAGTGGAACTGGCCTATTACTCGGACTACGCCGTGCGTCTGGTCAACAGCGAGGACCCGGCCCGCGGCAAGGACGCCCTGACCTCGGTGGAGGCCGTCCGCGACCTGTTCGGCGGCAACGGCACGGGCGCCCGCCGGGCCACCGATGCCGACGTCACCCGGTTCCGTTCGGTGCGGGCCCGGCTGCGGTCGGTCTTCGAGGCGGCGGACCAGGGCGACGAGACGCTCGCGGTGGACCTGCTGAACTCGCTCCTGCTGGAGTTCCCGGTGAGCCCGCAGATCTCCGGGCACGACTTCCGCGACGACGACGGCCGCCCGCTGTGGCACATGCACCTGGCGGACCACCCGTCCAACGCCACCGCCGGGTACGCGGCGATCGCGGCGATGGGCCTGGCGTTCCACCTCACCGAGTACGGCGTGGACCGGCTCGGCCTGTGCGAGGCCGCGCCCTGCCGCAACGCCTACCTCGACACCTCGACGAACCGCTCCCGGCGCTACTGCTCCGACCGCTGCGCCACCCGCGCCAACGTGGCCGCCTACCGGGCCCGCAAACGCCTGGAGGCCGACCGGTCGGGGAAGACGGGCCGTACGGCGGACAGCGCCCAGCGCGCGGCGGCCAGCGGCGAGCGCTGACCCGGCTTGAGGGGCCGGTAACGCAACCGGGCCTTCCCCAGGACGAGTTCCTCCGGGACGACGCCGTAGTCCGTGCTGTCGCCGCCCGCGAACGCGTTGTCACCGAGCACCCACCAGCCGCCCTCGCGCCGCTCGACGGCCCGCTTGACGACGAGCAGGTCCTGCTGGAACGGATGCCGCAGGACCACGATGTCGCCGGGGACGATCCTGGCCCCCCAGTGCACGACCAGCTGGTCGCCGTGCTGGAGCGTGGGCACCATCGACGGCCCGGTCACCTCGGCCACCCCCACGAAGGGCAGCAACGACCTCTCCCGCTCGGTCTCCTGCGACAGCTCCGGCATCCCCGGCACCTCCCCGGTACGTTCATCCACCAGTCTCAGTCTGACCCCGGACTTTTGTCCTAAGCCCATGGGGGCACCCGCGAATTCGGCTCTCTCAGGGAGTAATGTCGCACCTGAGAAGACGATCACGAGGAAGGAATGCTCCATGCTTTCCCGCCTGTTTGCCCCCAAGGTCAAGGTCAGCGCACACTGCGACCTGCCCTGCGGTGTGTACGACCCGGCCCAGGCCCGCATCGAGGCGGAGTCGGTGAAGGCCGTGCAGGAGAAGATGGCCGCCAACGACGACCCGCACTTCCAGTCGCGTGCCACGGTCATCAAGGAGCAGCGCGCCGAGCTCGCGAAGCACCACGTTTCCGTGCTCTGGAGCGACTACTTCAAGCCCCCGCACTTCGAGAAGTACCCGGAGCTGCACCAGCTGGTCAACGACACCCTCAAGGCCCTCTCGGCCGCCAAGGCGTCGACCGACCCGGCCACCGGTCAGAAGGCTCTGGACTACATCGCCCAGATCGACAAGATCTTCTGGGAGACCAAGAAGGCCTGACTCCCGGGTCTGCGAACGTGTGGAAGGGCTCGGCCGGCTGATACCGGCCGAGCCCTTCTGCGATACGGCACGTCAGCTCAGGACGAGCAGCACGGCCAAGGCGACGAGCAGGGAGTCGATGCGGTCCAGCAGGCCGCCGGAGCCGGGCAGCCAGTGACCGGCGTCCTTGACCCGCGCACCTCTCTTGACCATGGATTCCAGCAGGTCACCGGCGGGTCCGCCGATCACCACCGCGGCCGCTGTGGGCCCGCTCAGTGCGGACAGCACGGCGAGCACGCCGAGACCGGCGGCGGCCCCGGCCAGGGTCCCGCTCCACCGCTTGGCCGGCGACAGCGGCGACAACCGCGGCCCGCCCAGCCGTCGCCCGGCGAAGTACGCCGTGATGTCGGCGACCGAGACCGCCACGAACAACGCCAGCCCGCTCGCCCCGAGCGGCACCAGCGCGGCGAGCACGCTCAGCCAGGCCAGCCCGAGCAGCCCGGCGGAGAGCCGGCGCAGACCGTGGTCGGCGTCGCCGCTCACCAACGGCACCGCGGCCACCGCCAGGGCCGCGACCGCCAACGCCCGCAGCACCTCTCCGGGCGCCAGCCAGACGGTCAGCACCACGCCCGCCACCGCCGCGGCCAGCACCGCACGGTCCACCCGGCCCAGCTGCATCAGCCCGCCGAACTCCAGCACCGCGATCACCCCGACCACGACGGCGACGGCCGCGATACCCGGCTCGCCCCACCAGAACGCCCCGGTGACCAGCGGCACCCCGACCGCCCAGGCGCACCACCGGACCATCAGCTCGCGGCGCCGGGACGCGGCCACCGCGACACCGGCAAGGGCCAGCGCCCCACCCAGGCAGGGCGCCAGCGAGGCGACGGTGATCATCGACCGGAGCTCGTGGCGAGAGCCGGCCGCAGCACGTCCAGGGCGGCCCGGCACGCGGCCACGATGCGCGCGTTCTCGTCGGTGTCGCGGACCGCGATGCGCACGGTGCGCCCCTCGTAGCACGGCGACAAGGGGGACAGGTCGCGCAGGTACACGCCGTGGCGGCGGCACTCGTCCACCAGTTGCGCGGCACTCGGTCCGCCGGGCGGCAGGGTGACCGAGAGGAAGTTCGCCACGGACTCCTCGACCGTCACGTCCGGCGCCGCCCCGGCCAGGTCCGCGGCCAGTCCCCGGCGCAGGGCGTGCGTGGCGAGCCAGCGGTCGCGGTAGTACTCCGGGTCGCGCAGCGCCGCCACGGCGGCCAGCTGGGCCGGGAGACCGACGGGCCAGGGCGGGGTCCAGCGGCGCAGTTCCGCCGCCGTGGCCGGTTCGGCCACCGCGTACGCGGCCCGCACGCCGGACAACGCGTACATCTTCGACAGCGAGGTGCAGACGGTCACCCGCGGGTCCGTCGCGGCGAGGCCGGCGAGTGACTCGTCCAGGCCGACGTAGCCCAGGTACGCCTCGTCGATCCACCAGTGCGTTCGGTCCGGCGCGGCCTCGATCAGTGAGCGCAGCGCGGACGCCGGCGCGTGCCGCCCGGTCGGGTTGTTCGGGTTGACGACCACCACGAGGTCGTAGCGGCCGGAGTGGACGGCCGCGGACAGCCGGTCCGGATCGATCCGCCAGCCCTCCTCACGGCGCAGCGGGAACCGGTCCACCCGGCATCCGATCACCCGCTCCGTGACATGCGCGTACTCGCCGTAGCAGGGGTCGGTCAGCAGCACCCGGCTCTCCGGCGTCAGCCGGTGGCCGAACGCCCGGAAGATCAGGTCGGACGAACCGGCGCCCACCGCCAGCGCGTCCGGCGGCAGTCGACGGGCCGCGGCGATCTCCGCCGACAGGCCCTCGGCGCCGGACGGCGGCGAGGTACGGGCGATCCAGTCCGGGTCGTCCGCGAGGGCCGCCCGCACTCCGGGGGCCGGCGGGAACCAGGCGTCCAGCACATCGGCCATGACGATGTCGTGACGCCGCTGCAGGGTACGGAAGTCCGCGCCGATGGCGGTGAACGAGGCACCGCCGTGCTCGCAGCCGTCCGGCCCGGGCGCGAACGGCATGTCCAGCCGCCAGTCCACCACGGACCGCAATCGCTCCAGCGCGCTGCCGTACCGCTCCCGCGCCCGCCTCGTCAGCTCGGGCACACCGCCGGTCAGCACCTCGAACGTCACCGCCCCGCTGCGGACCGTACGGCCGACCGGGCGCAGGCCGACGGCCCGGTACATGTCGAGCACCTCGGTACGCCCCATCGCGAGCACCCGGCGCCCGCCGCGGGAGGCGATCCAGCGCAGCGCCGCGTACATCAGCAGGGGCGCCGCCGAGGTGGTGCGCCAGCGCGGCTCGACGGTGAGGATGCGCACCTCGAACACGTCGTGGCCGGCCAGAGTCGGCAGTTCCTCGCGGGTCAGGTACTTGTCCAGTCCGAACCGGCCCAGCCAGGGAGGGGTCACGCTGACGAAGCCGATGCGGGTCGTTCCGCGCGCCGCGACGAGGTAGACGTTGTCGCCGTCGAGACCGTCGCTCAGCCGCCCCGCCGGATCCGGCGCGTGCTGACCCAACTCCTCGGCGTACACCCGGTGGCGCAGCTCGTGGATCCAGTCGAGATCCTCCGACGTGGCTGAGCGCAGTTGCAGGTCGCGAACCATGGGCACCTCTTTCGACGCGGCTGGCTCGCATCATCGAAAACCCGCGCCGCCCCCGCCAGAGCCCGGCGCCGCTACCCGCCTGAGTACGGGTACTCAGGCGCGGTCCCTCCTTCTGTGCGTCGTGCGATGCTGGCGTGATGGTGAGCATCGAGGATCTGGTGCGGCTGCGGCAGGCGCGGGACCGGATGGACCGTGAGTACACCGAGCCGCTCGACGTGACCGCGCTCGCCCGCACCGCGCTGATGTCACCGGGCCACTTCCAGCGCAGCTTCCGCGCGGAGTTCGGTGAGACGCCGTACGGCTATCTCATGACCCGGCGCATCGAGCGCGCGAAGGCGCTGCTGCGACGGGGCGACCTGTCCGTCACCGAGGTCTGCATGGCCGTGGGGTGTACCTCCCTCGGCTCCTTCAGCTCGCGCTTCACGGAGCTGGTGGGGGAGACGCCGAGCGCCTATCGCGCCCGCTCCCACGAGGAGGTCGCCGGGATCCCGCCATGTGTGGTCCGCAGGCACACCCGGCCCCGGCGGGCCTAACGTGAATCCATGGACATCACACTCAAGAACTGCTTCATCGCCGTCGACGACCACGACAAGGCGATCGCGTTCTACCGGGACGTCCTCGGCCTGGAGGTGCGGGGCGACGTCGGGTACGAGGGCATGCGCTGGGTGACGGTCGGCTCGTCGCTCCAGCCGGACGTGGACATCGTCCTGGAGCCGCCCGCCGCGGATCCGGACGCGTCGCCCGCGGACAAGGAGGCGATGGCACGGCTGCTGGCCAAGGGGTTGCTGCGGGGCGTCAACTTCACCACCACCGACTGTGACGCGTTGTTCGCCCGGGTACGGGAGTCGGGCGCGGAGGTGATCCAGGAACCGACGGACATGCCGTACGGGGTGCGGGACTGTGCGTTCAGGGATCCGGCGGGGAACATGCTGCGGTTCATGGAGGCGCGCTGACCTACGATCGCCGACATGAGCCAACCCATCCTGTGGACCCACGCCTTCATCGACCGGCCGTTTGAGCAGTTCGGCCCGGCTTGCGAGTTCTGGGCAGCGGTCACGAACACCCGGTTGTCCGAACTCAGGGGTGAACGGCGGGAGTTCGTGACCCTGCTGCCGGAGGACGCCGAGGCCTGTGTGAAGGTGCAGGGTGTGGTCTCGGGCGAGGGTGGCTCACACCTGGACTTCGCCGTGGAGAACGTGCCGGGCTTCGTCGAATCGGCGCTCCGCCTTGGGGCAGGGCTCGTCACCGAGCATGCGCACTGGGCGGTGCTGCGCTCGCCCGCGGGGCAGTTGTTCTGCATCGGGCCTTGGGGGAACGGCGATTTCGTCCGCCCGCCGGTGGTCCACGGCACCCGTCTCGACCAGGTGTGCCTGGACACCCCGCCCTCCCTCCACGACGCCGAAGTCGCCTTCTGGGCCGCCCTGTTGCCCGACTGGGAGTCGGTGTCCGGCTCGCTCCCCGAGTTCCATGTGCTCAAGCCGCCGGCCGGCCTCCCGGTCCGTATCCTCCTCCAGCGCCTCGACGAGGAGCGTCCCGCCGCCGCCCATCTGGACCTGGCCTGCGCGGACATCGGGGCGACGCGGGCGGAACACGAGCGCCTGGGCGCCGAGTTCGTCGCCGAGGGCAGGCACTGGACGGTGATGAGGGACCCGGCAGGCGGCACCTACTGCCTGACGGGCCGGGACCCGGAGACCGGCGGGCTGCCTAGCGGGTCCTGAGGAAGCAGAGGGTCCGGCCCTGCGCGTCGGGCGTGGAGCGGGAGCACGCCGTCTCCCACCCTTGCGGAAGCGAGGGGGTGGGACTCGCTTCCTGCCATACGTACGGCCCCGTCGGCTCCGTCGAGTCCCGCAGCCAGAGCGTGAGCCCGCCCGCGACGACCACGAGAGCCGCCCACACCAGCAGGGCCCAGCGCCAACAGCGACGGCGACCGCTCACCCCCACGGCTCCACGTCGACGACCGCGTCCACCGGGATCGGCCCGTAGACGTGCGGGAACTCCTCGGCGCCGGGCTCGGGGGCCTCGTACTTCAGCGGTACGTCGAGCCGGGCGGGGTCGATGACGAGGAGCACGAGATCGGGCACACCGGCGAAGAACCGCGCGGCCGTGGCCGGAAGCTGCTCGCGCGTCGAGCAGTGGATGAACCCCTCCTCCTGGAGGGTGCGACCGCGCGTGGAGATCTCGTACGTGCCCCGGGCCCGGGCCTCCTCCCAGAGGGAGCGTTCGGTCAGGTGCACGATGGGGTTCGTTGGGGACATGCCGTCACGTTAAGGCCTCAGCCGGGCCGCCCGCCCCTGCAAGTAGCGCTGCTCGGGCAGGCTCAGGGTCTTCGCCGCCGCCGACTCGTACGCGGCACGCGCCGCCTCGTGCGAACCGGCCCGCTCCAGCAGATGCGCGCGCACCGCGTCCAGCCGGTGCCCCAACTCGTCGTGGAGGCGTTCGAGTTCCGCGAGCCCCGCCTCCGGGCCGCGCACCATCGCGACCGCGACGGCCCGGTTCAGCCGCTCCACGGGCCCCGGCACGAGCCGTACGAGAACGTCGTAGAGCCCCAGGATCTCCCGCCAGTCGGTCGCCTCCGGCGAGGGCGCCTCGTCGTGTACGGCGGCGATGGCCGCGCGGATCTGGTAGGGCCCGGCACGGCGGCGGGCCAGCGCCCGGGTGACCAGCGCGACGCCCTTCTCGATCGCGGCCTTGTCCCAGCGGGTGCGGTCCTGTTCGTCGAGGGGGACCAGGTCGCCGTCCGGGCCGGTGCGGGCCTCGCGGCGGGCGTCGGTGAGGAGCATCAGGGCGAGCAGGCCGGCGATCTCGCAGTCCCCGGGGAGGAGCCGGTGGACCGTGCGGGTCAGGCGGATCGCCTCGCCGGCGAGGTCGCGCCGCTGCAGGGCCGGTCCGGAGGTCGCCGTATGGCCCTCGTTGAAGATCAGGTAGAGGGTGTGCAGGACGGCGGGCAGCCGTTCCTCCCAGTGGTCGGGCCGCCCGAAGCCGACGCCCCGCACCTTCTGCTTGGCCCGGCTGATCCGCTGGGCCATGGTCGCCTCGGGGACGAGATACGCCCGGGCGATCTCCGCCGTGGTCAGACCGCCGACCGCGCGCAGGGTGAGCGCGATCTGCGCGGCGGGGGTGAGCTGCGGATGGCAGCAAAGGAACAGCAGGGACAAGGTGTCGTCCGCGCGCGGCGCCCGGTCCGTGACGGCCGTGCCGCGCACGCTGAGCGCCGCGAGCCGCTCCTCCCGGGCCCGCCGCGCCTCCTCCGCGCGCAGGGTGTCGGTCAGCCGCCGCGAGGCCACCTTGATGAGCCACCCGCGCGGATTGCCCGGCACCCCCGAGGCCGGCCACTGCCCGGCCGCGGCTAGCAGTGCCTCCTGTACGGCGTCCTCGGCGGCGTCGAAATGGCCGTACCGCCTGACCAGCGCGCCGAGGACCTGCGGCGCGTGCAGGCGCAGCAGATCCTCGGTCTCGCTCGTCGGCCGCACGGTCCTCAGATGTCCCCGGCGCCGTCCAGGATGGGCCGGATCACCACCGGGTACTCGGGGGCGCCGGCGGGCTGGGGGCACTGGGCGATGCGCTCGGCGATCTCCGTGACGCGCTCCAGGCTCTCGCACTCCAGGACCCAGTAGCCGCACAGCAGCTCCTTGGTCTCGCTGTAGGGCCCGTCGGTGATCACGGCCTTGCCGTCCGCGCCCCGGCTGACGTGCCTGACCTTCGCGGGCTCGGCGAGGCCCTGGGCGTCGAGCATCTCGCCGGTCTCGGACAGGTCGTCGTTGATGGCGCTCATGAAGGCGTACATCGTCTGGATCTCCTGCTCGCTCCAGACCGGGGAGTGCTCGGAGCCCTTGCCGCGCATGGCCTCGTATTCGGCCTGTGTTCCCTGCACCATGACCAGGTACTTCATGATTCCGCTCCTTCGGCTTCGGTCGGCCCGGCCACCCGATGGTGGCGGCTCTCACCGGGGACGTCGGAGCCGGGGACGGATTCTCGACACGGGTTCAGGAACTTTTTCCCGCGGGTGCGCCGCCGTGGTCCTCGTCGGACTCGGCGGCCCGTTCGGCGCTCGCCTCGCACTCGGCGTTGTGGCACGGGCCGCCCGTCCACACGGGGACCCACGCACCGAGCGTCTTGTGACGCCGTACGACTGTCTCGACCGGCTGTCCGCAAACGGGACAGACGCGTTCGTCGCTGCCCATGCCTTCAGGGTAGGACGAGGGGGGCGCCGGTGCCTGCCACTGTCGGCCTCTGTGTCTTTCGGCTGGGGGCCGGGCGGGGTGCGGGGCCGGGGACGGGGACCGGGGACCGGAATGAGGGGACCGGGGAGCTGCCCGGTCGTTCCGATGACCCGGTCAGGGCGCGCGGGGAGCAGCCCAGGCATCCCGGCATCCCGGCTCCCGGCAAGAGGGCGCGGAGAACTGCCCGCCATCCCGCCGCCCCGGCCAGAGGGCGCTGGGGCCGCATTGGATCTGCGGCTACCACCGCGTGGGCGCGATCGGCGCTCACGCGGCCTCAGCCCCTGGAAGCCTCCTCCCGCACTACCGTGAAGCGCGCGGTTCGCGCCACATCGGCCACATCCGGGGTCCGTCAGGCAGCTCGAGCGGCCGCTCCACCAGCTCGAACCCGAGCCGCTCGTACAACCCGCGGCTCCGCGCACTGCTCGCCTCCAGGTACGCCGGCAGCCCCTCCCGGTCACACCGCTCCAGAACCGACCCGATGAGCGCGGTCCCGAGCCCCTCCCCCTGCCGTCCGGGAGCCACGCCGATCATCCACAGGTACTCATGGGCCCGCCCGGACGGATGCACCTCGGCCGTGAGCCGCCCGATCAGCTCGATGCGCTCGTTGTCCGGGTCGAGAGCCTCCCGCAGCGCGGCGAACTCGTCCTCGCCGTCATGCTCGTCACCCCCGTCCGCCGGGACGGGCAGCCACAACGCGCACGCGCTCCCGTCCTCCGTGACCTCCACCCGCCCCTCCGCCAACACGATGTCCACGAACGCGGCCATCAACCGGGGATGCGTCGCACGGCGGTCTTGCTCCTCCGGAAAGATCCACCCGCTGACCGGATCGTCCTGGAAAGCCGAGTCCAGCAGCCACGTCACCCGTTCGCGCTCGCTTCCGTCGGCCGTCCGTATCGCCACGCCCATGGCCCACCCCTTCAACTCAACCACCGTTGGTCACAAGGGTGTTGAGACTATCCGGTGAGCATGCCGAACGGGCCCCGCACACCGTGGGGATGTGCGGGACCCTCAGGACCGCGCGGTGCCGGACGCCCCGGAGTCCTCAGGCGCTGCGCCGGGTCACGAACTCCGCGAGGGAGAGCAGTCCGCCCGCCGCCTCCGGATCGGGCACCGCACGGGCCAGCTGCCCCATCGCCCGGGCCATCCGGTCGGCCGCCTGCGCCTGCGCCCAGTCGCGACCGCCCGCCTCCTCGACCGCGAGGGCCGTACGCGCCAGGTCCTGACCGGAGTACGGCGCCGCGTACAGCTCGGCCAGTTCCGCGGCCGCGGCCGTGCCCGAGGTGAGCGCGGCCACCACCGGGAGGGACTTCTTGCGGGCGGCGAGGTCCGCGCCGGCCGGTTTGCCGGTGCGGCTCGGGTCGCCCCATATGCCGATCACGTCGTCGATGAGCTGGAAGGCGAGCCCCGCCTCCCGGCCGAACGCGTCCATCGCCCCGACGTCCTCGGCGGACGCGCCCGCGTACAGCGCGCCGAGCGCACAGGCACACCCCAGCAACGCGCCCGTCTTGGCCTCGGCCATCACGAGCACCTGGTCGAGGGTGACCTCGCCGGGACCGAGCTCCTGCATGGCGGTGTCCTCGTACTGGCCCTCGCACAGCTCGACGACACAGTCCGCGAGCCGGGCCGCGGCCGCTCCCGCCGCGGGGTGCGGGTCCTCGGCCAGCAGCCGCAACGCCAGCGCCTGGAGGGCGTCCCCGGCCAGGATCGCGGCGGCGTCGCCGAACACGGTCCACGCGGTGGGGCGGTGTCGGCGGGTGGTGTCGCGGTCCATCACGTCGTCGTGCAGCAGCGTGAAGTTGTGGATCAGCTCCACCGCCACGGCCGCCCGGACGGCTGCCGCCCGCGCCCGGTCCCCACCGAGAGCGGCGGCCGCCGTGAGCACGAGTGCGGGCCGTATCGCCTTGCCCGTGTTGCCCGCCGCGGGAGTGCCGTCGGCGTGCTCCCAGCCGAAGTGGTAGAGCCCGACCCTGCGCAGGGAACCGGGCAACGACTCCAGCGCGGACCGCAACGCGGGGTCGACCGACGCCCGGGCCCGCTCCAGAATCACCCCGGCCTCGTGCCCATCGAGCGGATGCGGCTTGGGTGGGTCGCCGGGGCCGTGGAGCGGGCGCGTCTCCCCGGCCGGTGCTCCCACGCCGGTCCACCCGGTGGCGGGCGCCGCCGTCCCCCCGGTGGCCGACGCCCGCACCTCCGCTCTCCCGACGGCCCGTGCCCCCGTCCCCCCGACGGTCCGATCCTCCGTCCCCCCGGCGGTCCGAGCCTCCATCCTTCCGCTGCCCGGCGCCCGCCCCTCCGCCTCCTCCGTCGCCACCGCCTGTGTACCCGTCGTGAACTCGGCCATGGAACCCCCCTCGGTCAGGCCGCGGACGGTGGTGCTTCCGCTGTGGGCGGGCGCGCTCCTGCGAGGTGTCTCCACCCCGGTGACCGACCGGGGTGTACCCGCCGAGGTGGGCGGGGACACGGCTCCCGGGCGCAGGAACGTCACCTCCAGCGGCCGATCTCGACGTTCTCCAGGACCCCGAGCGCGTCCGGCACCAGTACGGCCGCCGAGTAGTAGGCCGTCACCAGGTACTTGATGATCGACTGTTCGTTGATGCCCATGAACCGCACCGACAGGCTCGGCTCGATCTCGTCCGGGATCCCGGCCTGCTGGAGGCCGATGACGCCCTGGTCGGCCTCACCGGTACGCATGGCGATGATCGACGTGGTCCGCTCCGGAGTGACCGGGATCTTGTTGCACGGGTAGATCGGCACCCCGCGCCAGGTGGGGATGCGGTTGCCGCCCACGTCGATGGTCTCGGGGACCAGTCCGCGCTTGTTGAGTTCACGGCCGATCGCGGAGATCGCGCGCGGGTGGGCGAGCAGCAGCTTGGTGCCCCGGCGGCGGCTGAGCAGTTCGTCGAGGTCGTCGGGGCTGGGCACGCCGTCGTGCGGCTGGAGCCGCTGGTCGTACTCGCAGTTGTTCAGCAGCCCGAACTCACGGTTGTTGACGAGCTCGTGCTCCTGGCGCTCCTTGAGCGCCTCGACGGTCAGCCGGATCTGCTGTTCCGTCTGGTTCATCGGCTGGTTGTAGAGGTCGGCCACGCGCGTGTGGATGCGCAGGACGGTCTGGGCGATGCTGAGTTCGTACTCGCGGGGCCGGGCGTCGTAGTCGACGAAGGTGTGCGGGATGTCGGGCTCGCCCTCGTGGCCCGCCGCGAGGTCGATCTCCTTCTCGCCGTACTTGTTGGTGCGCTGCGAGGGGATCGCGCGCTGTTCCTGCAGGTGCTCGCGCAGGGCTTCGGAGCGCTCCGCCACCTGGTCGACGTCGTGGCGGCGCAGTACGAGGACCGTGCAGACGGTGGCCGCGCGGGCGGTGTACTCCCAGATGGCGTCCGGGTCGAGGAGCGCCTGATCGCCGAAGTAGGCGCCGTCGGCGAGGACTCCGAGCACCGCGTCGTCGCCGTAGGGGCCGGTGCCGACCTTCTCCACCCTGCCGTGGGCCAGCAGATACACCTCGTCGGCCTGGGCGCCGAACGAGGCGATCACCGAGCCCTGGGTGAACTCCCGCTGTTCGCAGCGCTGGGCGAGCTCGGAAAGCACCTCGTCGTCCTCGTACGACCTGAGCGCCGGCAGCTCGCGCAGCTCGTCGGGGATCACCTCGACGCGGTCCCCGGTCTTCACAAAGGTCACCCGGCCGTCGCCCACAGCGTAGCTCAGGCGTCGGTTCACCCGGTACGTACCGCCCTGTACGTTCACCCAGGGCAGCATGCGCAGCAGCCAGCGCGAGCTGATCTCCTGCATCTGGGGTGCGGACTTGGTGGTGGTGGCCAGGTTCCGCGCGGCCGCTGTGCCGAGGCTCTGCTGCGGCCGGTCCTGCTCGGTGCGGACCTCTTCGCCTACCGACATAAGGAATTGCCCTCCCGGTACATGCCCCGACGCGATGTACGCCCGGGCATCGATGTGCAGGAGCAAGCCTTCCTCACGGAGCGTGCCGGTGCTATTACCCGAAAGAGCGGGAATGGATCACCGCGAGGTTGGGCATATGCGCGGTTCCTATCCCCTGACGTCCAGTCAATTCCATTTTCGCGAGCGGAATTTGACTGTCCGAATCAGCTCGCACGCTGTGCGGTCCAGGAGTCGGAGGCCGCCGCTTTCGGTACAAGCACCAGGAGGACCGGTCGCGCTCGGCGGCCGGCACGCAGCGCGAAGGAGGCAGCCATGGCCTCACCCATGTCCGCGGGCAGATTCCTGGCCGTCCTGCGGGCGGAGGGCGCCACCGTCGTCGAGGTCGGCGACTGGGAGCACCACAACCGCAACCACGTCGGCGCCTGGGGACCGGTGCACGGCGTGATGATCCACCACACGGTGACCAAGGGCAGCGCGGCGACGGTGGAACTGTGCCGCAAGGGCTACACCGACCTGCCGGGGCCACTGTGCCACGGCGTCATCACCAAGAACGGCACCGTCCATCTCGTCGGCTACGGCCGCGCCAACCACGCCGGTCTCGGCGACGACGACGTCCTGCGCGCGGTGATCGCGGAGACGGCTCTCCCCGTCGACAACGAGGCCAACACCGACGGCAACCGCCACTTCTACGGCTTCGAGTGCGAGAACCTCGGCGACGGCGAGGATCCCTGGCCGGCCGCCCAGCTGACGGCCATCGAGCGGGTCTCCGCGGCGGTGTGCCGCCACCACGGCTGGACGGAACGGTCGGTCATCGGCCACCTGGAGTGGCAGCCGGGCAAGGTGGATCCGCGGGGCTTCACTATGGCCTCGATGCGGAGCCGGATCCGGGAGCGCCTGAACTGACCGCGCAGGTCACAATGGGGGCGTGACCGGCCTCGACACCCTGCGCCCCCGCCTCCCCTCGCCCCTGCAGGAGCTGTCGGACCCCCGCTTCGCCCCGCGCGGCGTGCGCCTTCTCCTCAAGCGCGACGACTTGATCCACCCCGAGCTGATCGGCAACAAGTGGCGCAAGCTCGCGCCGAACCTCACCGCGGCGGCCGGCCGTACTCTCCTCACCTTCGGCGGCGCGTACTCCAACCACCTGCGCGCCACGGCCGCCGCGGGCCGCCTGCTGGCCCTGCCCACGGTCGGGGTGGTCCGCGGTGAGGAACTCGCCGACCGTCCCCTGAACCCCTCCCTCGCCCGGTGCGCGGCCGACGGCATGCGACTGCACTTCGTCGACCGGGCGACGTACCGCCGCAAGACCGAACCAGACATCCTCGCGCGCGTGCTGCGCGCGGCGGACGCCGCGGACGCGTACGTCGTTCCGGAGGGCGGCAGCAACCCCCTCGCCGTACGAGAATGCCGGGCACTGGGCGAGGAGCTGGCGGGGCGGGCCGATGTCGTCGCGATCGCCTGCGGCACCGGCGGCACCCTCGCGGGCCTGGCGGCCGGGCTGGCTCCGGGTCAGCGCTGCCTGGGCGTCCCGGTCCTCAAGGGCGGCTTCCTGCCCGCCGACATAGAGGCTCTGCAACGCCGTGCCTTCGGCGCCCGACGCGGCGACTGGACGCTCGATGACCGCTTCCACTTCGGCGGCTACGCGCGTACACCCCCCGAACTCGACACCTTCGCCGAGGACTTCGAGCACCGTCACGGTGTCCCCGTGGAACGTCTCTATGTCGCCAAGTTGCTCTACGGACTTGTCACCCTCACCGAAGAGGGTGCCTTCCCGCGCGGGACGACGCTGGCAGCCGTGGTCACCGGCCGTCCCTTCCCCTGACGCCCACCCGGCCGGCTCTACTCGGCGGCCTCCCGGTACGCCGCGGCCTCCTCCAGGTCCAGCCTGCGCAGCAGTGTCCGCAGCATCTCGTCGTCGATGTAGCGGTGGTCCCGCAGCGTCACGAACACCGCACGCTCGGCGCCGATCATCTCGCGGGACAGCCGACGGTAGGTGTCGTCGACGGTCTCGCCGGTGAGGGGGTTGGACTGGCCGAGGCGTTCCCAGACCGCGTTGCGGCGGCGCTCCAGGACCATGCGCAGGCGGTCGGCGAGGGGCGGCGGGAGGGCGTTGTACTCGTCGGCGAGGAGTTCGTCCAGGCGGCGCTCGGCGGCCCGTGAGGCCTGCGCCTGGGCGTTGGCCTCGGCGAGCGTCTCGGCCTGCTGGTCGCGGCCGGGGAGCTTGAGCATGCGGATCAGCGGGGGCAGGGTGACGCCCTGGACGACGAGGGTGCCGATGACCGTCGTGAAGGTCAGGAAGAGGATCAGGTTGCGGCCCTCGAACGGCTCGCCGTCGTGCAGGTGCTCCGGGATCGAGAAGGCGATCGCCAGCGAGACCACGCCCCGCATCCCGGCCCAGGCGATGACGAAGGGCGCCTTCCAGGTGGGGTTGTCCTCACGCGCGCGGATCCGCGCGGACACGATGCGCGGCAGGAAGGTGGCCGGATAGACCCACACGAACCTCGACGCCACGACCACGAGGAAGACGGCGATGGCGTACCAGGCGGCGGGGCCGCCCTCGTACTCCCCGAGGCCCCTGAGCACGACGGGCAGTTGCAGCCCGATGAGGGCGAACACCGACGACTCCAGGACGAAGGCGACCATTTTCCAGACGGCGTCCTCCTGGAGGCGCGTCGCGAAGTCCACCTCCCACGCGCGGTGTCCGAGGAAGAGGGCCACGACGACCACCGCGAGCACTCCGGACGCGTGGAACTGCTCGGCCGCCGCGTAGGCGACGAACGGGATCAGCAGGGAGAGCGTGTTCTGCAGCAGCGGCTCCTTGAGGTGCGTGCGCAGCCAGTGGATCGGCACCATCAGCACCAGTCCGACCACGACCCCGCCGACCGCCGCGAGCAGGAACTCACCGATACCGCCGGCCCAGGTGGCGCCCTCGCCGATCGCGGCCGCGAGCGCGACCCGGTAGGCGGTGATCGCGGTGGCGTCGTTCACCAGGGACTCGCCCTGGAGGATGGTGGTGATCCGGGAGGGCAGCCCCACGCGGCGTGCCACCGCCGTCGCCGCGACCGCGTCCGGCGGCGCCACCACCGCGCCCAGCACGAGCGCCCCGGTGAGCGAGAGGCCCGGCACGAGCTGGTACGCCGCCCAGCCGACGAACAAGGTCGCGAAGAGCACGTATCCCACCGACAGCAGCGCCACGGGCCGCATCTGTGCCCTGAGGTCGAGGTAGGAGCTGTCGGTGGCCGCGGAGTGCAGCAGCGGCGGCAGGATGATGGGCAGGACGACGTCCGGGTCGAGCGTGTACTCGGGGACCCCGGGAACGTACGAGATCAGCAGGCCGGCCGCGACCAGCAGCAGCGGCGCGGGAATCGGGGTGCGCCGGGCGGCCGCGGCGATCGCCGCGCTCCCCGCCACCAGCAACAGCAGTGGCATCACGTCCATGGCCCTCGCCCGCCCTCGCTCATCGTCGTGCGCCCGCCCTCTTTTTCCGCGCGGCCGCCCTCGCGGCCGTCGTAACCTGGCAATCATGAAACAGTGCACGCACGCCGACGCGCTGCCGCACCCCGAGCCCGAGCCGCTCAGCGAGACGTGCCCGGAGTGTCTGAGGGACGGTACCCACCCGGTACAACTACGCCTGTGCCTGTCCTGCGGTCACGTCGGCTGCTGCGACTCCTCGCCGGGACAACACGCGACGAAGCACCACAAGGACTCCGACCACCCGGTCATGCGGACCTACGAACCCGGCGAGAACTGGCGTTGGTGCTTCGTGGACCACGTGCTTGTGTGACCCTGGACCTTCGGGTTCCAGGACGGTTCGACCGTCTGACGTCTGGGTACGTCAACCCGGCGCGCGTTCTTCCCAATTGGAGCCGCAAACCCCTAGACACGGAGCGTGTCCACAGTTTTACTGTGAGTGACGGCAAGGGGGTGGGGTCCCGGGGACAGGAAAGTCGAGAGCGCGGTAGCGTCACCGCTGAACCACACGTCGCGTTACTCCGGGGGGCGACCCTCGGCCCCCGTAAAGCTTGTACCACCTTGGAGGTGAGGGTGTCCCAGATCGCAGGCGAGCCCGCGACCCAGGACTTCGTGGAAGTCCGGCTGCCGGCCGCGGGTGCCTACCTGTCGGTGCTGCGGACGGCCACGGCCGGCCTCGCAGCCCGTTTGGACTTCACCCTCGACGAGATCGAGGACCTGCGCATCGCGGTGGACGAGGCCTGCGCGATCCTGCTCCAGCAGGCCGTGCCCGGCTCGGTGCTCAGCTGTGTCTTCCGACTCGTCGACGACTCGCTGGAGGTCACCGTCTCCGCCCCGACCACGGACGGTCACGCACCGTCACGGGACACGTTCGCCTGGACCGTCCTCTCGGCCCTCGCGGGCAAGGTCTCGTCGGCCGTGGACGAGGACAAGACCGTTTCGATCAGCCTCTACAAACAGCGCGGCGCGGGACCCGGGCCGGCGTGAGGAACGGGGACGGGCCGGTGCGGGACGAAGAGCGCGGCACACGGGAGCTGCCGGCCGAGGACGGACACCGTCCTCCCTGCCCGAGCGGCGCCGACAGCCTGGGCGACGACGGCCCCGGCGGTGCCCGCCGCATGGCGGACGGCATCGACGGCATCCCCGAGCAGGCCCGGCCGCATCCGGAGGAAGACGTCGTCGACACGACGGCGACCGGCCTCCTGGACGACGGGCAGCGAGAGCGGAAGGGTGCCGTGCAGGGTGCGCCTCCGGCAGGGCGGGACGGGGTCCTCCCGGTGCCGACGGAGGCGAGGGCTCGTGGAAGGGCGACGGGCGGGACGATGAGCGAGCACGAGCGAAACGCAGAGGACGGCGCGGCGGGCGCGAACAACACGCCGGTCCCGCGCCACGACCCACAGGACCGCAGCGGGGCGCGAGCCCTGTTCATCGAGCTGCGCGCGCTGAAGGACGGCAGCCCGGAGTACGCGGAGCTGCGCAACCAGCTGGTCCGGATGCACCTGCCGCTCGTCGAGCACCTCGCGCGCCGCTTCCGCAACCGCGGCGAGCCGCTGGACGACCTGACCCAGGTCGCCACCATCGGCCTGATCAAGTCGGTCGACCGCTTCGACCCGGACCGCGGGGTGGAGTTCTCGACCTACGCGACCCCCACGGTCGTCGGCGAGATCAAGCGCCACTTCCGGGACAAGGGCTGGGCGGTCCGGGTGCCCCGGCGCCTGCAGGAACTGCGCCTGGCCCTGACGACGGCCACGGCGGAGCTCTCCCAGCAGCACGGCCGCTCCCCCACGGTCCACGAGCTGGCCGAGAAGCTGGCCATCTCGGAGGAGGAGGTCCTGGAGGGCCTGGAGTCCGCCAACGCGTACTCCACGCTGTCCCTGGACGTTCCCGACACGGACGACGAGTCGCCGGCGGTGGCGGACACCCTCGGCGCGGAGGACGAGGCGCTTGAGGGCGTCGAGTACCGGGAGTCGCTCAAGCCGCTGCTCGAGGATCTCCCCCCGCGCGAGAAGCGCATCCTTCTCCTGCGCTTCTTCGGCAACATGACCCAGTCGCAGATCGCGCAGGAGGTCGGCATCTCCCAGATGCACGTCTCCCGCCTGCTGGCCCGCACCCTGGCCCAGCTCCGGGAGAAGCTGCTGGTGGAGGAGTAGGCCACCGGCCCGCTCAGGGGGACCGACAGCTCGTGCCGGTGCACGGCCGGCCGGGCGGGGAAGCTCGTCGCCGCAGCCCGGTCCTGCGAACCAGGACCGGGGCCGATCACCGTTCAGTCCGGCCCCGGACCGTCACCGCAGTTCTGCCGTCTCTACGGCCGCTTACCCGCAACCGCGGTCGCCACACCTGGGACCAGCGGCAACGTCGGTCCACCGGCACTCAGGCGGAACAGCCCCGCTCGCCGAAGCCGGCCCTACGGCTACTGCTTGCCGTCCTGCGCCCGGCCCGGTCCCCTGATCCCGAGCGCCTGGGTCGTGGCCGGGTTGATCAACAGGACCAGCGCGGCCACCGCGACGACCGCGAGGACGATGCCCGCCGGGATCGCCACGCTGTCGGCCTGGAGGAGGTTGTAGGCGACGGGCAGCGCCATGATCTGGGTGATGACGGCCGGGCCCCGGCTCCAGCTGCGCCGGCCGAGCAGCCCGCGCGCGGCGAGGAGCGGCAGAAGTGCGAGGACGATCAGCGTGACGCCCCCGGTGACGGCCGACTGCCGGTCGTCCGGGTCACCGGCCAGACCCTCCACGAGCATCCAGACGCCTCCGGCGACGAGCGCGAGCCCTTCCAGGCCGGCCAGGGCGGCGGCGTACGTCAGGCGCCGCGGGCGCGGACCGGCGGTTCCGGAGGACGAAGGGGTGGCGGGGGTCTGCTCGCTGCTCACTCCTGAAGAGTAGCCCTCACCTCGGAAGCCCCCATGAGTGAGGCGCGGGCAACGCACACCGCCGCGCGCGGGTTGCCCCACGCCCCCGTGGCGAGGTTCACGCTCCGAAGTCTTACGTGATCCCTACCTCGACCTGTGCCCGGTACCACCCAGTAGGTACGCTGCAACCCATGCGTGCACTTCTCGTGGTCAATCCGGCGGCAACCACCACAAGCGCACGTACGCGCGATGTACTGATCCACGCGCTCGCGAGCGAGATGAAACTGGAAGCGGTCACCACCGAGTACCGCGGCCACGCGCGCGACCTGGGCCGCCAGGCGGCGGAGAGCAAGGACATCGACCTGGTCGTGGCCCTCGGCGGCGACGGCACCGTCAACGAGGTCGTCAACGGCCTCCTGCACGCCGGCCCCGACCCCGAGCGCCTCCCCGGCCTCGCCGTGGTCCCCGGCGGCTCCACCAACGTCTTCGCCCGCGCCCTCGGTCTGCCCAACGACGCCGTCGAGGCCACCGGCGCCCTCCTGGACGCCCTGCGCGAGGGCAGCGAGCGGACCGTCGGCCTGGGGCTGACCGCGGGGACGCCCGGCACCGAGGACGAGGCCGTGCCGGAACGCTGGTTCACCTTCAACGCGGGGCTCGGATTCGACGCCGGTGTGGTCGGCCGGGTCGAGCAGCAGCGGGAGCGCGGCAGGAAATCCACCCACGCTCTTTACGTCCGCCAGGCACTGCGCCAGTTCTTCGGCGAGGCGCACCGCCGGCACGGCACGATCACCTTGGAACGTCCGGATGCGGAGCCGGTGACCGATCTGGTCCTTTCCATAGTCTCGAACACCTCTCCGTGGACCTTCCTGGGCAATCACCCGATGTACGCGTCACCTAAGGCCTCGTTCGATAAAGGCCTCGACGTACTCGGTCTCAGCCGTATGACGACGACCGCGATCGCCCGATATGGCACCCAGTTGCTCACTTCGTCCCCCGAACGCGGCCCCCATGGCAGGCACGCCGTGTCCCTGCACGACCTGGACCGGTTCACCTTGCATTCGAAGGTGCCCCTACCCCTCCAGATGGACGGCGACCACCTCGGGCTGCGTACGAGCGTGACGTTCACAGGCGTACGCCGTGCACTGCGTGTGATTGTGTGAGCAGAAGAGGCTAAACTCCTTTCACTCGAACGTTTAGGCCAGGGTCCACCCCATGGAAGTACGGCTGTGACCTAGTCGACACCGAGGAATCAAAAAAAACTTTCCAGAAGGGGTTGTATCCGCCGCTGAGGTTTGCGAGTCTCTACGTGGCGGTCGGGACAGCCCGCAACACCGGCGTCCACAGACCACCGGAACCCCTCTTCAATCCACAGGACCACGCCGGGGAAGACTCGGTGGACGGCCCTTCACTTGTTGAGGGATTCGTGAAAGCGTTCACATTCACAAGCAACTTGCACGTAATACCAAGGAGAGGTAGCAGCCATGGACTGGCGTCACAACGCCGTTTGCCGCGAGGAAGACCCCGAGCTCTTCTTCCCCATCGGCAACACCGGTCCTGCGCTGCTGCAGATCGAGGAAGCCAAGGCCGTCTGCCGTCGCTGCCCCGTTATGGATCAGTGTCTGCAGTGGGCGCTCGAGTCCGGCCAGGACTCCGGCGTCTGGGGTGGTCTCAGCGAGGACGAGCGTCGCGCCATGAAGCGCCGTGCCGCCCGCAACCGGGCCCGTCAGGCTTCTGCCTGACACCCGCCCCTAAAACAGCCTGAGCTTGGCGGCGCGTACACCGCGTACGCTTCTCCCGCCCCCGAGCCGCAGCGCGCAGTACCCCCGATGCGCAGCAAACGCTGGCAACGAGCATGTGAGCCCCGGACCCCTGAACGGTCCGGGGCTTTTTGCTGTGCCCCGGACCGTGTACTGCCTCGTGCGGCCCTACTTGTGGGCCTGCACCGGGACGTCCAGGATCACCCGGGTGCCACCTTCCGGTGCCCGGACCATGTCGAACGTACCGCCCAACTCGCCCTCCACCAGCGTCCGTACGATCTGCAGACCCAGGTTGCCCCCAGTGTGCGGGTCGAAGCCCTCGGGCAGACCGACGCCGTCGTCCTGGACGGTGACGAGGAGGCGGGCCTCCTTGGTGGTGCCGCCGCGGACTGCCGAGACCTCGACCGTGCCGGTCTCGCCCTCGCGGAAGCCGTGCTCCAGGGCGTTCTGGAGGATTTCCGTGAGGACCATGGACAGCGGGGTGGCGACCTCGGCGTCCAGGATGCCGAAGCGTCCGCTGCGCCGGCCGGTGACCTTGCCCGGGGAGATCTCGGCGACCATGGCGAGCACCCGGTCGGCGATCTCGTCGAACTCCACGCGCTCGTCAAGGTTCTGAGACAGCGTCTCGTGCACGATCGCGATCGAGCCGACCCGCCGTACCGCCTCTTCGAGGGCCTCCCGGCCGCGGTCTGACTCGATGCGCCGGGCCTGCAGGCGCAGCAGGGCCGCCACTGTCTGGAGGTTGTTCTTCACCCGGTGGTGGATCTCCCGGATGGTCGCGTCCTTGGTGATCAACTCGCGCTCGCGGCGGCGCAGTTCGGTCACGTCCCGTAGCAGGACCAGTGAACCGATGCGGATGCCCTTGGGTTTGAGCGGGATCGCCCGGAACTGGATGACCCCGTCGTGTGCCTCGATCTCGAACTCACGGGGCGCCCAGCCGCTGGCGACCTTGGCGAGTGCTTCGTCCACCGGGCCGCGGGTCGGGGCGAGTTCGGCGGTGGTCCGGCCGAGGTGCTGGCCCACGAGGTCGGAGGCGAGGCCCATGCGGTGGTAGGCGGACAGGGCGTTCGGGGAGGCGTACTGGACGATGCCGTCCGCGTCGAGGCGGATCAGTCCGTCGCCGACGCGCGGGGCCGCGTCCATGTCCATCTGCTGGTTGGGGAACGGGAAGGAACCGGCCGCGATCATCTGGGCCAGGTCGGACGCGCTCTGCAGATAGGTCAGTTCGAGCCGGCTCGGGGTGCGGACGGTCAGCAGGTTGGTGTTGCGCGCGATGACACCGAGGACGCGCCCCTCCCGTCGTACCGGAATCGACTCGACGCGGACCGGGACCTCCTCGCGCCACTCCGGGTCGCCCTCGCGCACGATCCGGCCCTCGTCGTGCGCCGCGTCCAGCAGGGGGCGGCGGCCGCGCGGGACGAGGTGGCCGACCATGTCGTCCTGGTAGGAGGTGGGACCGGTGTTGGGCCGCATCTGGGCGACGGAGACATAGCGGGTGCCGTCGCGAGTGGGCACCCACAGCACGAGGTCGGCGAAGGAGAGGTCGGAGAGCAGCTGCCACTCCGAGACCAGCAGATGCAGCCACTCGAGGTCGGAGTCGTCGAGTGCGGTGTGCTGGCGGACCAGTTCGTTCATGGAGGGCACGGGTGCGAGCGTACCTGGGGGTATGTGAGTGACCTAAAAAACCCGTCCGGTTAACACCCGTCCTGAAAAACACCCGCGGGCCGCGGCGCCTGGGAAGGACCCTCAACCTTCCCGGCACCGCAGCCCGGAGCAATATCGGCCGTGGGGTGTGCGGTCCCGGTCGGCCGAAGGATGAGGAGCCGGGGCAGTCAGGGCAGAGAGCTCCGGTTCCTCGGTCCGCCTTCCTGTGCGGGGAAGACGGAAGCCACGGTTCAATTGTGGACTAGACCACTAGGTGTGTCCATGCGTTGGAGCCTGTTTGTTGTTGGAGCTTTCCCCCGCCGGACTCACCTAGTCGGACGTCCTAACACCCTCCACGCAGCCTAACGCGTGTGGGTTCATGTGCGGGGCCAGATGGCCATGGCAATTTCCGCGACAGCCTCCAATTCCTCCCGGCTCGCGCCGTCGCGCGCCTGTTGGGACATGCCCTGGATGACCGCGCCGGCATGCCGGGCGAGCGCGGCGGCGTCGGTCCCAACCGGGAGCTCACCTGCGGCGATTCCGGCTCTTATACGACTCTCCAAGGCGGCGATGTTGGCGTTGCGCCGCGCCCGCAGCGACTCCTCGACCTCGGGGGTGGAGCAGTTGGTGGCGGCATGGATCACCAGGCAGCCGTGCGGGCGGCCGGGGGCGGTGTACTCGACCGCGGCCTCGCGCAGCGTCCGCTCCACCGCGGCCCGGGCAGTGGGTTCCTCGGCGAGGGCCCGGTCGCCGAAGGAGCCGTACCGCTCCCGGTACTCCCGGACGACTTCGTCGAACAGGGACCGCTTGTCACCGAAGGCCGCATAGAGGCTGGGGGCCCCGATGTCCATGACGCGGGTGAGGTCGGAGACGGAGGTCGCTTCGTACCCGTGCTCCCAGAAGGCCAGGATCGCCTTCTCCAGCGCGGTTTCGCGGTCGAAGGAGCGGGGACGGCCACGCGGCCTGGATGCCCTGGACGCCTTGGGGGCGGGCCCGACCTGCACTTCGGTGCCCTCGCTGCTCACCATGGAGTGAATTGTATAGCGGGTACTAGAGAAACTTCCGGCGCCTGTTGTACGGTTTTTCTGTAGCGACCATTAGACAATGTGAGGGGGCGCCGACATGGGCGTGCTGGCGGGCAGGACAGCTCTGGTCACGGGTGCGAGCAGGGGCATCGGGCGGGGGATCGCCGAGCGGCTGGGCCGGGACGGCGCGCGGGTCGCGGTGCACTACGGCAGGAGCGAGGCGGCGGCGAAGGAGACGGTCGCCGCGATCGAGGCGGCCGGCGGCTCCGCCTTCACGATCGGGGCCGAGCTGGAGACATCGGGAGCGGTCGAGGCCCTCTGGGAGCAGTTCGACCGGCACGCGGACGGGCTGGACATCCTGGTGAACAACGCGGGCATCGGCAGCTCGCGTCCCATCGAGGAGATCGACGAGGAGGAGTACGACCGTCTCTTCACGGTGAATGTGAAGGCACCGTTCTTCCTGGTCAAGCAGGGCGCGATACGCCTGCGCGACGGCGGCCGGGTCATCAACGTCTCGTCGGGACTCGCCCGCACCGCGGCCATGCCGCACAACATGGCCTACGCCATGACGAAGGGCGCACTGGACGTGTTCTCCCGGGACCTGTCCAAGGTGCTGGGCGCCCGGGGCATCCGGGTCAACTCGGTGGCGCCGGGCCTGGTCGACACGGACAACACCGCCGAGTTCCTGCATGGCACCGAGGGCGGCTGGGCACAGGCGGAGGCCTATTCGGCACTCGGACGGGTGGGAACACCGGCCGATGTCGCGGACGTGGTCGCGTTCCTGGCCTCGGACGACGGGCGGTGGGTGACCGGGAGCTGGGTGGACGCGACGGGAGGTTCGATGCCGTGAACCGCCCGGCGGGGCTCAGTGCGGGTCGGTCGCCTTCGCCAGGGTGCGGCTGCGTCTCCGTCACCCTCGCCAGGGCGCGGCGCGTCCGAGTCCTGACCGCGGGCGACGGTCACCTCGTGGGCCAGGAGGTGGAGGGGGCCAGGGGGGACTTCCGGGACGGGCTGGACGTCCTCGGCCACATCGACGGTCGGCACGACGAAGCCGACCGAGGCATGCTCGACCTGACTCCGGGGGCCGACAACGACCAGGTCCGCACCCCGCCCGGGCGGTCGGTCGAGGACGAGCTGGGGACCTCACCGCCCTTGCCGTCGGTGACGACCGCGATGGCGGGCGAGACGTTGTCGACCATGGCGAGGGGGCCGAGCGGCAGGTCGGCGCCGGAGTAGGCGGGGGGTGGGGATGCGAGGGCGGGTGTCGTGATGGCCGTCATGGCCCTATACCACTCCCCGTCCGCTCCCCCGCACGGAACGCCGCCTGTCCTTGGCGTGACGCGGGGACGGCCTTCCGGGACCTGGGCCGGGGAAGCCGATTCTGTTAGATTGGTCTACACCACATGGGCCGTACCGGGGTCCGGTCGAGCCCTCTCCGTTCAGACCGTTTCGACAGATCAGACCGTTTCCTCAGATCGGCAGGCCCAGCGTGGAAGTTGTCATCGTTCCGGATGCCAAGGCGGGTGGCGAGCTCATCGCCGAGGCCATGGCCCAGCTGCTTCGGCGCAAGCCCGACGCCCTGCTCGGTGTGGCGACCGGCTCCACCCCGCTGCCCGTCTACGAGGCCCTGGCGGCGAAGGTGCGGTCCGGTGCCGTGGACGTCTCGCGGGCGCGGATAGCCCAGCTCGACGAGTACGTGGGCCTGCCGGCCGAGCATCCGGAGTCGTACCGTTCGGTGCTGCGGCGCGAGGTGCTGGAGCCGCTGGGCATACCGATGGCCTCCTTCATGGGGCCGGACGGGACGGCTCAGGACATCACCGCTGCGTGTGCGGCCTACGACGCGGCGCTGACCGGTGCCGGGGGCGTGGATCTCCAGCTGCTCGGGATCGGGACGGACGGGCACATCGGGTTCAACGAGCCGTGTTCCTCGCTGGCCTCGCGGACCCGGATCAAGACCTTGACCGAGCAGACGCGCGTGGACAACGCGCGGTTCTTCGAGGGGGACATCTCGCAGGTGCCGCACCACGTGATCACCCAGGGGATCGGGACGATCCTCGAGGCCCGGCATCTGGTGCTGCTCGCCACGGGTGAGGGCAAGGCCGACGCGGTGGCGGCGACGGTGGAGGGACCGGTGGCCGCGGTGTGTCCTGCGTCGGCGCTGCAGCTGCACCCGCATGCGACGGTCGTGGTCGACGAGGGGGCCGCCTCCAAGTTGAAGCTGGCGGACTACTTCCGGCACACGTTTGCGAACAAGCCTGACTGGCAGGGAATTTAAGGCCCTGAAAGCCAAGGTGCCGGTTCCGTCAGAAAGAACCGGCACCTGTCTGTCGTACCCCCTACTCCCCCGCGATGATCTCCGCCGCCGCCCTTCCGCACACCCTTGCCGCGCCGTGGGTCGCGATGTGCAGGGCTCCTCGGGGAGGGGCCTGGGGGAGGCCCATTTCGATCACGATCGTGTCGGGGCGGGTTCTGAGGACGGTGTCCAGGGCCGCCCCCATCCACGGGTGGCGGTGTTCGTCGCGGACCACGGCCACGATGCGGCGGGGGCCGGCGGCGGCCAGGGTGGCGAGGCCCGCGTCCTCGCCGGCGAAGCTGCCCGTCTCCGTGCCCGGGAGCAGACGGGCGAGTTCGGCGGCGATGCCCCAGGGCGTCTCGTCGCCGACGGCCACGTTGGCCACCGGGGTGAAGGCGGCTACATAGGGCGCCGAGGTGAGTGGGGTGAAGCCGTCCGCGCCGGTGATGCGCAGCGCCCTGCGGGCCGCGCGCAGCCCCACCTCCTCGTCGGCCGGCAGCTGTGACTCGGCCGCGCCCGCCGCCGTCCAGTGGGCCAGCGTGCGCACGCGTTCCGCCGCTTCAGCGAGCCGCTGTTCGGGGAGTTCGGCCGAGCGTACGGCCGAGACCAGGGCGTCGCGCAGGCGTCGTACCGTCTCGTCGTCGGCGAGGCCGCCGCCCACGCAGATCGCGTCGGCGCCGGCGGCGACGGCCAGGACGCTGCCGCGCTCGATGCCGTAGGTGCCGGCGATGGCCTGCATCTCCATGCCGTCGGTGACGATGAGGCCGGTGTAGCCGAGTTCACCGCGCAGCAGGTCGGTCAGCACCTTGGGGGACAGCGTCGCCGGACGGTTTGGGTCCAGGGCGGGGACCAGGATGTGGGCGGTCATCACCGCCCTGGTGCCGGCGGCGATGGCGGCGCGGAAGGGCCGCAGTTCCCGCTCCAGGAGTACGGCCTCGTCCACGTCGATGCGCGGCAGGGCGTGGTGGGAGTCGATCGCGGTGTCGCCGTGGCCCGGGAAGTGCTTCGTGCAGGCGGCGACGCCCGCCGACTGCAGCCCCGTGACATAGGCCGCCGTGTGCCGGGCGGCCAGGTCGGAGGCGGCGCCGAAGGAGCGGACGCCGATCACCGGGTTGGACGGGTTGGAGTTCACGTCGGCGGACGGGGCCCAGTTGAGGTTGACCCCGCAGGCCGCGAGGCGGCGGCCGAGCTCCGCGGCCACCGCGCGCGTCAGGTCCACATCGTCCACCGCGCCCAGGGCGTGGTTGCCGGGGAAGGAGGAGCCGGTGCGCACCTCCAGGCGGGTCACGTCACCGCCCTCCTCGTCGATGGCGACCAGGACGTCGTCGCGTTCGGCGCGCAACTGGGCCGTCAGGGAGGCCAGTTGTTCCGGCGTGGCGATGTTGCGGCCGAACAGGCCGACCGAGGCGAGGCCCTCGCCGAGGCGGCGCAGCAGCCAGTCGGGGGCGGTGGTGCCGGTGAAGCCGGGCTGGAGGACGGTGAGGGCGTCCCGCGTCAAGGTGTCTGTGCCGCTGGCGAATGTCGTCATCGGGGGGCGTTATCCCTTCACGGCGCCCGCGGTGAGACCCGCGGCCATCTTGCGCTGGACAAGGAGGAAGAGGACCACGATCGGCACGGCCATCATGGTCGAACCGGCCATCATCGGGGCGTATTCGGTGCCGTTCTTGGTGCTGAAGTTGCCGAGCCAGACGGTCGCGGTCTGGTTCTTCTGGCTGAGCAGCATGAGGGCGTACAGGTATTCGTTCCAGGCCTGGATGAAGGCGTAGACCGAGGTGGCGACCATGCCGGGGGCCAGCAGCGGGAAGACCACGCGCAGGAAGGCGCCGGTGGGGGAACAGCCGTCGACCATCGCCGCCTCCTCCAGCTCCTTCGGGATGTTGACGATGAAGCCGCGCAGGGTCCACACCGTGAAGGGGAGGATGAAGGTCAGATACGTGATGATCAGGCCGGACAGCTTGTCGTACTGGTCGAGGTCGTTCAGGAGCAGGAAGACCGGGATGATCATCGCGACCAGCGGGACCATCTGCACCGCCAGGATGCCCACGATCACGACCTTCCGGCCGCGGAAGGCGAACCGGGAGATGGCGAGCGCGGCCAGTGTGCCGACGACGATGCCGATCACCACGACCGACAGGGAGACGATCAGGCTGCGGCCGACCGGGCCCCAGAAGTCGGCGATGTCCAGTGCGCGGCTGAAGTTGGAGAAGGTGATGCCGGTCGGCAGCAGGCTCGGGTCCGGGTCGATCGCGTCCTTCGCCGGCTTGAACGCCGTATTGAGCATCCAGTAGACCGGGAAGCCGGCCGTCACGAAGACGAGGAGGCCGACGAGGTTCCAGCCGAGCCTGGACTTCCCGCGGCGACGGCCGCCGGCCGTGGCGAGTGCGCTCATTCGACCTCTCCGATCTTCAGCATCTGACGCATGTAGACGGCGACGACCCCGAGCAGCAGCAGCACGGTGATGAGGGCGATCGCCGAGCCCTGCGCGTAGTCGTTGACCACGAAGGCACGGTCGTAGGAGTAGGTGGTCAGGATCTGGAACTCCTCCTCCGGGTGGCCGTTGCGCATCACGAACACCTGGGGGAAGACGCCCATGTCCCAGATCACCGACAGGGTCGTCAGCATCACGATGATCGGCTTGAGGACGGGCACGGTGACGTACCGGAACACGCCCCAGGCGCTCGCGCCGTCCAGCCGGGCCGCCTCCTCCAGCTCCGCCGGCACCTGGGTGAGTCCGGCGCTGAGCGTGATGACGACGAAGGGCACCGCTCCCCACACCACGAGCAGCATGATCACGGCCAGGCCCTGGGGGCCGCTAGCGAACCAGTTGTGGCCGATCATCTCCACGCCGGGCAGCTTGCTGAGCAGCGCGTTGAGGATGCCGTAGTCCGCGTCGAACAGCCACTTGAAGACGGTGGTGGCGACGATGATCGGCATGCCCCAGCTGGCCACCAGGGCGATGTTGATCAGGGTCTTCACCCAGCCGGAGACCCGCTGGAGCAGCAGCGCGATCAGCATGCCGGCGACCATGGTGAGGACGACGCAGCCGGCCGCGAAGACGATGGTCCGCACGACGACCGCCCAGAACTCGCTGTCGCCCAGCACGCCCGTGAAGTTGTCGAAGCCGACCCACTCGGCCGGCTGGAAGCCCCACAGCTGGGACTGCCCGAACTTCTGGAAGGACAGACCGACCAGACGGACCATCGGATAACCGAGGACCAGCACCAGGATCAGCAGGCAGGGGGCGAGCAGCAGCCAGGGCGTCGCGCTGAAGGTCCGCTTTCTGCCCGGTGGGGCCGGCCTGGACGGCGGGGGTACCGACATCGGCGGCGGCACCTCGGTGGGGGTGGTCGTGTCTGCGGCACTCATGGCGCGCTCCTCAGCGGTCCCTCTGGTCGTACGAAAGCGAAGCCCGCACGGTCGTACGGGAGGCAGGGCCCCGCCGGTGTCAACGGGGCCCTGCTGCCGGTCACTTGCTGTTGATGACCTTGTCGATCGCGGTGTCCGCGTCCTTCGCGGCGACCTCGACCGACTTCTTGCCGGTGCCGATGTTCTGGAGCATGGTCTGCAGGATCTGCGCCTTCTCGACCTGGCCCCAGCCGGGTGCCATCGGCACGAACCAGTTGGACTCGGCCGCGGTGGCCGGGACCGCGGTCGCCGGGTCCTTCTTCAGGGTGGCGAGGTCGGTCTTGTTGTTGGGCAGGTTGCCCTTGGCCATCAGGCCCTTCTGGCCGGAGGCACCGGTGAAGGCGTTGATCCACTCGGCGGCGACGGCCTGCGCCTTCGACTTCACCGGCACGGCGAGGTCGGACCCGCCGAGGAAGACGGGCATGTTCTTGCCGGACGGACCGGGCATCACGAAGTTCTCGAGGTTGTCCTTGAGCTTGCCGGTCTTGTCGTTCTTCGGGTCGGCGGAGGTCGCGCCCTCCCAGGCCGCGCCGAAGATCATGGCGGACTTGCCCTGGCCGTAGACGATGTAGCGGTCGGACTCGTCCTTGGTCTTGTCGGCGTGCATGTACTTGTCGACGACGTTCTTGAACTCGGTGAGGCCCTTGACCGACTCGGGCGAGGAGAGGTTGGCCTTCCACTGGCCGCCCGACTCGACCGCGATGGAGCCGCCGGCGTCGTAGACGAAGGACATGGCCGCGTACCAGTCACGGGTGGGCTGGTACCAGGCGGAGAACTTGTCGCCCTCCTTCTTCTGGACCTTGTCCAGGGCGGCGGTGAGCTCCGCGTAGGTCTTCGGGGTGGACTTGACGCCGACCGAGGCGAAGACGTCCTTGCGCCAGTTGCCGACCCGGCCGCCCGCGTAGTACGGGACGCCGTAGGTCTTGCCGTCGTAGGTCACCGAGGCCTTGAGGCCGTCGAGCCAGGCCGACGAGTTGGTGAACGCCGACGTGTCCAGGGGCGCGAAGGCGCCCTTGACCATGTAGCCGAGCATCTCGGTGTTGCCCATCTCGACGACGTCGGGGGCCTTGTCGGTGGCGAGGACCGCGTCGAGCTTGGTGTTCTTGTCCGGCCAGCCGTAGTACTCGTGGTCGATCTTGATGCCGGGGTGCTTCTTCTGGACCGCGGCGTCCGCGGCCTTCACAAGCCCGGGCCAGTTGTTCTGGGCGTCGACGGTGAGCCACACGGTCAACGCCTTGGCGTCCGCGCCGCTGTTGTCCGAACTTCCGCTGTCGCTGTTCCCACATGCCGCGACGGAGACCATCATGCCCGCGATGCCGATCGCGGCTGCCAGCTTGCGCTTCACGCCACCCTCCTCAGGGATGCCCACACCTCCCGCTCACAAGCCGGGACCTGGACCAATGGTGTAGACCAGTAGGGGGAGCTTGGACCAGACCACAAGGCCTGTCAAGAGGTGCCGAAAAGGCCCTGACCAGCCGTTATGCGAGCTACATATGCAGGAACCATTAGTAAAGAAGCCAGCGAAAACACCGGCGGCGGAGTACTGTCGTCCGCTAGACCACTTACCTCTGTGGACTAGACCAAAAGAGGTGGCGACGGTATACAGAAGGGATCACGATGTGACCCGCATCCGGAGCCGGGAAGGCAGACCATGAGCAGCGACGTCAGCAGTGCGGAGACCGAGGGCGGGGCAGGCGTCCGTACCGCGCGCGTGCCCAAGTACTACCGCCTGAAGAAGCACCTGCTCGACATGACGGAGACGCAGTCGCCCGGCACGCCGGTGCCGCCCGAGCGCACGCTCGCCGCCGAGTTTGACACCTCACGCACGACGGTGCGCCAGGCGCTGCAGGAACTCGTGGTCGAGGGGCGCCTGGAGCGGATCCAGGGCAAGGGCACCTTCGTCGCCAAGCCCAAGGTCTCCCAGGCGCTGCAACTGACCTCCTACACCGAGGACATGCGCGCCCAGGGTCTCGAACCCACCTCGCAGCTCCTGGACATCGGCTACATCACCGCCGACGACCGGCTCGCCGAGCTCCTCGACATCACCGCCGGCGGCCGGGTGCTGCGCATCGAGCGCCTGCGCATGGCCAACGCCGAGCCGATGGCCATCGAGACGACCCACCTCTCCGCCAAGCGCTTCCCGGCCCTGCGAAGGTCGCTCGTCAAGTACACCTCGCTCTACACGGCGCTCGCCGAGGTCTACGACGTCCACCTCGCCGAGGCCGAGGAGACCATCGAGACCTCCCTGGCCACCCCGCGCGAGGCCGGCCTGCTCGGCACCGACGTGGGCCTGCCGATGCTGATGCTGTCCCGCCACTCGATCGACAAGACGGGCGAACCGGTGGAGTGGGTGCGGTCGGTGTACCGCGGGGACCGGTACAAGTTCGTGGCCCGCCTCAAGAGGCCGGTCGACTAGTGCCCTAGGAGTACCCAACAGGCGTGCTTCACAGAATCGACATACCGATATGCGGACGAGGTCTTCCGCTCTCACGACACCAGCGCCTAGATTGCCTGCGCATTGCAGGTGATCAGCGCTGATCAGTGAGGGGCAGGAGTCGCGACATGTCGGATGCACCTGAAGTCGGACCACCGGTGGTGACGCCGGTACGGGTGGTCATCGCCCTCTGCCTGTTGGCCCCGTTCGTGGCGATGCTGTGGGTCGGCTCGTACGCCAAGGTCGACCCCACGTTCATCGGCATCCCGTTCTTCTACTGGTACCAGATGCTGTGGGTGCTGATCTCCACCGCGCTGACGATGATCGCGTACCAGCTGTGGCAGCGTGACCAGCGTGCCCGCCGTGGAGGTACCAAGTGAACGACGGCGTCAACGGTGTGGCTCTCACCGTCTTCATCCTCTTCTTCCTGGCCGTCACGGTCATGGGCTTCCTGGCCTCGCGCTGGCGCAAGGCCGAGAACGAGCACAGCCTCGACGAATGGGGCCTGGGCGGCCGCTCGTTCGGCACCTGGATAACCTGGTTCCTGCTCGGCGGCGACCTCTACACGGCGTACACCTTCGTCGCGGTCCCCGCGGCGATATACGCGGCGGGCGCGGCCGGCTTCTTCGCGGTGCCGTACACCATCCTGGTGTACCCGCTGATCTTCACCTTCCTGCCCCGCCTGTGGTCGGTCTCCCACAAGCACGGATACGTGACGACCTCGGACTTCGTGCGCGGTCGCTTCGGCTCGAAGGGGCTGTCGCTGGCGGTGGCGGTCACCGGCATCCTCGCGACCATGCCGTACATCGCGCTCCAACTGGTCGGCATCCAGGCGGTCCTGGACGTCATGGGCATCGGCGGTGGCGAGAACACGAACTGGTTCGTCAAGGACCTGCCGCTGCTGATCGCCTTCGGTGTCCTCGCGGCCTACACGTACTCCTCCGGACTCCGGGCCCCCGCGATGATCGCGTTCGTGAAGGACACGCTGATCTACATCGTCATCGCGGTGGCGATCATCTACATCCCGATCAAGCTGGGCGGCTTCGACGACGTCTTCGGCGCGGCGAGCGAGAAGTACACGGCGGCCAAGGCGGGCGGCCTCGTCCCGCTGGAGGCGGGCCAATGGACGTACGCCACGCTGGCGTTGGGCTCCGCGCTCGCGCTGTTCATGTACCCGCACTCGATCACCGCGACGCTCTCCTCGCGCAGCCGTGAGGTGATCCGCCGCAACACCACGATCCTGCCGCTGTACTCCCTGATGCTGGGCCTGCTCGCGCTGCTCGGCTTCATGGCCATCGCGGCCGGGGTCAAGGTCACCAACCCGCAGCTGGCGATCCCGCAGCTGTTCGAGGACATGTTCCCGGACTGGTTCGCGGGCGTGGCCTTCGCGGCGATCGGCATCGGCGCGCTGGTCCCGGCGGCCATCATGTCCATCGCGGCCGCGAACCTGTTCACCCGCAACATCTACAAGGACTTCATCAAGCCGGACGCCACGCCCGCACAGGAGACCAAGATCTCCAAGCTGGTCTCGCTCCTGGTGAAGGTCGGCGCGCTGGTCTTCGTCCTCACCATGGACAAGACGGTGGCCATCAACTTCCAGCTGCTGGGCGGCATCTGGATCCTGCAGACCTTCCCGGCCCTGGTCGGCGGCCTGTTCACCCGCTGGTTCCACCGCTGGGCCCTGCTCGCCGGCTGGGCGCTCGGCATGGTCTACGGCACGGTCGCCGCGTACGGCGTCGCCTCCCCGACCCAGAAGCACTTCGGCGGCTCGGCCAAGGAGATCCCGGGCATCGGCGAGATCGGCTACATCGGTCTGACCGCGTTCGTGCTCAACCTGGTCGTCACGGTGATCCTGACCTTCGTACTGAAGGCGCTGAAGGCTCCCGACGGCGTGGACGAGACCAGCCCGGAGGACTACACGGCGGACGCGGGCGACCCGGGGGTCCAGACGGAACTCCCGCCGGCGACAGCGGGTTCGGTCCACTAGTCACGGAGTCGGGCGGGCCGTCGGAGAAGTCGTCCGGCGGCCCGTTGTCGTACCCGTCGGGCACACTCACCGGCATGGACATCGTGATCCGGGCCGCGGAACCCGCCGAGTACGAGACCCTCGGTGAGATCACCGCCCAGGCCTATCTCCAGGACGGCCTGCTGCTGTTCGGCGAGAGCGACTGGTACCTCGAAGAGCTCAGGGACGTGCCCAAGCGGGCCGCCGCCGCGGACGTGTTGACGGCCGTGGCGGACGACACCGTCCTCGGCACCGTCACCTTCGTCCCCTCCGGCGGGCCGTTGGCCGACCTCGCCCGCCCCGGCGAGGCGGAGATCCGCATGCTCGCGGTGGCTCACACGGCCCGCGGCAGAGGCGTGGGACAAGCCCTCGTCCAGGCCTGCGTCGAGCGCGCGAGCGCCACGGCCACCGGCATCGTCCTGTGCACCCAGCCCACGATGCACACCGCCCACCGCATCTACGAACGCCTCGGCTTCACCCGCGCCCCCGAGCGCGACTGGAAGCCGATCCCCGGCGACGAGTTCACGCTTCTCGCCTACACGTTGACGCTCTGAAGTCGCCGCGACACAACATATGGGCCTGCTTTCCTCACCCGGCACAAGATGTATGCTCATGCTCGCTGTCGCCGCAGGGGAATCCGGTGCGAATCCGGAACTGTCCCGCAACGGTGTACTCATGCGTGCATAAGCGCACATGAGCGTCAGTCCGAGGACCTGCCGACAGCCGCCCGTGCCGCACCGGCCCGGGTGTCATGACGTCCGGGCCTCGTGGAATGGGCCGGTGGACGCGACGCCGTGCGCGCTCGTGTGCTGCCCCCTGCCCTCCGCAAGGCCCCCGTGCCCAGCGAGGGAGTGCCCCACGTGACCATCGCGCCGGCCGATCCGGCCTCAGCGACCGAGCGGACCGCACAGCAGGACCACGACGGCCCCGGTGCCGCCCTGCTGCGGACCCTGACCACGCTGACCGCCGACCTCCCCGACGCCGACCCCGGCCGGGTCGCCGCCGCCGCGCTGCGGGGCCGCTCCTCGCGTACGGCTTCCCCCGAAATGCTCGTGGAGTTGCGCGAGCTGGCCACCGAGGCGGCGGCCGGCCTCATCTCCGAGGACCCCGCGTACAGCAGGCTGGCGGCCCGGCTGCTGACCGTCTCCATCGCCGCCGAGGCCGCCTCGCAGGGCGTGACCTCGTTCACCGGCTCGGTCGCCGTCGGCCACCGCGAGGGCCTCATCGCCGACCGGACCGCCGAGTTCGTGCGCATCCACGCCGAGCGGCTCGACGCGCTGGTCGACACCGAGGCCGACGACCGCTTCGGCTACTTCGGCCTGCGCACCCTGTACAGCCGCTACCTGCTGCGGCACCCGATCACCCGCAAGGTCATCGAGACCCCCCAGCACTTCATGCTCCGGGTGGCGTCCGGGCTCGCCGAGGACGACACCCTGCGCGCCCTGGACGAAGTCGCCGCCCTCTACCGGCTCATGAGCCGTCTCGACTACCTCCCCTCCTCCCCCACCCTCTTCAACTCCGGCACCCGGCACCCCCAGATGTCGTCCTGCTACCTCCTCGACTCCCCCAAGGACGAGCTGGACTCCATCTACGACCGCTACCACCAGGTCGCCCGGCTCTCCAAGCACGCCGGCGGCATCGGCATCGCCTACTCCCGCATCCGCTCCCGCGGTTCGCTGATCCGCGGCACCAACGGGCACTCCAACGGCATCGTCCCGTTCCTGAAGACCCTCGACGCCTCGGTGGCCGCCGTGAACCAGGGCGGCCGGCGCAAGGGCGCGGCCGCGGTCTACCTGGAGACCTGGCACTCCGACATCGAGGAGTTCCTGGAGCTCAGGGACAACACCGGTGAGGACGCCCGTCGTACGCACAACCTGAACCTCGCCCACTGGGTGCCGGACGAGTTCATGCGCCGGGTGAACGCGGACGCCGAGTGGTCGCTCTTCTCGCCGGCCGACGTGCCCGAACTGGTCGACCTGTGGGGCGAGGAGTTCGACGCCGCGTACCGCACGGCCGAGGCCGCGGGGCTCGCGAAGAAGACGATTCCCGCGCGTGACCTCTACGGCCGCATGATGCGCACCCTCGCGCAGACCGGCAACGGCTGGATGACCTTCAAGGACGCCGCCAACCGCACGGCCAACCAGACGGCGCTGCCGGGCCACACCGTCCACTCCTCCAATCTCTGCACGGAGATCCTGGAGGTCACCGACGACGGGGAGACGGCGGTCTGCAACCTGGGGTCGGTGAACCTCGGCGCGTTCGCCGACACGACGACCGGCGACATGGACTGGGAGCGGCTGGACGCCACCGTCCGCACCGCCGTGACCTTCCTCGACCGGGTCGTCGACATCAACTTCTACCCGACCGAGCAGGCGGGCCGTTCCAACGCCAAGTGGCGTCCCGTCGGCCTCGGCGCGATGGGCCTGCAGGACGTCTTCTTCAAGCTGCGCCTGCCCTTCGACTCCCCCGAGGCCAAGCGGCTCTCCACCCGGATCGCCGAGCGCGTCATGCTCGCCGCCTACGAGGCCTCCGCCGACCTCGCCGAGAGGAACGGCCCGCTGCCGGCCTGGGAGAAGACCCGTACGGCACAAGGGGTTCTGCACCCCGACCACTACGCGACGGACCTCACCTGGCCCGAGCGCTGGGCGGCACTGCGCGAGCGCATGGCCACCACGGGTCTGCGCAACAGCCTCCTGCTCGCCATCGCGCCCACCGCCACCATCGCCTCGATCGCCGGGGTGTACGAGTGCATCGAGCCGCAGGTCTCCAACCTGTTCAAGCGCGAGACGCTGTCCGGTGAGTTCCTCCAGGTCAACTCGTATCTGGTGAAGGAACTCAAGGAGCTCGGCGTGTGGGACGCCCGCACCCGTGAGGCGCTGCGCGACGCGAACGGCTCGGTGCAGGACTTCGCGTGGATCCCCGAGGACGTACGGGCGTTGTACCGGACGGCGTGGGAGATCCCGCAGCGCGCTCTGATCGACATGGCGGCGGCGCGGACCCCGTTCCTCGACCAGTCGCAGTCCCTGAACCTCTTCCTGGAGACGCCGACCATCGGCAAGCTCTCCTCGATGTACGCGTACGCCTGGAAGTCCGGGCTGAAGACGACGTACTACCTGCGCTCGCGCCCGGCGACCCGGATCGCCCGCGCCGCACAGGCGACGGTCCCCGTCCAGCAGCCGGCCCCGGAAGACGCGGTCGCCTGCTCCCTTGAGAACCCCGAGTCCTGCGAGGCCTGCCAGTAATGACCAGCGAAGCCAAGACTGTGCCCTCCAAAAACCTGCTCGACCCGGGCTTCGAGCTGACCCTGCGCCCCATGCGCTACCCGGACTTCTACGAGCGCTACCGGGACGCCATCAAGAACACCTGGACCGTCGAGGAGGTCGACCTCCACTCGGACGTCTCCGACCTGGCGAAGCTCAGCCCCGCCGAGCAGCACCTCATCGGCCGCCTGGTGGCCTTCTTCGCGACCGGTGACTCGATCGTCGCGAACAACCTGGTGCTGACGCTGTACAAGCACATCAACTCCCCCGAGGCACGCCTGTACTTGAGCAGGCAGCTCTTCGAGGAGGCCGTCCACGTCCAGTTCTACCTGACGCTGCTGGACACCTACCTCCCCGATCCGGAGGACCGGGCGGCGGCCTTCGACGCCGTCGAGAGCATCCCCTCGATCCGCGAGAAGGCGGAGTTCTGCTTCCGGTGGATCAACGAGGTGGAGAAGCTGGACCGGCTGGAGTCCCAGGCCGACCGCCGCCGCTTCCTGCTCAACCTGATCTGCTTCGCCGCGTGCATCGAGGGCCTCTTCTTCTACGGCGCCTTCGCCTACGTCTACTGGTTCCGCAGCCGGGGCCTGCTGCACGGTCTCGCCACCGGCACCAACTGGGTGTTCCGCGACGAGACCATGCACATGTCCTTCGCCTTCGACGTGGTCGACACCGTCCGAAAGGAGGAGCCGGAGCTGTTCGACGACCGGCTCCAGCAGCAGGTCACCGCCATGCTGGCGGAGGCCGTGGAGGCGGAGCTGCAGTTCGCGCGCGACCTGTGCGGCGAGGGACTGCCCGGTATGAACACCGAGTCGATGCGGCAGTACCTGGAGTGCGTCGCCGACCAGCGCCTGACGCGCCTCGGCTTCGCGCCGGTGTACGGCTCGCAGAACCCGTTCTCCTTCATGGAGCTCCAGGGTGTCCAGGAGCTGACCAACTTCTTCGAGAGGCGCCCGTCCGCGTACCAGGTGGCCGTGGAGGGCACGGTCGACCTGGACGAGGACTTCTGACAGGACATCTTCAAAATCGGTGGATCCGGGCACGTGGGTAGTACGTCCAAGAGGGAAGGAGGCCATTCATGCGCCCGATCCGCAAGACGACCCTCGCCCTCGCGACACTGACGCTGCTCCTCGCGGGCTGCGGCACCGACGCCGGGAACGGGAAGGGGGGAGGCGGCGACAGTGTGTCGCCGTCCTCCCCCACGCCCACGCCCACGCCCACCGCCACCGGGTGCACGACCCGGGCGGAACTCGGCGCCACCGACAGCGGCGACACCGTGTGCCTGACGGTGGGCGACACGATCCGGATCAGCCTGGACGGGACCAGGAACCGGCCCTGGAAGCCGGTCGCCGTCGACGGCAGCGGTCTGGAGGCCACCAACAGCGGCATCGTCCTGCTGCCCGGTGACGCGAGCTCCGCGTACAAGGCGGTCTCGGCGGGCCGGGTCCAGCTGAGTTCACAGCGTCCCCTGTGCGCCACCGGGACCGGCGGCATCTCCTGCAAGGGCATTCAGGAGTGGCGGGTCACCGTGCTGATCACCTGAGCGTGACCGCGTCCCCGGCCGACACCTTCAGCGAGGTCGTCGTGGTGCCGGGGAAGTACCAGCGCCAGCTGCCCGCCGACGTGGCGGTCACCTTGGTGCTGAGCCGGCCCACGTTGTCCGTCTTCACGGTCTTGACCGTGCGGTAGTGGGCGGCGCCGGCCGCGCGGAACTGGAGCCTGACCGACTGGCCGGGGTAGCCGTGATACTTCAGGTCCTCCCAGTTGGCCCGGGAGAGCTTGCCCTTGACGGTGAGCTGGGCGCCCTTGGCGACGGGTTCGGGGGTCGCGTCGGTGGTGAGCTGTGCGGCCCGCTTGACCTTGTACTCGGCGATGTCGTCGTAGATCCAGTAGTCACCGTCGTTGGCGTTGACGGTGGCGGCGACCACCCAGACACCGGCGAGCTTGTTGCTGTCGATGTCGTCGCTGTCGGCGATCCAGGCTGGGTCGACCGTCATCGTGCCCGTGCACACCGACGTCGTCGAGCTCTTCCTCACACAGGACGAGTCGCGGTTCCAGCTGAAGAAGCCGTAGGGGGTGGTCTTGTCGAACGTGCTGAGATGCGAGATCTTCTTCGCGCCCGAGTCGTCCTTGACGGTGACCGCGATCGGGAACGTGATGGTCTTCGCCGTGCCGACGATGACGTTGCCGCCCTTGTTCACGACGGTCTTGGTGACCCTGATGTCACCCTCGCCCTCGGCATGGGCGCCGGTGGCCGTGAGCAGGGTCAGGGCTGCCGCCCCGCCTGCCACGGCCCACAGTCTGTGTCTCATGTTCCTCCCCTGTTGGTTCAGGAGAGATTAGACGGTGCGCGTCGTCCGGCGTGCGGCCCGGTACTCGTAGGCCCGCTTGATCTGACGGTCCATCCGGCGGTCGTGCATGATCCCGATCACCGACGGGAGGACCAGGAGGACGAGGATTCCGAGAACGGTCAGCATTCCGATCAGTCCTTGTGTCTCTGCGGTAGTCATGTCACTACTGTCGCGCCGCAGACTCCTGACAAACAGTGGCAGGACTGCCGCACACCCTCGATTTACTGCCACCCTTGAGGCACACTGGCAGCATGCTGAAGAACGTGGCGGCCGTCGTCCTGGACGGCGTGAATCCCTTCGAGCTCGGTGTGGTCTGCGAGGTCTTCGGGACCGACCGCAGCGACGACGGACTGCCCGTGTACGACTTCGCGGTCGCCTCGGGCGAGGGGACCCGGCTGACCTCGCGCTCGGGCTTCACCCTGCAGGTCGAGCACGGCCTGGAGCGGCTGGAGTCGGCCGATCTGATCGCCGTGCCGGCCTGCGCCGGCTACGAGACGCGGGAGTTTCCGCCCGAGCTGCTCCAGGCCCTGCGCGACGGGGTCGACCGCGGGGCGCGGGTGCTCAGCGTGTGCTCCGGCGTCTTCCTGCTCGCCGCCGCCGGACTGCTCGACGGCCGGCGCTGCACCGTGCACTGGCACCACGCGGAGGAGCTGGCGCTCGCGTACCCGCGGCTGACGGTCGAGCCGGACGTCCTGTACGTCGACGAGGACCCGGTGATCACCTCCGCCGGCACCGCCGCCGGTATCGACGCCTGTCTGCACATCGTGCGCAAGGAGCAGGGCCCCGAGGTCGCCAACAAGATCGCCCGCCGGATGGTCGTGCCGCCGCACCGGGAAGGCGGACAGGCGCAGTACATCGAGCGGCCGCTGCCCCGGTCGAAGTGCGACACCGTCGGCGAGGTGCTCGTGTGGATGGAGCAGCACCTCGACGAGGAGGTCACCGTCGAGCAGCTCGCCGAGCGCGCGCACATGTCCCCGCGCACCTTCGCCCGCCGCTTCCAGCAGGAGACGGGTACGACTCCCTACCGCTGGATCCTGCGCCAGCGAGTGCTGCTGGCCCAGCGGTTGCTGGAGGCGACGGACGAGACGGTGGACGCGATCGCGGGCCGCGCCGGGTTCGGCACCGCGGCCGCGCTGCGTCACCAGTTCCTGCGCACGGTGGGCACCACGCCGAACGCCTACCGGCGCACCTTCCAGGGCCCGGAGGCGGCCGCCTGACCCGTCACCTGGCCACGGGCCGCACCAGGAGCCGGTTCGGCCGCAGGGTGATGCCCGGCCGGGGGGTGTCGTCGGAGCCGGTCACCTGCTCGAAGCGGTACTTCCGGGCCAGCGCCGCCGTGAGCAGCGTCAGCTGGGCCATCGAGAAGTGGTCGCTCGGGCACTTCCGGTTCCCGGTGCTGAACGGGCTCATGGCGTGTTTCGGAACCGACTTGGCGCGCTCGGGACTCCAGCGCAGAGGGTCGAACTCCGCGCTGTCGTCGAAGGACTTCGCGTCGCGCTGGATCGCGTACGGGCTGTAGACGATGTCGGACCCGGCCGGAATGCGATAGCCACCGAGTTCGGTGTCGCGCACCGCCCGCCGCGTCAATATCCATACCGCGGGCCACAATCGCATGGTCTCGACCACCACATAGGTCGTGTACCTGAGCGACCGTACGTCCTCGAATGCCACAGGACGGCCACCGGTGACCGATTCGACTTCCGCGCACACCTTGTCCGCGTGTTCGGGATGTTCGGCGAGGACCTGAAGCAGCCACATGATCGTGGACGCGACGGTTTCGCCGCCGGGGGTGAGTATCGCGACGACCTGGTCGTGGATCTCCTGTTCCCCGATGGGGTCGCCATTCGCGTCCTTCGCCGCCAGCAATGCCGTCAGCAAATCGTCCGGCTTTTGACCGGATGCCCGGCGTTCGGCGATGATCTCGTCGACCACGAGATGCAGATCGGCCAACGCGCGGTTGAATGCGAGGTTGGCCGGCAGGGGCAGCTTGTACAGCGGCCCGGCGGGTATCACCATCCGCCGGTACATGCCCCGGAAGACGGTCGTGAGCGCGACGCACAGCCGCTCGGCGCGCTCGTCCATGTAGTCGCCGCGCAGCAGACAGCGGGCCGCGATGCGCACGGCGACCCGGAAGGACTCCAGGGTGGCGTCGACCGTCTCTCCTGGCTGCCAGCGCTCGGCGAGCGCGTGCGCCTCCTCCTCCATGATCGGCCCGTACGCCGGGAGGGCGTCGAGCCGGAACGCGGGCTGGATGATGCGCCGCTGCCGCCGGTGCTGCGGGCCGTTGGCGGTGGCCACACCCTCCTTGCCGACCAGCCCCTCCAGGGACTCCCACAGCGGCCCGGCGATGATGAAGTCGGGGTTGAGGGCCACGGCTCCGGTCAGCTCCGGGGTGGTGGGCGCGTACACCTTCTTCGGGCCGAGCCGGAGGCGTACGACCTCGCCGTGCCGCCGCAGCCCGGACAGGAAGCTCAGCGGATCACGGAGCAGGCGCCAGCCGTGGCCGAGGACGGGGACACCCCCGCCCGCGAACGGCGGCTCACCCGACTCGGGAGCCACCGTGGCTTCGGGTTTCACGGATTCGACGGTCATTTCTCACCTGCCGCTTCGTTGTTGACGTACGGGGGCGTGGACCGGTCGTCCCAGCTGTCGACCATGTAACGGCCGGACTCGTGGTGAAACCAGTAGACGGTGCTGAACCAGTTGCGCATATTGCGGACGCAGGCTCGGACGGCGGCGCTCAGTTCCTTTCCGCGCACGGTGCCGTCGTCGAGACTGCCGGCGAGAAGGAGGGCGTCGGCCTCGGCCACGAGGAATGCGTCCACGCATTTCTCGATCAGCCGCCGCATTTCTCCGATCGCCTCTTCGAGGGTCAGCCCCTGGTGTTTGATGAGACTGATGCCGAGATTGTGTACCTCGTCTCCCGCGATTTCCTTGGGGAGTGAACAGAGGTCGTTGTACCAGGCGGCGAATTCCTGGCTGAGCAGGGCCGCCCGCCGGTATGCCGTATGTTTCCGCACCCCGTCCGGGAGTTCGCATCCCGCGCTCGGCTCCAGCAGATCCGTCCAGATCCAGTGCGCGAAGGTGAGGCGGCGCAGTGCCAGGTATTCCTTGACCGTGGGAATGGTCCCCCGGGTGCGATTGCGGAATTCCCGGTCGTAGGCCTCGATCACGTCGTGGAAGTGACCGGCGAACCGGGTGTTCCACGTCCGGGGCAGGAACGAGTACAGCCGCACCATGCAGTCGGCGAAGGCGGCGACCAGCGGATCCTCGTGGTGCAGATGGTCCCGTGGCGAGTCAAGCGCCGCGTGCAAGCGGAACCTCAGCCGCCGCCACGCGCGCGAACGGCGGTGGACGATGTCGCGGTCGTGCCGGTCGTCCCAGACGAAGAACCACGCGCTGTAGTCCGCTATCGCCTGGAGGACCTCGTCGGGGGCGCCGAGGTAGTACCCCGCCATGAGGTCCGTGTAGCACAGTCCGTCGGCATATTCGGCCACCTTGTCCGCCGGCATGAGCCGTTTTTCCAGAAGCCAGGTACGGGTGTTCTCCTGGAGGCTGGGCCAATACGGATGCAGTTGCCTGGGAAACGCTGCCTCGATCACCGGGAGAGAGAGCGACGGTGGAACCGCGATCGCCGTCGGCGTCGATGTGGTGCTGTGTGGGAAAGCAGACACGAACAAACCCCTTCCAGCCGCCAGTTGGCACACACCCCTGCGCTGAACCGGGCGTGCGCCGTTGCGTATCCCCGCACTTCCCATTCAGCACCACAACTGACCATTCTGGGAATGGATTTGCTTCATTCACTACCCCACGGTGTCGGGATTCTCCCCTCATGTGACCTGAAGTTGATCACTTTGTGAGCACATCCGATCGAACGTGCGACGCACAGACGAACGGCGCCCGTTCGGGGAGTGATCCCTGAACAGGCGCCGGGTGCGCGGGGGTAGTGGGACGTCAGTCGTTGGCGACCACGGGGTAGCGGGGCTCGTTCTCGGCCATCTGCCGCAGCGCGTCCTTGCGTTCGCGCTTGGAGAGGCGGTCGATGTAGAGGTAGCCGTACAGGTGGTCGGTCTCGTGCTGCAGACACCGGGCGAAGTAGCCGGTGCCGCGGACCTTGACCGGGTTGCCCTTCTCGTCCTGCCCGGTGACCTCGGCGTAGTCGGGGCGGGCGAGCGGCGCGTACGCGGTGGGCACCGACAGACAGCCCTCGTTGCTGTCGTCGAGGCGGCGCTTGTCGGCGGGCAGGTCCACGAGCTTCGGGTTGCAGACGACACCGACGTGCCGCCGGCCCTCGTCGTCCTGGCAGTCGTACACGAAGACCTTCAGGTCGACGCCGATCTGGTTGGCGGCGAGGCCGACCCCCTCGGCGGTGCGCTGGCTGGCGAACATGTCCGCGACCAGCTGGTCGAGCTCCTCACCGAACTCGGTGACGTCCTTGCACTCCTTGTGCAGCACGGGGTTCCCGACGACGGTGATGGGCCGCGAGGTGCCGCGCTCACGCCAGGCGTTCTCCCGCTCCTCGGCGTCCTCGGTGTCGATGACGAACCCCTCGTCGTCGACGGGGAGCACGCCCGCGTGCTGCTGATCGGTGTCCTGCTGGGCCATGACCGACGGTGCCTTCCTTAAACCAGAACAGGGAGTGACTGCGGATACAGGGTACGGGGGCCGTGCCCCATGGGGGCGCGGGGCTGTGTCGATGTGCGGCTCCGCCGCGTGGGCGCGACAAGCCCCCACCGGACCCGCAGCCGAACAACGACCTAGCAGACCTCTTCCAAATCCCGCCAGTCACGAGAATCCGGACTGTCCGCCACCCAACCGTCCAACAGCCCCCGTACCAGCGAGGCCGGCGCAGCCACCCCGCACTCCCGCTCCGGCACCCACAGCTGCCCGTCCGTGCGGTGCCCCAGCGGCCCGGGGTGTCCCGGCTCGCTGTGGTCGTGCGGGTCCAGGTGCTCCCCGTCGCCCTCGTCGGACGGCATCCGCGACTCGGAGCACATCCGGCACAGCAGCCGTACCGACGACGACCAGTCCTCCGCCGCGAACCCGGCGTCCGCCGCGAGCTGCTCCAGCGCGTCCCGGTCCGCCTCGGTCGCCGCCTCCAGCAGGACCACCCAGGTCGGCACGGGCGAGGGCGCCCACAGCTCGATCTCGTCGAAGACGGGATAGGCGTGCCCGGACGCCGTGGTCCGCTCGCCGTGCGGCACCCCGTCGTGGAGCACGACCTCGCCCCAGCGGCGCCCGGAGGACGGCAACGGGATGGACAGCACCTCGACGCGGGCCGGGTCCAGCCGCCGCCCCCACACCACTTCGGCCTCGCCCTCGGGAGACAGCCGTACGGCCGCACTGCCGAGGTCCATGCCGAGGGGCTCGCCGGACGCGGTCGCCCCACCAGGCACCCGCAGCCCGTACGCCTGCCAGGCCCGCCGGGCCAGCGGCCAGTCCTGGAGCGCGGTCGCCGCGATGCCGACGTTCCACCAGTCGGGCGCCCCGGTCTCCCGGTCGAGCAGCGCGACGGCCCTGAGGCCCGCGGCCCGCGCCTGCTCCCAGTCGTGCCGGAACTTGTGCAGGAGGGCGAGGTTGAACCAGGACTCGGACAGCCAGGGCTCCAGGTCCGCGGCACGTGTCAGCAGCGCGCCCGCGTCCTCGTACCGACCGTCGCCGATCAGCGTGAACGCGCGGTCGGTGGCCTGCCGCCAGGAGGCGGAGGGCCGGTGCCGTCCCTTGCCGAAGATCCTCACGATTCCCGCCTGCCGGTTCCGTCGAGTGGGCTGGCTGTGCCCCCGGACACCCTCTCTCCCGCATCCAACCACGTGTGCTTGGAAGGGCGCTCATTACCCATGGGTTACCCCGTCACGGGCGAGGTCAGACAGTCTCTCGACAGCACCCGGGCCAACGCTTCCACGACCTCCGGAGCGTAGTCCCCCGCGGTGCCCAGGCGCAGCTCCTCCAGCGCGGTCAGCGGCCCACCGGGTCCGGCGTCCCGCGCCTTCTCCTCGTAGGCGTTCACCGCCCGCACGATCCGGGCGGCCAGCGGCTGCTCCCGGCAGGGGTCGGCCTGCCGCTCCACGACCACGGCGACGGCCGCGTCGACGCCCGTCTGCCGTACGACCGCCCCGCCGAGCAGCGCGATGCGGCGCTGTTCGGCGAGGGGCAGGGCGGCGGTGGCACCCGCGGGCACCGGGTCGACGAGGCTGAGCTGGCCGATGTCGTGCATGAGGGCGGCGTACTCCAGGACGGTGAGTTCGGGCCGGGACATCCCGAGGTCGCGCCCGACCTCCCGGCAGAGCGCGGCGACCCTGCGGGCGTGCCCGGCGGGCGTGTACCCGGCGATCTCGGTGGCGCGGGCGAGGGAGGCGATGGTCTGCCGGTAGGTGCAGCGGACGGCGGCGTACCGGCGGACGGAGAGCTGGGTGAGGAGCAGCGGCACCGAGAAGACGGGCAGCGCCCACAGTCCCGCGACGGCGACCGCGAGCGCCATCACGGCCCCGGTGGCCACGACGGCGGAGCCGATGCCCAGCAGGGCCCGCAGCTCGTCCCTGAGCAGCGGGCCGAAGGGCCAGCGGGTGCGGGAGTGCGCGAGGGCGGCGGCGAGCACGGCGTCGCACAGTGCGGTCAGCGAGAGCAGGGCGAGCAGGAGCAGGGCGTAGGCGGGGCCGCCCCACTGGGTGAAGGTCCCCTGGTTGTAGAGGGGTTGGAAGCACACGGCGGCGAACCCGACGCTGAGCACCCGGCGGGCGAGCTGGTCGGCGGTGGGGCCCTGTCCGCGTCCGACGTGCGGCACGCTGCCGACCAGCGAGGCGGCGAGGACGACGGTGACGGCCTGGGTGACGCCGTGATGCGTGGGCGTGCCGGCGTCCTCGCCGAGCAGGGCGTACGACAACGCCCCGGCGGCACCCAGCGGCGCGGCCTCCCTGACGTGGGGGCCGCTGCGCCGGTTGAGCTCACCGACGGTGATCAGCACCCCGAAGGCGAGGGCGGTGCCGCGCTCCTCGAGTCCGGTCCACAGGACGAGGGCGAGTGAGCCGAGGGCGAGCAGGGCGGCGCAGGTGTGGACGAGGGTGAGGAGCGGCGGCAGCCGGCGGGACGCCTTCCGGGCGTTCACCGGCGTACCCCGGGCCGCCCTGTGGTCGTCGGGCGGGGGCGTGGCACACCGGTTCCGTCGGCCTCGTCCGCCGTGACCGCCGGATGCCAGCCGTGCCGGGACAGGGCGCGGACGAGGGCCGTCACCATCCGGGGGTCGAACTGACTGCCCGCGCACCGCTCCAGCTCCTCCAGCGCGGCGCCGACGGGCCGGGCCCGCCGGTAGGAGCGGGTGGAGGTCATCGCGTCGAAGGCGTCGGCCACGGCCACCACCCGTGCCGACTCCGGGATCTGAGCGCCCACCAGCCCGTAGGGGTACCCGCTCCCGTCCAGCCGCTCATGGTGGTGCAGCACGGCGGCCCGGGCCTCCCCGAGGAAGGAGATGCCCCGCACCATCTCGTGCCCGTACTCGGGGTGCAGCTCGATGACCCGCCGCTCCTCGGGGGTCAGCGGTCCGTCCTTCCTCAGCAGCCGCGTCGGCACGCCGAGCTTGCCCACGTCGTGCAGGATCCCGGCGAACCGCAGCACCTCGGTGCGGGCGTCGTCCATGCCGAGCTCCCGCGCGATCATCATCGACGCCTGCCCGACCCGCTCGCTGTGCCCGCGGGTGTACTCGTCCTTGATGTCGACGGCCTGCACCAGAGCCCGGATGGTGGCCTGGTGGGCGGCGCGCTCGCGGTGGTACTGCGCGAACACCCACCACGACACGCACATCGGCAGCAGGACGAGCAACGCGGCGACGGGACCGTAGGGGCTGCGCCACAGCACGGCCATCATGAGCCCGGCCAGCCCGTGGACGGCGACGGGGGCGAGGGAGCGGAGGAACAGGCCGCGCCAGGCCCGCCGTACGGGAATCCGCTCGGCCAGCGCCAGGATCCCCCCGTCCAGCACGCTCAGCACCAGGCAGAAGACGAGCACCGCGGCCCCGGCGGGGAACAGCGCGTACGGGAAGTCGGCGGCCGCGACCGCGTCCCGGCCGCCCGTCGCCCCGTGCACCCGCGCGGCGGCCCAGACGCTCACCGCGAGCTGCGCGGCCCGCCAGATGCGGCGCAGCGCTCGGGGGCGCCGCTCGACCGGGGACAGCAGCGCCCCCGGCAGCACCACGAGGGCGGCGGCCGGGGGCGGCAGCAGAAAGGCGCCGGCGAGCAGGACCGGACAGAAGGTGCCGGTGAACCGCCGGCGGGCGGCGGCCTGCTCGCCGCCGGCGTACAGCGCGGCGAGCAGGGCGAGCGCCCACCAGGGAGTGCGGACGGACGGCAGCGGCAGCAGACAGAGCAGTGCGGCCGCGGCGACACAGGCGACGTACGCACGCGCGCGTGCCGGCACCGCCTCCATGTCGCCCCTCCAGCTCCAGTCCGCACAGCTGCGAGGAGCCTAGGACGACGAAGGGAGGCGGCGTGGGCCGATCACCTGCCGATTAGCACGTTCGGGTGACGAGAGCTCGTGTCCTGAAGGGGGGTTCAGGATTCCTGGGAAGAGGCCGTCACGTCGTGCTCCGGCACGGTCTGTCCGGAGCGGATCAGGTCGAGCCGCCCCAGGACCTTGGCGCGCAGGTCGGTCGGCACGTCGTCCCGGCCGCAGCACCGCTTGACGAGCTTCTTCACGGCCTCTTCGAGACCGTACTTCTCCAGGCACGGAGAGCACTCGTTGAAGTGCTGCTTGAACTTGACGCGATCGACGTCCGGCATCTCACTGTCGAGGAACTCGTAGAGATGATCGAGTACCTCACTGCAGTCCGTCTCGTGCGGCTCTCCGCAGCTCATGAGCCCGAGCCTTTCGCTTCGTTCGACTCTCCGGCACCGGCCGGGACGAGCCCGCGCTCGCGGGCGTAGTCCTCGAGCATGCCGCGCAGTTGACGGCGGCCACGGTGCAGTCGGGACATCACCGTTCCGATGGGTGTCCCCATGATGTCCGCGATCTCCTTGTACGCAAAGCCCTCTACGTCAGCGAGGTAGACGGCGATGCGGAATTCCTCGGGGATCGCCTGGAGCGCTTCCTTCACGTCCGAGTCGGGCAGGTGGTCGAGCGCCTGCGACTCGGCGGAGCGCAGACCGGTCGACATGTGCGACTCGGCACGGGCGAGCTGCCAGTCCTCGATCTCCTCGGCCGCGGAGCGCTGGGGTTCGCGCTGCTTCTTGCGGTACGAGTTGATGAACGTGTTCGTGAGGATCCGGTACAGCCACGCCTTGAGGTTGGTCCCCTCACGGAACTGGTGGAAGGACGCGTACGCCTTGGCGTACGTCTCCTGCACCAGGTCTTCGGCGTCGGCCGGGTTGCGCGTCATGCGCAGCGCGGCCGAGTACATCTGGTCGAGGAATTCGAGCGCGTCCCGCTCGAAGCGCGCGGTGCGCTCCGCAGTCGACTCCGTGCTCGCGCCCTGGCCCTCGGGCTGCTCCGCCTGGCCGTTGTCGGTCCCTGCGTCGATCCCAGTGACCGGACCCACCTCCTCAAGATTCCGGGCAGCACCGAAACCGATGCCACCGGAATTGGAGGATAGACGACTACCCGTCCCTGCCGCCCCTCGAATAGAGGTGGTCTTGGCCGCATGCAGCACTGTCCAGTCCAGGTCAGCGCGGCTGCTGCGGCTCGGGCAGAAGGTCGAACCCATGCGGCGGACTTCCTCTCTACGACGGTCCGCGCTGTGTCTTCAGCGCTTCTGTCCGCCTCAACAGAGGTCCGCGGCCCAACATTCCCGGGCCTTTATCCCAGTGACCCGGCCCACTTCAAGACCGCGTCGGTGACAACCGTCACGGCTTCCTCCTGCGTGATCTCCGCCCGCTTCGGCACCGCGAAGCCGTGATCGCCGCAGGGCACCTCGACCAGCTCGAAGGACCCGTCCGGGAACTCCTCCGGCTTCCCGAACGGGTCGTTGCCGCCCTGGACGACCAGGGTGGGCACCCCGGATCCGAGCAGTTCCGCGGCGCGGGACTTCTCGGGCCTGCCCGGCGGGTGCAGCGGGAAGCTCAGGGCGAGGACCGCGGCGGCGCCCAGCTCCACGGCCGTACGGCAGGCGACACGGGCCCCGGCGCTGCGCCCGCCGGAGATCACCGGCAGGCCGGGCGCCACGAGAGCGGGCCAGACGCCCCGCCATCCCACGTCCAGCGTCTTCGGCGCGGGCGCGACCTTCTTGCCGGCCACCCGCCAGGGCTGCTCGACGAGGGCGACGGTCACTCGGTGCCGCGGCAGCGTGTCGGCGAGCGCCTGGAGGTCCCGCGCCTCGATGCCGCCGCCGGCGCCATGACTGACGGCGAGCACGAGCCGTGCCGTGCGCGCCGGGTGCCAGGTGACGCGGGCGTCCCCGGCCTCGGTGCTGATGATCTCCGTGGTGGTCACGTCAGAAGAGTGTGCCCTCTTCCGGCCCCTCCAGCTCCTTCAGCAGCTCCGGCCCGTTGTTGCGGACGTTGCTGACGGCGGTGGAGACCGGGTAGGCCCGCATGAGCCCCTCGGGCGGCGGCGCGAGCAGCGAGCGCAGGTCCGCCAGGTCCGTGCGGGACGGGTCGAGCCAGGTGTCCCAGCGGTCCGGGGTCAGCATCAGCGGCATCCGGGGGTGGATGTCGACGAGGGAGCGCGGGCCGTCGGCCGGGGAGACGGCCAGCGGCCCCGTCTCCGCCTCGGTGGTGATCACGGAGCAGGTCGCCCACCAGGCCAGCGGATGGTCGTCGGGCAGGGTCTTGTCCCGCCAGAACTCGTACAGCCCGGCCATCGCGAACACCGAACCGTCGGCGGGCAGCACGAAGTAGGGCTGCTTGCGCGGCCGCTTCTTCTTCCCCTCGACCTCCAGCTCCCGCTCGCCGGAGCCGGTGACCCACTCGTAGTAGCCGTCGGCCGGGATGATGCAGCGGCGGGTGGCGAAGGCCCTCTTGTACGACGGCTTCTCGTGCACGGTCTCCGCGCGCGCGTTGATCATCCGGGCCGCGCCCTCCGGGGTCTTCGACCAGCTCGGGACCAGCCCCCACTTCAGCTTCCGCAGCTGCCGAACCGGCCGCGGGTCCTCGGCGTCCTTCAGGGGACGGTCGAGGACGGCGTAGACCTCCTTGGTCGGGGCCACGTTGTAGTCGGGCTCCAGGGTCTCCTCCGGTTCCCTCCCCCAGTGGCTCGACTCCGCTCGCCCTGGGGGGACCCCCATCTCGATCTCAAAGATTCCTGCGAGATCCTCGGGCCCACGACTGGCTGCATACCGTCCGCACATACGTGCCACACTGCCAGACTCCGTACGAGGAGAGGGAGCCACCGGGAAACATGGACAGCACCGCATCGACCGCGCTGCCCGACCTCTGGGACCGCCTCGTCGGCCTGCAGCCCGACCCCGACCTGTGGGTGGTGCTCGGCACCATGGCGGCGGCGCTCGCCATAGTGGTCCCCCATACGCTGTGGCGGCTCTCGCGCAACGCCATCACCATCGCCCACGAGGGCGGCCACGGCCTGGTCGCCCTGCTCACCGGGCGTCAGCTCACCGGCATACGGCTGCACTCCGACACCAGCGGGCTCACGGTCAGCCGGGGCAAGCCGCACGGCATCGGCATGATCCTCACCGCGGCGGCCGGTTACACCGCTCCCCCGCTGCTCGGCCTCGGCGGTGCCGCCCTGCTGGCCGCCGGCCGCATCACCCTGCTGCTGTGGGCGGCGACGGCCCTGCTGGTCGCGATGCTGGTGATGATCCGTAACGCGTACGGGGCGTTGACGGTGGTGCTCACCGGCGGCACCTTCGTGGTGGTGTCCTGGCTCGCCGGACCCCAGGTGCAGGCGGCGTTCGCCTACGCGGTGGTGTGGTTCCTGCTGCTGGGCGGGGTGCGTCCCGCTTTCGAGCTACAGTCGAAGCGGTCGAGGGGCGGCGCGGGTGATTCGGACGCGGACCAGTTGTCCCGCCTGACGCACGTGCCGGCGGGGCTGTGGCTGTTCCTGTTCCACGCGGTGAGCCTGTGTTCGCTGATAGGCGGCGGCCGGTGGTTGCTGGAGGTGTGACAGGCCCGAAGGAGCGACGTCACCGGGGGTGCGGCCGGCCACGACGGCGGCGCACCCGACAGGCGGCCCCCTACTAAAGTGACCCTATGGCCCTGAACCCCTCAGACACCGCCCTCTGGCCCGCCCCCCACGCGAGTGGAGCCGTCGACGCCACGGTCCACGTCCCGGGGTCGAAGTCGGTCACCAACCGCGCACTGGTACTGGCGGCCCTGGCCTCCGAGCCGGGCTGGCTGCGCCGCCCCCTCCGCTCCCGGGACACGCTCCTCATGGCCGCGGCCCTGCGTGAGATGGGCGTGGGCATCGAGGAGGGCGTGGGCCCCGACGGCACCGGCGAGACCTGGCGGGTCCTGCCGGCAGGCCTCCGCGGCCCGGCCACGGTGGACGTCGGCAACGCCGGCACGGTGATGCGCTTCCTGCCGCCGGTCGCCGCGCTCGCCGACGGCCCCATCCGCTTCGACGGCGACCCGAGGTCGTACGAACGCCCGCTGACCGGCGTGATCGACGCCCTGCGCGTCCTCGGAGCGCGGATCGACGACGACGGCCGCGGGGCGCTGCCGCTCACGGTGCACGGCGGGGGCGCCCTGGACGGCGGCCCGGTTGAGATCGACGCGTCCTCGTCGTCCCAGTTCGTGTCGGCGCTCCTGCTCTCCGGCCCGCGCTTCAACCAGGGCGTCGAGGTCCGGCACGCGGGTTCGACCCTGCCCTCGATGCCGCACATCCGGATGACCGTGGACATGCTGCGCGCGGTCGGCGCCCAGGTGGACACCCCGGAGTCGGGCGGCGAGCCGAACGTCTGGCGGGTCACGCCGGGCGCCCTGCTCGGCCGGGACCTCACCGTCGAGCCCGACCTCTCCAACGCCCAGCCGTTCCTCGCGGCGGCCCTGGTGACCGGCGGCAAGGTCGTGATCCCGGACTGGCCGGCCCGCACCACCCAGCCCGGTGACCGGCTGCGCGAGATCTTCACCGAAATGGGCGGTTCCTGCGAACTCACCGAGTACGGCCTGGTGTTCACCGGTTCGGGTGCGATCCACGGCATCGATGTCGACCTGGGCGAGGTCGGTGAGCTGACCCCCGGCATCGCGGCCGTGGCAGCCCTCGCGGACTCCCCCTCCACCCTGCGCGGGGTGTCGCACCTGCGCCTGCACGAGACGGACCGGCTGGCCGCGCTCACCAAGGAGATCAACGAACTCGGCGGTGACGTCACCGAGACCGCCGACGGCCTGCGCATCCGCCCGCGCCGGCTGCACGGCGGGATCTTCCACACCTACGAGGACCACCGCATGGCCACGGCCGGCGCGATCATCGGCCTCGCGGTCGAGGGCGTACAGATCGAGAACGTCGCGACGACGGCCAAGACGCTGCCGGACTTCCCGGACATGTGGAGCGGGATGCTCGGGAGCGAGAAGGCGTAGGGGACTCACGCCATGCGCCGCTACGGCAAGCACACCGACGAGGACGACATCCGCAGCCGCCCCAACCGCAAGGGCAACCGGCCGCGTACGAACATCCGCCCCAAGCACGAGGAAGCGGTCGAGGGCATGGTCCTCACCGTCGACCGCGGTCGCCTGACCTGTCTCGTCGACGGCCGGGTCATCATGGCGATGAAGGCCCGCGAACTGGGCCGCAAGGCCGCGGTCGTCGGGGACCGGGTGGACATCGTCGGCGACCTCTCCGGCGAGAAGGACACCCTGGCCCGCATCGTCCGCATCTCGCCACGCACCTCGGTCCTGCGCCGCACGGCCGACGACGACGATCCGTACGAGCGCGTGGTCGTCGCCAACGCCGACCAGCTCGCCATCGTCACGGCTCTCGCCGACCCCGAGCCCCGCCCGCGCCTGATCGACCGCTGCCTGGTGGCCGCCTTCGACGGCGGCCTGACCCCCCTGCTGGTCCTGACGAAGTCGGACCTGGCCCAGCCCGACAAGCTGCTGGAGCTGTACGGCCATCTGGACATCCCGTACGTCGTCACCAGCCGCGAGGAGTTGGAGAGCGGCAGCGCGGCGGACGTGGTGCGCGACCACCTCGACGGCAAGATCACGGCCTTCGTCGGTCACTCGGGCGTGGGCAAGACGACACTGGTCAACACGCTGGTCCCGGTGGAGCAGCGCCGTGTGACGGGCCATGTGAACGCGGTGACCGGCCGCGGCCGCCACACCACAACCTCGGCGCTGGCGCTTCCCCTGGCGGGCGACGCCGGCTGGGTGATCGACACCCCGGGCGTACGGTCGTTCGGCCTCCACCACGTGGACCCCTCCCGGGTGATCCTGGCGTTTCCCGACCTGGTACCGGGAACCGAGGGCTGTCCGCGCGCGTGCAGTCATGATGAGCCGGACTGCGCGCTGGACGCGTGGGTGGCCGAGGGCCACGCGGATCCGGCCCGGCTGTACTCCCTGCGGCGGCTGCTCTCGACACGGGAGCGGACGGAGGGGGACTGAGGGAGAGGGCCGGGGGACTGACCTCCGCGTTGTTTGGGTGTACGCGAGTTCGGTAAGTGCATACTCGCACCGAGCCGGACATACGGGAGGACAGCACATGGCGTGGCTGCTGGTGGTGGTGGCCGGGTTGCTGGAGACCGGTTTCGCCGTGTGTCTGAAGCTCTCCCACGGATTCACCCGACTGTGGCCGACGGTCGCGTTCTGCATCTTCGCGCTCGGCAGCTTCGGCCTGCTGACCCTGTCCCTGAGGAAGCTGGACGTCGGCCCCGCGTACGCGGTGTGGACCGGCATCGGCGCGGCGGGCACCGCGATCTACGGGATGATCTTCCTCGACGACCTGGTGTCGACGCTGAAGATCGTCTCGATCAGCCTGGTGATCATAGGGGTGATCGGCCTCCAGCTGTCGGGCTCGTCGCACTAGGGTCCACTCGAAGGGCCCTGGGCCCGGTTCATACACCGCTTCACACGGGCTGCCGGTGCAGCGCGCTGCGCACCAGGTCCGCGACCCCGCCCTCGCCCGGCGGGGCCGCCACGCAGGACAGGGCGAGCCGGACGGCGAGTTCGCAGGAGCGGGCGAGTTCGGGGACGTCCGACTTGTGGACGCCGGGTCCGGCGAGGACGGAGACGGCGCGGTCGCGCACCAGTGCCACGAACTCGCCGGGTGACGGCAGCGGTCCGTCGGCCCGGCGCTGTGCCGGTACGGCGGAGGAGGACGGCACGCCCGAGAGTGTCGGCGAGGGCAGCCGCTCGCTCCAGCAGCCGGTGAGCATGGCCCGCACCAGCGCGTTCTCCCGGGCGGAGGCGGTGGTCCACTCGGCGGTCGCGGTCAGCCGTTCCCGGGCCTCGCCGTGCGTGGTGAGCGCCCGGTCGACGCCGACGAGATACCCGTCGGCCTCTCGTCTCACCAGCGCGCGGGCCAACCCTTCCTTGCTCCCGAACTCGTTGTACAGCGTCTGCCGGGACACTCCGGCCGTCGCCGCGACATCCACCATCCTCACGGCGGACCACGGCCGACGCGCCAACGCCGCATAAGCGGCGTCCAGCAGCGATTCCCGCGCAGCAGGCATCATCGCCTCCCAGGGAGCAAGCAGCTCTGCGCCCAGATTTGACGCGCACGGGGGCACTGTCAAGGGTTCGCGACGGCACGAAGGGGCGTACGCGGCTGCGGCTCGCCGACGCGGGCGAGCCAAACCCGGCACTGCGGCGCGAACCGACCGCACTGTCCACACCCCGGGCCCGCTGGCCGCATCCCTGCACCGGCAGATACCGTTCGCCACATGCCCGACTACCTCGACGACCTCAGCCTCGCCCATGTCCTCGCGGACGCGGCCGACGCGACCACCATGGCCCGCTTCAAGGCACTGGACCTCAAGGTCGAGACAAAGCCGGACATGACCCCGGTCAGCGAGGCGGACAAGGCGGCGGAAGAACTCATCCGCGGCCACCTCAAGCGCGCCCGCCCCCGCGACGCCATCCTCGGCGAGGAGTACGGCATCGAGGGCACCGGCCCGCGCCGCTGGGTCATCGACCCCATCGACGGCACCAAGAACTACGTCCGGGGCGTGCCGGTCTGGGCGACCCTGATCTCCCTGATGGAGGCGGCGGAGGGCGGCTACCAGCCCGTCGTCGGCGTGGTCTCCGCCCCGGCCCTCGGCCGTCGCTGGTGGGCCGCGAAGGGCAACGGCGCCTTCAGCGGCCGCAGCCTCACCTCCGCCACTCGTCTCCACGTCTCCAAGGTCGGCAGGCTCAGCGACGCCTCCTTCGCGTACTCCTCCCTCACCGGCTGGGAGGACCAGGGCCGCCTGGGCGGCTTCCTGGACCTGACCCGCGAGGTGTGGCGCACGCGCGCGTACGGCGACTTCTGGCCGTACATGATGGTCGCCGAGGGCTCGATCGACATCTGCGCGGAACCGGAGCTGTCCCTGTGGGACATGGCCGCGAACGCGATCGTCGTCACGGAGGCCGGCGGCACCTTCACCGGCCTCGACGGCCGCCCGGGCCCGCACAGCGGCAACGCCGCCGCCTCCAACGGCCTGCTCCACGACGAGTTCCTGGGTTATCTCAACGAGCGCTACTAGGGCTCGTTGAGCGCTTGCGGGAATCACATCTGAGCGCGCACGCCCTCAATCGGCGACGCGCGCCCTCTTGTTGACCCTCGCTTTACCTGCGACTCTGAGAGGACCCTCATTTGTGAACTTGTGAACCAATGAACGAACTCATTGGTTCCCAGGAGGTGACTGCGAACCCATGCTCGTCCGCGACGCCATGAGCACGGTGGTCCTCACCATCGGCCCCGCCCACACTCTCCGCCAGGCCGCCGCCCTGATGTCCGCCCGCCGGGTGGGCGCGGCCGTGGTCCTCGATCCCGACGGCACCGGCACCGGCATTCTGACCGAGCGCGACATCCTGAACTCCGTGGGCCTCGGCCAGAGCCCGGACACGGAGTACGCCCACGCCCACACCACCACCGACGTCGTCTTCGCCACTCCGACCTGGACCCTGGAGGAGGCCGCACAGGCGATGGCCCACGGCGGCTTCCGGCACCTCATCGTGCTGGACCGCGGCGAGCCCACGGGCATCGTCTCGGTCCGCGACATCATCCGCTGCTGGGCGCCGGCACGGGAGCGCATACCAGCCGCCACCGGCTCCTCGCATTAGACTCAATCCAAATCAAGCAGCCTTCCAAACTCACACCCATTCGGGTTCTGGTCTCCAGCTGTTAGGCTGGTGCACATGAGCGACCTTCTGGAACGACTGCGCGGCCGCGGATGGCGGATGACCGCGCAGCGGCGCGTCGTGGCCGAGGTCCTCGACGGCGAACACGTCCACCTGACGGCCGACGAGGTCCACGCGCGCGCCGTGGCCAAGCTGCCCGAGATCTCCCGGGCGACCGTCTACAACACACTGGGCGAGCTGGTCTCCCTCGGCGAGGTGCTCGAAGTCGCCACCGACAAGCGCGCCAAGAGGTACGACCCGAACGCCCACCAGCCGCACCACCACCTGGTCTGCGCCCAGTGCGGCGCCATCCGGGACGTGCACCCCACGGGCAACCCGTTGGCCGAGCTGCCCGACTCGGAGCGCTTCGGCTTCACCGTCTCGGACGTCGAGGTGACGTACCGGGGCGTGTGCCCGAACTGCGCGGCCGCGTAACAGCCTGCACCGAAGCCCCGGCGCCCTTCGCGGCGACCGGGGCTTTGTGCTGCCCACAGGGTTCCTGAATCTGACGGGCCGTCATATCGTCGTGCGGCCACCCCTCTCCGTACCGAACTCCGCAAGGAGCAACCGTGGGAGATCCGCACCCCGAACCCACCACAGAAGAACGCTCACCTCACCCCGCCCCGGACCCTCCGCGCCCCAAACTCCACGCCACCGGCCTGACCCGCACCTTCGGCCGTCCGCCCCACTCGGTCGACGCCCTCGGCCCCCTCGACATCAGCGTCGCCCCCGGAGAGTTCGTCTGCCTGGTCGGCCCCTCGGGCTGCGGCAAGTCGACGCTGCTGCGCATCGCCGCGGGCCTGCTCCGGCCGAGCACGGGCACCCTGGAGATCCGCACGACCTCGGCCCGCCCGGCGGCCATGATCTTCCAGGACTACGGCATCTACGACTGGAAGTCCGTCCGCGCCAACGTCCGCTTCGGCCTGGACATCCAGCGCGTCCCGCGCCGCGAGGCGAACGCCCGCGCCGACGAGTGGCCGGCCCGCACGGGCCTCACGGACTTCGCCGACGCGTACCCGGCGACCGGCGGGATGCGCCAGCGCGCGGCGATAGCGCGCGCCCTCGCCGTGGAACCCGAACTCCTGCTGATGGACGAGCCTCCCCCACTGCCCTGAACGGGCGTGGGAGGTACCCCCACCCGCGCTGGACGCCCAGCTCCGCATGATCCTCCAGGACGAACTGCTGGAGATCACCCAGGCCCTGCGCACCACCACCCTGTTCATCACCCACAGCCTGGAGGAGGCAATCGTCCTCGGTGACCGCGTCCTGGTGATGTCCGCCCGCCCGGGCCGCCTGATCGCCGGACACCGCCCGCCCTTCCCCCGCCCGCCGCGCACCGGTGACATCCGCTCGGCGCCCGCATTCACGTCCCTGAAGAGCGAGTTGTGGGACCTGCTGCGCAAGGAGGCGAGACCGGCATGACGACCGTGGCCCCCGAGAAGGTCTCCGTACTCGTACGCCGCCCGGGCCCGCAGGAGCTGCACCCGCCACGCACCCATCGCCGCAGACGCGCCCTGGAACTGTCCCTGGCGGTGGCCGTCCCCCTGCTGCTGGCCCTGCTGTGGCAACTGGCCGCCACCCATGCCTGGCTGGACGACCGCGTCGACTCGGTGAACAGGACCCTGTACGAGGAGGCGGTGGGCCACCGCCCCTGAAAACACCAAGGGCCGGAACCCTTTCGGATTCCGGCCCTCGGCCTTCAGTAGCGGGGACAGGATTTGAACCTGCGACCTCTGGGTTATGAGCCCAGCGAGCTACCGAGCTGCTCCACCCCGCGGCGATGAATGCAACGTTACGTGAAGGAGGAGGCCAGAGGCAAATCGTTTGGCTGGGGCAGCGCGCGGGGCGCTACGCCGACAGTTCCTCGCGCAGCGCGTCCCGCAGCCGGGCCGCCCGCTCGGAGACCTCCGCGGGCCCCAGGGCCACCGCCCGGTCGGCCCACCGCTGTCCCTCGGCCAGCTCGCCCCGACGCGCGTAGACCAGGGCGAGCCGCAGCGCCGCCCGCCCGTGCCCCGCGTCGGCGGCCCGGGCCCACCACACGGCGGCCTCCGGCTCACTCCCCTCCCGGGCGAGCAGCAGTCCCAGGTTGAACGCCCCGTTTCGGGATCCCGCCTCCGCGGCCTCCCGGTACCAGCGAGCCGCCTCCACGACGTCACCCCGGGCGGCGGCGAGCATGCCCACCCGCACCTGAGCCCGGCGATGTCCCTGGGAGGCCGCCCGCTCGTACCACTCCTCGCACTCGCTCTTCTCCTCGTGCACCGGCTCTCCGAGCGAGTGCGCGGGCACCGGCGGCCGCCGGGCGTCCAGCACGGTCGCCAGCCGGTACGCGGCCTCCGCGCTGCCGCCCCCCGCCGCACACCGCAGGTGCCGCTCGGCGCCGGCCTCGTCCCCTTCCCGCAGCCGGGCGATGCCGACCTGGAGCGCGGCCTCGGTGTGCCCGGCGGCGGCGGCGCGCTCGTACCACCGCAGGGCGACGGCCTCCTCGCCGCGCCCGGCGAACAGGATCCCGAGGTTGAACGCGGCGTCCACGCTCCCGGCCTCCGCGGCCTTGGAGAACCACGGCTCGGCCCCGGCCGTGTCGCCGCCCTGGAGCAGCAGGATGGCGAGCGCGTTGGCCGCCTCCCGGTGCCCCGCGTACGCGGCCCGCCGGTACCACTGCTCGGCCTGCGCGGTCCGCCCCTGCTCGGCGCAGAGCAGCCCGAGGTTGTACGCGCCGTTGTCGTCGCCCGCGTCCATCGCCGCCCGGTACCACCGCTCGGCGGTCTGCGGCTCGCCGCGCTCGGCGTGCAGGGCGCCCAGCGCGTTGGCCGCGTTGCCGTCCCCGTCCTGGGCTGCGCGCAGCCACCACACGGCGGCGCTCTCGGTGTCGCCCGCGTCCCGCAGCAGGAACCCCAGGGCGCAGGCGGCCCGCGCCTCGCCGTCCTTGGCGGAGGTCAGATACCAGCGCCCGGCCTCCTTGAGGGCACCGCGCCGCTCCAGGATCGCCCCGAGATGCAGCGCCGCCCGCCGGTGTCCACGCGCGGCGGCCTGCCGGTACCACTGCTCGGCCTCGGCCCCGGCACCGTGGTCGTCCCCTATGTCCCCGTCCGGGCCCAGGCGGCGGTCGAGCGAGCGGGCCAGCCGGTAGGCCGCCTCCCGGTGTCCCCGCTCGGCGGCGATCCGCATCCACTGCTCGGCGCCCGTGTCCCCGCGGTGCTCCAGCAGATCGGCGAGCGCGTAGGCGCCCAGCGCGTGTCCCTGCTCGGCGGACTGGCGCAGCCAGTACTCGGCGGCGGGCTCGTCGCCCCGCTCACGGTGGTGGCGGCCCAGGGCGTGCGCGGCCGCGGCGGATCCGGCGACGGCGGCGATCCGCCACCAGCCGGCGGCGTCGTCGGCGTATCCGCGCTGGTGCAGCAGGACTCCGAGATTGTTGGCGGCGGCCCGGTCACCCGCGGCGGTGGCGGCACGCAGGTGGGGCTCGGCTCCGTCGAGATCACCGCGGCGCAGCAGAAGGGCGCCGAGGACGCTCATCGCCTCGACGTCGCCGGCTTCGGCGGCCAGCCGCTGCTGGACCTCCTCGGCAGCGGCATCATCAGCCGCCTCCCCGACCCCGTCCCGCCCGGAAGATTGCACAAAACGCCCTGTCTCGAACAGAGTTGCCTTGTCCCCCATAACGTCCATCGTCGCACCACCTGCAAACTGGGTACACCTGGTATACCGCAGCCAGTGAGGTCACTTCAGCGTTTTGTCGACATGCCCACAGAACGACAAGTGAAACACAGTTCCCCCCAACTGCCCCCGGCGGCGCGGCCGTCGGTTCCTCGGCACATGCGTTCGCACATCACGAAGGCCCGGATCCTGAAAGGATCCGGGCCTTCGATTCCAGTAGCGGGGACAGGATTTGAACCTGCGACCTCTGGGTTATGAGCCCAGCGAGCTACCGAGCTGCTCCACCCCGCGCCGTTGTGTTGCAACCGTACCACGGCGCGGGGTGGGCATCTGACCAGCGGTTGATCAGCTGCTCGGACTACTGCTCGGACTGCTTCTCGGGCTCGGACTACCACTCGGGCTCGGGCTGCCGCTCGGGCTCGGGCTGTCGCTGGGCTTCGCGCTGCTGCCGCTGCCCTTGTCCGCAGTGGCCTGCGCGTCCTCGGCCCGCTTGAGCGCGTCCTGCAGATCCTTCTGGGCCCGGCCGTACGCCTCCCAGTCGCCCTTCTTCAGGGCTTCCTGGCCGGCGTCGAAGGCCTTCTGGGCGTCGTTCAGCGCCTGTTGAACCGTCGGGTTGGTGGAGGTCGGCGGCGGCTTGGTGGTGTCACCGCCGTCACCCGGTGGCTGAGTGGTCGAACCGTCCGCTCCGAACACCTTGTTCAGCGCTGCGTCGAGGGTGTCCTCGAAGGCGGTGTTGCCTCCGTAGGTCACCAACACCTTCCGCAGCAGCGGGTACTTGAGTCCACCACCGCGTACGTAGACCGGCTCCACATAGAGCAGTCCTCCGTCGAGCGGCACCGTCAGGAGATTGCCGTACTCCACATTGGAGTCACCTCTGTTGAGGAGGCTGATCGTCTCCGCGATGTTCTGTTCGGAGTTGAACTGGCTCTGCACCTGTTTGGGCCCGTTGACCGTGGTGTTCGTCGGCAGTTTCAGGATTCTGATCTTGCCGTAGTCGGTGGTGCCCGCCTCGGCGTCGACCGACATGAACGCACTGAGGTTGTCCCGGCCGTTGGGCGTGAACGTCGTCGTCAGCGAGAACGCCTGTGCCGACTGGTCGGGCATCTTCATGCTCAGGTAGTACGGCGGCACAGCGTCGCCCGACTTGTTGGTCGGGTCGTCCGGCACCTGCCACACCTCGCTGCCGCTGAGGAAGGTGTCCGCGTCCTCGACGTGGTAGCGCGCCAGCAGCTCACGCTGGACCTTGAACAGGTCCTGCGGGTACCGCAGATGGTCCATGAGGTCGGTGGAGATGTCCTTCCTCGGCTCCACCGTGCCCGGGAACGCCTTCATCCAGGTCTTGAGGACCGGGTCCTTGGTGTCCCACTGGTAGAGCTTGACCTCGCCGGTGTACGCGTCGACGGTCGCCTTCACCGAGTTGCGGATGTAGTTGACCTGGTTCTGCTGGGCGACCACCGCGCGCTGGTTGTTCGTCGCGGTCAGCGAGTCGGCCGTCGTGTCACCGAGGGTCGTACGGGAGGAGTACGGGTAGCCGTTGGTCGTCGTGTACGCGTCGACGATCCACTGGATCTTGCCCTTCACCACTGCCGGATAGGCGTCGCCGTCGATGGTCAGCCACGGGGCGACCGCCTCGACACGCTGCTTGGGTGTGCGGTTGTACAGGATCCGCGAGCCCTCGCCGATCGCTCCGGAGTAGAGGATCTGCGGCTCGCTGAACGCCACCGCGTACGCGGCCCGGTTGACCGGGCTGGAGAGGTTGACCCCGCTCTTGGCCTTGTAGCTGTAGGTCTTCTCACCGTTGTCGTCGGAGTAGTCGATCTCCTTCTGGGGACCGCCGACGATCGAGTACTCGGTGGTCTTCTCGCCGTAGTAGACGCGCTGCTGGTACGTCCCGAGGTCGCCCTTGGACGGCAGGTTGGACTCGGTGAAGACCGGGCGCCCCTCGGCGTCGGCCTCGGTGCCCTTCGCGGCGACCACACCGTAACCGTGGGTGTAGCGGAAGTGGTCGTTGATCCAGTTGTTCTTCGGGATACCGGCGAGGTTCAGCTCGCGCAGCCCGATGACCGTGTCCTGGTCCTTGCCGTCCTTGCTGTACCGGTCGACGTCCAGGTTGGTCGGGAACGCGTAGTAGTTACGCATCTGCTGGAGCTGCTGGAACGTCGGCGAGACCACGTTGGGGTCCACGACCCGGATGCTCGCCGTGGCGTCGACGCCCCGGCGCAGCTCGGTCTTGTCCGTGGTGGTGGACTTGCCGTCGTACTCCTTCACCGAGGCGTCGTCGATGCCGTACGCCTCACGCGTCGCCTTGAGGTTCTTCTCGACGTACGGCGCTTCCTTGGCCTGTTCGTTCGGCTGGACCTGGAACTTCTGGACGATCGCGGGGTAGAGCCCGCCGATGAGGATCGCCGAGAGCACCATCAGGCCGAAGCCGATCACGGGCAGCTGCCAGGTGCGCCGCCACAGGGTGGCGAAGAACAGCAGCGCGCAGATCACGGCGATGCAGAACAGGATCGTCTTGGCCGGCAGATAGGCGTTCGCGTCGACGTACCTGAGGCCGGTCCAGCTGTCGGTCGCCTTGAAGTCGCTGGACTTGACCGCGAGGCCGTACCGGTCGAGCCAGTACGCGACCGCCTTCAGGGCGACGAAGATGCCGAGCAGCACCGACAGGTGCCCGGTCGCGGCGGCCGTGGCCCGCGCGCCCGGGGAGGTGATCCGCAGACCGCCGTACAGGTAATGGGTGAGCGCCGCGGCGATCACCGAGAGGATCGCGGCGGCGAAGCCGAAGCCGAGCAGGAACCGGTACCAGGGCAGGTCGAAGGTGTAGAAGGAGATGTCGAGGTGGAACTGCGGGTCCTTCTGGCCGAAGGAGACGCCGTTGACCCACATCAGCCAGGTCCGCCACTGGCTGGAGGCGGAGGCCCCGGCGATCAGGCCCACCAGGGAGACGATCCCGAGCAGCAGCCACCTCTTGTACGGCGCGATGCCCATCCGGTAGCGGTCGAGGTTCTGCTGCTCCATCGACATGGCGCTCAGCGGCGGGCGCAGTCGGTGGGCCAGCCAGATGTTGACACCGACGGCGAGGGCCATCAGCAGACCGAAGAAGAAGAACAGCCCGATCTTGGTCCACAGCGTGGTGGTGAACACGGACGAGTAGTTCACCGAGCGGTACCAGAGCCAGTCCGTCCAGAAGCCCGCGAACATGGTGAACGCCATGCCGAGGACAGCAAGGACGCCCAGCGTCATGAGCAGGGTCCTGGCACGCCGGGACGGGCGGCCCACTCTCATCCGCGGCCCTGTCGGGCCTCCGCCGCGGTCCGGCATCTGGAAAGCCAAGGTGCGCACCTCGAAGTTCGCTGTCGATCCGTCAGACCCTCGTGTTCGCGGGCCCTGGGTGGCCCCCCGTGATCGCGGGCCCACACCTATGCAACTTACTCACCGTTTACTCGGTTCCCGATTCAGGTGACGAACGAGGCAGGATTGTGACCATGTCCAACACCCCCATGGCGGCGAGCCCGCTCACCCGGGCCGTACTCGAGATCGACGAGTACGCCTCCGGCCTCGGCTGGGACCAGCCCGCCCGCCTCTTCGCCCTCGTCGACACCGCCCGGCTGCGCGCCCAGGAACCCGCTCTCGCGAGCCAGCTCGGTCTGGCGGAGGCGCAGGCGCCCTCGGGCTTCACCCCCATCGAGCAGGACGAGATTCCCGCGGGCAAGCCGCTCGACGAGTTCCTCGGCACCATCGCCTGGCCCGACGCGGTCGTCGGCTGCGCGCTCACCGTGGAGCGCCTGATGCTGCCGCCGTCCGCCGAGGCGTCGGTCCCGCAGGGGCTGAGCGAGGCCCGGCTGACGAAGTGGGTCGCCGAGCACCCGGACCGTCAGGAGGTCCGCATGACGGTCGCGGTCCTGCGCGACGGAACCCGCGACTCCGCCCTGCGCCTGCGCGAGAAGGACTCCCCCACGGAGGTCCTCACGGGCGGCGACCTGGTGCCGGGCCTGGCGGAGGCGCTGTCGGCGACCTTCGAGGAGTAGCCCTCGCGGCTATCCCTTGGTGCACTTCGGCAGGTCGGACGTCTTCTTCTCGCGGATGTCCTTGAGCGCGCCGAGGGCGTCCTCGATGGTGTTCACCTTGACCAGGGTGAGTCCGCTCGGGGTGTCCTTGGCGGCGGCCGCGCAGTTGTCGGCGGGCGTCAGGAAGTACCGGGCGCCCTTGTCGCGCGCGCCGACCGTCTTCATCTCGATGCCGCCGATCGGTCCGACCTTGCCGTTGTCGTCGATCGTGCCGGTGCCGGCGACGAACGTGCCGCCGGTCAGGCTGCCCGGGGTGAGCTTGTCGTAGATGCCGAGCGCGAACATCAGACCGGCGCTCGGACCGCCGACGTCGGCGAGCTTGATGTCGATGGTGAACGGGAAGGTGTGGTCGGTCCCGGCGGCGATCCCGACGATGGCGCGCTTCTCGCCCTCGTCGTCGGAGGCCCTGGTCGTGATGGTGACCTTCTCGGTCTTCGTCGCCGTCCTGTGGGCCCTCTCGGCGGTGGTCTGCTCCTTGACGGGCACGATCGTGAAGACGACCTTCTCGCCGGGCTTGTGCTTGGTGACCAGCTTGGCGACGTCCTCCGGCGCCTTCACCGCCGTACCGTCGACGGCCTTGATCACGTCACCGGCGTGGAGCCGGCCCTCCGACGGGGAGTCCTTGACGACGGTCGAGACGATCACCCAGGACTTCACCGGGACGTCCAGTTCCTTCAGGGCGGCAACCTTGGCGCTCTCCTGGGACTGGCTGAACTCCTCGGCGTTCTCCTGGGTCGACTGCTCCTCGGTCTTGCCGTCCGGGTAGAGGGTGTCGTGCGGTACGACCTTGTTGTCGTGCGCGAGCCAGCCGTACACGGCCTCGACGAGGTTCATCTTGTAGTCGGCGCTGGTGACCCGGACAGTGGTCATGTTCAGGTGACCGCTCGTCGGATACGTCTTGCGTCCCGAGATCTGCAGCACCGGCTCGCCGCCGTGGTCCCCGAGGGTGTTCACCGTGGGGCCCGGTGACATCTCGGCGTAGGGCACATTGATGAAGACTCCCGCGCAGAGGAGCGCGATCAGCATCAGGGTGGAGGCGAGCATCGTCGCGGTGCGGCGTGGCATGGCACGACAGTACGGGACGCTCCTGTCGGACCTTCGTCAGGGCGCCGCCGTCAGGTGGACGTCAGGTGCCGGAGTGCGACTTCTCCATCGCGGCGCGGAAACGGGCGTACCCGTCGAGCTCGGGGCCGTCGCTGCGCGCCTTGCGGGTCCGGTTGGCCCAACTGCCCCACAGCCCGGCGACAACGCCGGCCAACAACGGAATCAACAACCAGACGAGCGCCCCCATGCCGACCTCCCGATCCCGCACTGAGCAACCGCAGAAAAGTGACGGATCAGCAGATTACCCATCCGCACTGACAACGCTCACGCCAGGGGTGCGGTTACGCAACCGGAGAGGTGAAGGAAGGGTTCAGCAGGCGCCGACCCATTCCTCCGTACCGTCAGAAAACGTCTGGTGCTTCCAGATCGGCACCTCGTGTTTTAGATCGTCGATCAGTTTCCGGCAGGCCTCGAAGGCCTCGCCCCGGTGCGGACAGGAAACGGCGACGACGACGGCGAGGTCCCCGACGGCGAGATCCCCGACCCGGTGCACAGCGGCGAGGGCCCGCACCGGGTACTCGGCGACGACCTTCTCGGCGACCCTTCGCATCTCGGCCTCGGCACTGGGGTGGCACGAGTAGCCGAGCTTGTCGACGTCGGCTCCGCCGTCGTGATTGCGCACGGTCCCCACGAACAGGGCGGTCCCGCCGGCGGCGTCGTCTCCGACCGCACGGAAGACCTCGTCGAGGGAGAGCGGGGTCTCACGAATGCCGATGAGCTTGATGGGCTCGTCGGCGGCCTGCTCACCGGGGTGGTCGTCAGTGGGTGCCATGCGTCCATCGTGCCGCACTCCTGAGACCACGGGAAATAGCGCTATCACCCGGCACACGCGTGTGTGCGTTTGGAGGCTCGTACAGACGTACTGCTTCGTTGTCGCTAGTCGCTTGTCGCTTGTCGCTTGTCGCCTGTCGCTTGTCGCTTGTCGTGCCCACGCGGCGGAGCACGCTCCGGTCAGATCCTCCGCCGCGCCTTCCGAGCCCGCCGTACGACAGCCGCCGCACCCAGAAGAGCGACCGTCGCTCCCGCCGCTCCCGCGGCCGTCGCGTCCTTGCGCCCCAGTCGCCGCCCGGCAACGGTGTGCCGCCCGGCGACCTCCTCCAGGAGCTCCGCCAGCACCTCCTCGTTGGTCCAGCGCGGCCGCCATCCGGCGTCGTGCAGCCGGCTTCCGCTCACCACCCAGGGGTACATCGTGTACGCGAGGTCCCCGGCGGGAGACGGCGTCAGACCGATCCGGTGCAGCCGGGCCGCGGCCCCCAGCGCGACGGCCGACGGCAGCTCCATCCGGCGGATCCCGCTGAGCTCCTCGATCTCCTCCTGCTCCAGCCATCCGTCACACCCGACGGCGAGCTCCCCGTCGACCTTCTCCAGGACGGCGTGTTCCAGAGCGCTGCAGAGGTCCTCGATGTGACAGAACTGCCAGGCGGGCCGGGACCCGGCCACGACCAGCAGCCGCGGCGACTCGAAGTACCGGGTCAGGGCGGTGTCGGTCCCGCCTCCCACCAGCACGGCGGGCCGGACGACGGTGACATTGAGCCCGGGGTGCGCCCGGGGCGCCCGCCGCGCGAGCCGCTCGATCTCCAGCAGGTCCCCGACCCCGGTCGCCTCCGCGGTGGCCCGCAGTTCGGCGTCCTCCGAAAGGGGCAGCTCGTTGTCCGGGAGCGCCCCGTAGACCATCGCGGAGGTGCACAGCACGACACGGTGGACGCCCGCGGCCGCCGCGGCGGTCAGCACGGTCTGCGTCCCGCGCACGTTGTACGCCGTACGCGCCGCGGGGTCGGTCTCCAGATCGAGGTCGAGCGCCAGATGGACCACGACATCGGCCCCGCGCAGCTTCTCCGCGATGGCCGGATCCCGCACGTCCAGGATGTGCCACTGCGCCGCGGCGCACTCGCCACGCCGCTCGTCGAGCGCGATGACCTGCTTGATCTCCTCCGAGGCGGCGAGCCGCTCGGTCAGCAGCGCTCCGATGCCGGAGGCTGCGCCGGTGACCGCGACGACTGGCCCGCGCGCGGCGGGGTTGGTTGACTGGTTTCGCGCTGCGCGAACCTGCGGATCAGGGGAACTCACCGGGCGTCTCCAGCGGTTGTCTTCAGTAGGAACGCGAGTGACGCGTACGTACCAGGTGGCATCCATCCTGCCGCAGGCGGAGAGTCGGCGGAGCACCGAGGCCCTAACGGCCGTCGGTGTCTACGCTGGGGGGTGTTATCGGGCAGCCGCGCCGCCGGAGGCAACCGGTGGCCTTACCAGCCGAGGAATCCCGTGAGTGACACCCCATTCGGATTCGGCCTTCCGCCGGAGGAGCCGGACGACGGCGACGAGGGCAAGAAGAAGGACCAGGAGAGCGGTGGTGGTCAGGGACCGGCCAACCCGTTCGGTTTCGGCGCTCTGCCCGGAGCCGGAGGCTTTGGCGGCCCCGGTGCGGACAATCCGCTCGCAGCCATGTTCGGTTCCCTGAACCCCACCGACCTGGGCGCCGCCTTCCAGCAGCTGGGCCAGATGCTCTCGTACGAGGGCGGCCCGGTGAACTGGGACATGGCCAAGCAGATCGCCCGTCAGACGGTCTCCCAGGGGACCTCGGACGGCACCAAGGACGCGAGCATCGGCCCCGCCGAGCGCACCGCGGTCCAGGAGGCCGTACGCCTGGCGGACCTGTGGCTCGACGACGCGACGTCGCTGCCGTCCGGGGCGGGCTCCGCCGTGGCGTGGTCCCGCGCGGAGTGGGTCGAGGCGACCCTGCCCGCGTGGAAGGAGCTCGTCGACCCGGTCGCCGAGCGCGTGGGCACCGCCATGGGCGATGTCCTGCCGGAGGAGATGCAGGCCATGGCCGGCCCGCTGATCGGCATGATGCGCTCGATGGGCGGGGCCATGTTCGGCACGCAGATCGGGCAGGCCGTCGGCGTGCTCGCGGGCGAGGTCGTCGGCTCCACCGACATCGGTCTGCCGCTGGGCCCGGTCGGCAAGGCCGCGCTGCTGCCGGCGAACATCGAGGCCTTCGGCAAGGACCTGGGTGTGCCCAAGGACGAGGTGCGGCTGTATCTCGCCCTGCGCGAGGCGGCCCACCAGCGCCTGTTCTCGCATGTGCCGTGGCTGCGCTCGCACCTGTACGGCGCGGTCGACGGGTACGCGCGCGGGATCAAGGTCGACACCGCCAAGCTGGAGGACGTGGTCGGCCAGTTCGACCCGCAGAACCCCGAGCAGCTCCAGGACGCTCTCCAGCAGGGCATGTTCCAGCCGGAGGACACCCCGGAGCAGAAGGCGGCCCTGGCCCGTCTGGAGACGGCGCTGGCGCTCGTGGAGGGCTGGGTGGACGCCGTGGTCCACGCGGCCGCGAAGCCGCGTCTGTCATCCGCCGACGCGCTGCGCGAGACCCTGCGCCGCCGGCGCGCCTCGGGTGGCCCGGCCGAGCAGACGTTCGCCACGCTGATCGGCCTGGAACTGCGCCCGCGCCGCCTGCGGGACGCCTCCCGACTGTGGGCCTCGCTCACGGACGCGCGCGGTGTCGACGGCCGTGACGGCCTGTGGGCCCACCCCGACATGCTGCCGACCGCGTCCGACCTGGACGACCCGGACGGCTTCGTGCACCGCGAGCAGCTGGACTTCTCCGAGCTGGACAAGATGCTCGGCGAGGCGGCGGACAAGCCGGACCTCAAGAAGAAGGACGACTCCGCCGAGGGCGGCAGCGCAGAGTGAGCCTCCATGACGACGCCGCCCTGGTCCTGAAGGGATACGAGGACCAGGCGGATCTTCGCCAGGCCTACCTGGACCATCTGGCGGCTCACCCGGACGCCATGTGGAAGGCCTGCAAGGACGGCCACATCACGGCGAGTGCCCTGGTCGTCGACCCGGAGCGCGGCCGGGCCCTGCTCACCCTCCACAAGAAGCTGGGCAGGTGGTTGCAGATGGGCGGCCACTGCGAGCCGGCCGACACCTCCCTGGAGGCGGCGGCCCTGCGCGAGGCGACGGAGGAGTCCGGCATCCCGGATCTGACGCCGCTGCCGGGCGGCCCGGTGCGTCTGGACCGGCATCCGATCCCGCCGCCGTGCAACTGCCACTTCGACGTCCAGTACGCGGCGCTCGCCCCGTCCGGCGCCGTGGAGACGATCAGCGACGAGTCGCTCGACGTGCGGTGGTTCGCCTACGACGAGGTGGCGGCCGTGGCGGACGACTCGGTCGTACGACTGCTGGAAGCGACCCGCGCGAGGCTGTGAGCGCAGGAGTCGCGGCGGTGGCCGCATGTGTAAGGGGCGCCCGGCAATGGCGGGCGCCCCTTACATGTGCCGTTCGTCGTGCCGCTGGGGCGGTCAGCTGTTGCTGCCTCCGAGGGAGTTGCCGCGCATACCGAACTGGCCGAGCACCCCGCCGTTGCGCAGGCCCTGCGGCGGCAGCAGCTCGCTGGGCTGGACCAGGACGTGGCCGGTGCCGCCGAAGTGCATCTCCCAGCCCTCACCCGTGGTGCCCCGGCGGCGCCACACGCCGGAGGTGGAGGTGGGCGCCTGGAGCTGGGTGCGCAGGGACGTGGACCAGGCGATGACGGCGTCGGAGTCGACGCAGACGTTCTTGTCCGGGCCCACCTCGAGGACCAGCGGCTCGCCGGAGGTCATCAGCACGACCTGCCCGGAGCCGGACAGCTCCAGGTTGTAGGCGCCCGCGGCGGCCACCTCCACGGCGCTGTCCACGGCCACGATGCCGACACCGAGAGAGCCGTCGAAGGCGAGGACGTAGGAGCTGTCGACCGTGATGCCGGCGCCGACCTCCATGATGTGCAGGTGCTGGGCGAGGTTGGCCAGGTAGACGATGCCGTTGCCCTTGCAGCGCATGAGTTCGAGGCGCTCGCCGGTCATCCGCTCGGCGTTGCGCCAGCCGCGGTTGCGGTACTGGCTGTCGAACTCGACCTGGCCCTCGAAGGCCACCATGGCGCCCTGCCGGGCGAGGACGGGGCTGTTGCCCTGAGTGACGTCGGTCTTCAGGAGCTGCGGGTTCTGCAGGGTGTAGCGCCCGGTCGACTCGACCGGGACGTGTGCGAAGAGTGTGCTGTGCATGATGTGCCTGGTGCTCCCCTCAGCCCCGGATCTTGAATCGGTCGCCGGTGTCCTCGCTCGGCTGGACGACGACGAAGCCCTGTCCCTTGAAGCCGATCTGGAAGGCCTCGCCGCTGCCGCGGCCGATGAGGGCGCTCGCCTTGATGGTGCGGCGGGCCTTCATCTCCAGGCCGGTCGTCCAGGCGACGAGGGCGTCCGGGTCGACGTATGTCTCGCGTTCGGCGCAGTCCAGGGCCATCGGAATGCCCCGGCTGACCAGGGCGACCCAGCCGGTGCCCTTGACCACGAGGTTGGTCAGGCCGGAGCCGGAGAGCTTCGCGAGTCCCTTGACCGGTTCGATGGCCAGTTCCAGCGAGGCGTCGCAGGCCAGCAGGGTGGCGCCGTTCACCGACAGGGCCTCGCCGTTGAGGTGCAGGACGAGGATGTCGCCGCCGTAGTCCGCGAGGTACAGGTCGCCGTCACCGCGGGCCAGCATCAGCCGGCCGCCCTCGCCGCTGACCATCTCCTCCGCCGAGCGGCGCAGGCTGGCGGGCGCCCCGTCGAACTGCACATAGCCGTCGTAGGCGATCATCGAGCCGGCCTTGGCGATCAGGTCCTGCCCGGTGACCATGGTGACCTTGAGCGTCTTGGAGCTGTGCACACTCATACGGACGCCGGTCGCGGCGGCGCGGTGCGCACTCAGAGTCTGGGAGTCCATGGCCTCACACCTCGAAGGGCTGTACGACGACGAAGTTGCCGGGGGCGCCGCGGAACTGGAGGTTCACGGCCTCGGTGGTCTGCCGGGCGTACCCGGAGCGGCGCAGCCTGAGCGAGGTCGTGGTGACCGCCTGCGCGCCGGCGGACCAGGCGATGACGGCGTTGCCGTCGACGTAGGTGGCCGCGCCGACGGGCAGCACGACCGGCACGCCGCGTGTCTTGACGACGACCGCTCCCGTGCCGGAGAAGAGCATGCTGAAGAAGCCTCCGCCGGGCAGTCCCGCGCCCTCGATGCGGCGGACCTCGGTCTCCAGGGACTCGTCGAAGGCGAGCACGCCCTGGGCGCTGGTGTAGAGCTGCTCGCCCTGGAGGCGGATGACGAAGACCCGGCTGGCCTCGTCGGCGAGGAACACCTCGCCGTTGCCGGTGCAGCGCATCAGCGACATGCCCTGGCCGGTGAGGGCCCCGGTGAGCTTGCCGAGCAGACCCGAGCCCTTGTGGGCGAAGTCGATGTCGCCCTGGTAGGCGACCATGCTGCCCTGCTTGGCGAGGATGGGGGCGTCCTTGGTGAGGGTGGCCCGCACCAGGTTCTGGTTCTGTTCCGTCCAGCGGTCGCCGACGGGGGCTTCCGCGTACTTGGTCAGGACGACCCGGACGTTGGCCTCGGGCGGCACGGGGGCGAGCTGGGTGCCGCCACCGAAGGGCTGCGCCTGGCCGGGGACGGCTCCGGGAGCACCGGGAGGCGCGAACTGGCCGGCCACAGCGCCCGGGGGCGTGAACTGGCCGGCGGGTGCGCCGGGGGGCGCGTACTGGCCCGCCGGAGGTGCGCCGGGCGGCGTGAACGTCTGGCCCGGCGGGGTGTACTGACCCGGAGGGGTGAACGTCTGCGGACTCGTCGGCGCGGCGGGCGCGGGCGGGGTGGTCCCGGCGATGGCCGGAGCGGCGTGGACGGACGGGGCGGGCGCGGGGGCCGCGGGGGCCTGCGGTGCGCCGAACGAGGGCGCCGGTGCGGGCGCGGGCGGCGCGGCGGCCTGCGGCGGCGGGGCGAAGGCCGGAGCCTGGGACTGGGCCGGGACCGCGGGCTGCTGGGGCGCGGACGCGGGCTCCTCCTCGGCGACCTCGCCGCCGAAGTTCTTCAGCAGTGCGTCCAGACCGCCGTCGAAGCCCTGGCCGACCGCGGCGAACCGCCAGACGTCCTTCAGATACAGGTCGCCCAGCATCACTGCGCGCTCGGTGGAGAACTCGCTGCCGTCGAACGAGTAGCGGGCCACCTCCTCGCCACCGGCGACGATACGGAGATAGCCGGGGGCGATCTGCGACATCTGGCCGGCGCCGTCGATCGTCGCCGTGAACGACAGCTTCTGGATCTGCGACGGAATCCGATCGAGTGTGACCCGGAACGACTCCGTGTCGCCCGACTGCGCGCCGAGGAGCTGGATGGAGTCCTCGGGGGACTTCGGCTGGTTGAAGAAGATGAAATACCGGTCGTCCGAGAGCCGTTCGTCGGCGTCGAGGCCGAAGCAGCTGATGTCGAAGGTCAGTCCGGGGCCCGAGATCTGTACTCCCACGTACAGGTCCGTGCCCGCGGTCAGGTCACTGATCTTGGCCTTGTGGCCGCGTTGGAATTCCCTGGCCATGCGTAACGACCGTCCCCCATCCCGAATGCAAGTGCGTCGCGACAGGCTAACGGCAAACACCGACACCGGCTCAGGTCGGTACAGATCCGGTACAAAAACCCGTTCGAGTCGTCGGTCAGACGCCCGGAAGATGCGGCAACCGGTCCGCGGCGACCACACCCTCGAGATAGCCCTTGGCCCGCTCGGTGCGCGGATAGGCCTCCAGCAGCCGCCAGAAGCGGGGTCCGTGTCCGGGCACGAGCAGATGCGCGAGCTCGTGGAGCAGGACGTAGTCGACGACGTACTCCGGCATGCCCTGGAGCCGGTGCGACAGCCGGATGCTGCCCTCCGCCGGGGTGCACGAGCCCCAGCGGGTGTTCTGGTTGGTGACCCAGCGGACCGAGGTGGGCCGCGCCCGGCCGTCGAAGTACTGGGCCGAGAGACGCTGGGCGCGCTCGGAGAGTTCGGTGTCGCCGAGGACCCGCTTGCTCTCCTGGGCGGCCAGCTTGTCGAGCATGACGCTCACCCAGCGCTGTTCCTCCGCCTCGGACATCCGGGCAGGGATGAGCACGACGGTGCGATCGCCCTCGCGGTATGCGGAGACCGTCCGGCGTCGACGGCTGCTCCTGCGCACCTCGATCGCGCTCGCCCCCGAGCCGCTCGGCGGCTGGCTCGTCGTGCTGCGCTGTGGCATTCCGGCGCTGTGCAGTGGGTCGGCGGGCACGCCCTGACGTTACCCTCTGCACACGGGGGAAGTCCCGACTCCGGGACGGTTCGGTTCCGATCGCCCACCATGCGTCTGATTTGTACGACGAATGGCCCCCACCTGTGGACAACTTTCGGCACCTGCCCCCCGGGTCCGGGCATGCTGGCATCGCCGCCGCAGCCGCGATCGACCGTGGTCCGGGCTCCGGCGGCGGACGGGGACGTTCTACGAGGGCTACGGGGGCCTGTCATGCAAGCAGTGGTTCCGCTCGAGTACACGATGGTTCCGCAGATGAAACCGGCGCTGCGGCGCGGCTGGCGCGATCTCAACACCGTGCAGTTCGGGATGACCCCGGCGCACGCGCTGACGCTGGGCCCCATCGACACGGCGACGGGCAGCTTCCTCGACCTGCTCAACGGCACGCGCGGTCTCGCGCTGCTGCGGGAGGAGGGACGCCGTATGGATCTGCCCGACGGCCATGTCGACACGCTGGTGGGACGGCTGGCGCGGGCCGGACTCGTCGACGACGCCAGGGGCGGCGGGCCGGCGGCGGACGCGCTGCGGGGGAAGAAGGAGGTCCTCGACCGGCTGGCACCCGACCTGGCCTCCCTCTCGCTGACCACGTCGGAGCCGGGTGACGCGATGAGACTCCTGGCCGCCCGCCGCTCACTGCGCGTACAGGTCAGAGGGGCCGGCCGGGTGGGCGTGGCGCTGGCCGCACTGCTCTCGGGAGCCGGCGTCGGAGAGGTCGACGTGCGGGACGGCGGCCGGGTCGAGCCGGGGGACGTCGCCCCGGGCGGGCTCCCCGCCGCCTCCGTCGGCGACCGCAGGGATGCCGCCGCACGCCGGGCCGTGTCCGCGGCGGCCCCCGGACGCCCGCCGCGCAACGGCTCCCGGGCCTCGGTGACGGCGGACGACCCCGGGTTCTCCCTGGTCGTCCTCGCCCCGCGGGACGACGTCGAGGTCCACGCGCCCGCCCCGGCCACCGGCGAACCCCTCGTACGGTCCGGCACACCGCATCTGTACGCCGGTGTGGTCGAGGCCACAGGAGTGGTCGGTCCTCTCGTCCTGCCGGGCGAGACGGGCTGCGCGGGCTGTCTGCACGAGGCGCGGACCGACCGCGACCAGGCCTGGCCCCGGCTGGTGGCGCAGTGGCGCTCGGGCAGCAGACGACTGTCGGTGCGCCCCTGTGACCTGGCACTGGCCACGACGGTCGCCGGTCTCGCGGCCGCTCACACGCTCGCTTTCCTGGACGGCCGCCTCCCGTCGAGCGCGGGCGCCCGCTGGGAGGTCTCACTGCCCGGTATGACCTGGCACGCCCGGCCGGTCCCGCCGCATCCCGCATGTCCGTGCGGGGCCGCGGAGAAAGGTAAGGGAGAACACACCTCCAAGGAGGAGGCTGCGCACGAGACAATGATGGAGCAACGGTCGTCGGAGGAGTTGTGCCGTAAGGCAACCGCGCCACGGCCGGCTGGGACCTGGAGGGCGCATGTCTGATCTTCCCCGGAAGGCGGTCACCCGAACCGCCAAGCTCGCCGCGCTCCCGCTCGGCTTCGCCGGGCGGGCCACCTGGGGACTCGGCAAGCGGATCGTGGGCGAGTCCGCGGAGATCGTCGGCCGCGAACTGCAACAGCGCACCGCGGACCAGTTGTTCAAGGTGCTCGGAGAGCTCAAGGGCGGGGCCATGAAGTTCGGCCAGGCCCTGTCCGTCTTCGAGTCGGCGCTCCCCGAGGAGGTGGCCGGCCCCTACCGCGCGGCCCTGACGAAGCTCCAGGAGGCGGCGCCTCCGATGCCGACCCGCACCGTGCACGCGGTCCTCGAGGAGCGTCTGGGCGAGGGCTGGCGGGAGCTGTTCGCCGAGTTCGACGACAAGCCCTCCGCGGCGGCGTCGATCGGCCAGGTGCACCGGGCCGTATGGCGTGACGGGCGCGAGGTGGCGGTCAAGGTCCAGTACCCGGGGGCCGGGGAGGCCCTGCTGTCCGACCTGACCCAACTGGGCCGCTTCGCTCGCCTGTTGGGGCCCCTGGTTCCCGGCATCGACATCAAGCCGCTCATCACCGAGCTGCGCGACCGGGTCTCGGAGGAGCTCGACTACGGCCTGGAGGCGCAGGCCCAGCAGGCCCATGCCGAGGAGTTCGCGGACGATCCGGACGTCGTGGTTCCGGCCGTGGTCCACCAGAGCGACCAGGTCCTGATCACGGAGTGGATCGAGGGGGTCCCGCTGTCGGAGGTGATCTCGGACGGTACTCAGGAGCAGCGCGACCGCGCCGGGCAGCTCCTGGCCCGGTTCCTCTTCTCCGGCCCCGCGCGCACCGGCCTGCTGCACGCCGACCCGCACCCGGGCAACTTCCGGCTCCTGCCCGGCGGACCGGACGGCGAGGAGGACTGGCGCCTGGGCGTCCTGGACTTCGGCACGGTCGACCGGCTCCAGGGCGGTCTGCCGGACACCATCGGCACCTGCCTGCGCATGACGCTGGACGGTGAGGCGGAGGCGGTCTACGAACTCCTCCGGGTCGAGGGTTTCGTCAAGGAGTCCATAGAGCTGGATCCCGACGCGGTCCTCGACTACCTCCTGCCGATCATCGAACCGGCCGAGGTCGACGAGTTCACCTTCACCCGCGGCTGGATGCGCAGTCAGGCCGCCCGGATCGCGGACCCCCGCTCCCCCGCCCACCAACTGGGCAAACAGCTCAACCTCCCCCCGGCATACCTGCTGATACACCGGGTCACCCTGAGCACCATCGGTGTCCTCTGCCAGCTGGGCGCGACGGTGCGGTTGCGCGAGGAACTGGAGGAGTGGCTGCCGGGGTTCGTGCCGGAGGAGGAACAGGACGAGCAGGAGTCGGCCGCGGAGGCGTGAGCCGGGCCCGGCTGCGCACAACGCCCCGCGGGGGCCGGTCCGATGGACGGACCGGCCCCCGCGGGGAACTACCGGGTCGGGTTACCGCACCGGTTCGCGTTACTGCATGACGGCCATGGCCAGCGCTCGGCGAGCACGCAGGGAGGCGCGCTCGGCCCGGCGCTGCATCCGGCGGGCGGTCGCCAGGCGGATCGCCCGGCGTTCCTGCTCGGCCTCTTGCAGCCGGTCGTGCATATGCGCACGAGCCAGGGCTTCTGGGATGAGTTGCATCTCTCGGGTCCTGTTCTGACGCGAGTCGTTCGCGTCCGTGGTGGTGAAGTCTGGGATCGCGGAGCCTGCGGGCTCGCTGGTGGACGGCTTCATCGGGGCCTGCTTCGTGGGGTCGTTCGTGAGGGGGCGGTCGATCGTTCCTGCGATGTTCATGCCGAGACCGGGTTCTTGCGCGGGCGGCCACGCGGCCGCTTCCGGGCGACGACGACACCCTGGACGAACAGCTCTCCACCCCAGACGCCCCAGGGCTCACGCCGCTCCTTGGCGCCGGCGAGGCATGCCTCCATCAGCGGGCAGGTGCGGCAGAGGGACTTGGCGTACTCGACGTCGGCCGGCGACTCGGCGAAGAAGACCTCCGGGTCGTAGGAACGGCAGGGGACGGGTACGCCGAGGTTCTCGATGGCGTCGTCGAGCGCGGTGAGCGCAGTGAGCGGGATCAAGGTGGAGTCCTCCGTGAGGCCGGGCGGGGGGATCGTTTCGGAAGGCGGTACGGACGGGGCGTGCGCTTCGAGTTGCACGGTTCGTCTTCCTCGTCTGTTCGGTCCGGCCCTGTGGGACCGGTGGTCGCTTGGTACCGGGTTCTTTTCTTGTCCCGAGGCCCCTTCGCTCCGCTCTCCCCGTTCGGGGAAAACAGAAGGGCCGCGGATCCCGGATGGGGTTCCGCGGCCCTGAAGGCGCCGGCCTGATCGGCGATCAGGCTGGATCACTCCAGGGTTCTGGCCCACGGAAGGCCCACATCAGGTGGTGCTGCGTCGTCTGCTTCCGGAATCCGGCACCGGCCGCCGCAAAGGCATAGACATGCGCCTGTGCCACTACTGCTTCCAGTGCCTTGGTCGGTCGCTCATTGCGCTCACGGACGGGAAGGACCGCGAGAGACACGGAGGACGCCGGACGCACGGCAGGAACGCCGGACAGACCGGTGCCCAGGTTCGAAACGCCGAGCATGCAGGTGGAGACGACCGAGCGATCGGTCATTTTGGCGGTGCTGATGGCCTGGCTGCTGTTGATGCTGATCACTTCAATCGCCTCCTCTCGGCGTCTCGGGGGACGGCGGCGCGAGCCGCTGTCCGACGGATATGCAAGTAGAGCACGGAATCGGGGCCTCCGAGAAGGCCTCCGTCCCCGTGGCTAAGAACCTATGGGGATTGCTGGGGCATGCGCAAACTATTTTTTCGACGAGTTGAAATCAGCCCTCGTCTTCTTCCTCCGCAAGCTCCCGGCCTGCGCAGATGGTCAGCACATCGGCTCCGTAGCGGTTGAGCTTGCGCAGGCCGACGCCCGGGATCCGCGCCAGCTCGTGCTCGTCGTCGGGCACGGTCTCGGCGATGGCCATCAGCGTCTTGTCCGTGAAGACGCAGAAGGCCGGCTGTCCGCTGCGCTGCGCCTGTACGGCACGCCAGTCGCGCAGCCGCTCGTACAGCCCCTCGTCCATGTCGGAGGGACATTCCTCGCAACGCATGAGTTTCAGCTCGCCCGCGTCGGTGAGCGTGCGCCCGCACACCCGGCAGCGCGCCGGGGTGCGCTGGGTGCGTCTCGGGGCGGCGCCGACGGCGCTCGCGAAGCCGCGCTCGACGCCTCCGGGGCCGCCGCCGACGCTCCGCCCCGTGGTGGCGGTGGAGCCGGGGCGCAGCCCGTCGAGAAAGCGGCTCGGGCGGCGGTTGGGGCGGCCGCCGGGCGAGCGGGAGAGCGACCAGGAGAGATGGAGGCGCTCGCGGGCGCGGGTGACGCCGACATAGAGGAGCCTGCGTTCCTCCTCGATCTGCTCGTCGGTCTTCGCGTAGGTGATCGGCATCATGCCCTCGGCGACACCGACCAGGAACACGGCGTCCCACTCCAGACCCTTGGCCGAGTGCAGCGAGGCGAGGGTGACGCCCTCGACGGTCGGGGCGTGCTGGGCACCGGCCCGCTCGTCGAGTTCGGCCATGAGGTCGTTCAGGGTGGCGCCGGATCGCGCGGCGGTGAAGTCCTGCGCGAGGTTCAGCAGGGCGGCCAGCGACTCCCAGCGCTCCCTGACGGCCCCTGAGCCGGCCGGCGTCTTGGTGGTCCAACCCTCGCCCGAGAGCACGGCACGCACCTGGGAGGGCAGGTCGACGGCGTCGTCCAGCCGCGAGTCGTTGCCGCCGAAGCGGGCCGCGCCCCGGAGGTTGACGATGGCCCTGCGCACCTCGGGCCGGTCGAAGAACCGCTCGGCGCCGCGCAACTGGTAGGGCACACCGGCGTCGGCGAGGGCCTGTTCGTAGGTCTCGGACTGGGAGTTGGTGCGGAACAGGACGGCGATCTCGCTGGCCCTGACGCCCGCGTTCATGAGTTCCCGGATGCGGCGGGCGGCACCCTCGGCCTCGGCGGGCTCGTCGGTGTACTCGGTGTAGACGGGCTCGGGGCCGGGCCGGCGCTGGGAGATCAGTTCCAGCCGGTGGTCGGCGGCGCGGCCGCGGGCCTGGGCGAGCAGGCCGTTGGCGAGATGGACGACCTGGGGGGTGGAGCGGTAGTCGCGGACCAGCTTGACGACGGTGGCGCCGGGGTGGCGGGTGCGGAAGTCGAGCAGATGGTCGGGAGTTGCTCCGGTGAACGAATAGATCGTCTGGCTGGCGTCACCGACGACGCACAGGGTGTCGCGCTGTCCGAGCCACAGCTCCAGCAGGCGCTGCTGGAGGGGGCTGACGTCCTGGTACTCGTCGACGACGAAGTGCTGGTACTGGGCACGGACCTGCTCGGCGATGTCGTGCCGGTCCTGGAGGACGGCGACGGTCAGCAGCAGGACGTCCTCGAAGTCGATGACGGCACGGTCGCGCTTGAGGTCCTCGTAGGCGGCGTAGAGCTGGGCGATCTCGGCCGCGGCGCGAGGGGTCTCACGGCCGGCCTTCGCGGCTGCGAGGGCGTAGTCGGACGGCACGGTCTGGGTGACCTTGGACCACTCGATCTCGCCGGTGACGTCCCGCAGCTCGCCCCGGTCGAGGCGGATGCGGCAGGCGGCGGCCGCGTCGGCGACGAGCTGGACCTTGCGGTCGATGAGCCGGGGCATGGAGCCACCGACTGCTTTCGGCCAGAAGTACTGGAGCTGCCGCAGGGCCGCCGAGTGGAACGTACGCGCCTGGACACCCGCGGCGCCGAGCTGGCGCAGGCGTCCGCGCATCTCCCCGGCGGCACGGTTGGTGAAGGTGACGGCGAGCACGCTGGAGGGCTGGAGGATCCCGGCCCGGACCCCGTAGGCGATGCGGTGGGTGATCGCCCGAGTCTTGCCGGTGCCGGCGCCCGCCAGCACGCACACCGGCCCGTGCAGGGCGGTGGCCACCTCACGCTGCTCGGGGTCCAGCCCTTCGAGCACCGCGTCGGCCGTATCCGGTGTGTGCGGGAAGAGCGTGGAGTGCGTTGCTGCTGTCACATGGCCATGCTGCCAGGTCGGCGGAGGCGGGTGAGCCGGTTGTCCACAGGCAGGTAGCCGCAGTCGTACTAATGCGGCAGGCGTCACCTGGCCAAGCACCCCGGGGCGGGAATGGCGTCCCGGTCGCATACGTTCCCCGTAGGACGGCCTCGTCCCCGAGCCACCGAAGGAGCGCGCGAGACATGCAGGGCACTGTGACGATGTACAGCACCACCTGGTGCGGTTACTGCCAGCGGCTGAAGAAGCAGCTGGACCGCGAGGGCATCGCGTACACCGAGATCAACATCGAGCAGGACCCGGCGTCCGCGGCCCTCGTGGAGAAGGCGAACGGCGGGAATCAGACAGTCCCGACTGTACTTTTCGCAGACGGTTCGACGCTGACCAACCCGTCGCTGGCGCAGGTGAAGCAGAAGATCAGCGCGTAGGTGCGCGGGCACGGAGGCGGTTCCTGAGGCAGCTCAGGAACCGCCTTCTTGTGGTTTGTCCCACACCGCCGTATAGCGCCACAGCAGTCGACGCCGGTAACGGCAGCCGGGCAGAAGACGGCGGGCGGCCCGACGGGCCTCGCCCCAGTGCATCGCCGAGTCCTCCATGGGCATACCGGCCGGGGCCCGCCTGCCGCCCCGCAGCCCTCTGAGGAACAGGGACAGAGGCAGGCCGCAGGCGCTGATCACCCGGTCCAGCCCTGTCTTGTTGTACGCCATCCCCACGATCACGAGCCGTCCACCGGGGGCCAGCAGCCGGACCAGGCCGGCGACCGCGTCCTCGAAGGGCGCGTGATGCACCACGGCGACCGCGCTGACGAAGTCGTACGTGCCCGCGGTGAGGGCCGTTCCGTCGAGGTAGTCCGCCTCCAGGAACGTGATGTTCCCGGAGGCGGCCGCGCGCGCCTGCCTGATCATCTCCGGTGAGCGGTCGACGCCCGTGACGGACGCGACCTTGCCGGCCAGCTTGCGGGCGAGCAGCCCGTCCCCGCACCCGACGTCCAGGGCCTCCCGGCAGCCGTCAGGGACGGCGTCGAGCACCAAGGGGTGGTAGTGGACGTTGTGGTTCCAGTACGGGCCGGACATGCCCGGCCTCTCAGACGAAACTCCTCGTCGGCAACGGCTTGCCGTACCAGAGCTCGATCAGACGGGCCGCGATCGAGATGCCGTACGGCGGCAGGACCTCGCCGGACTCGAAGGCGGCCTGGAGGTCGTCGCGGGAGAACCAGCGGGCCTCGTGGATCTCGTCGCCGTCGACGTTGATGTCGGTGGAGGTGGCGCGGGCCATGAAGCCGAGCATGAGGCTGGAGGGGAACGGCCAGGGCTGACTGGCGACGTACTCGACCGGGCCGACGGTGATGCCGGCTTCCTCGAAGACCTCGCGGCGCACCGACTGCTCGATGGACTCGCCCGGTTCGACGAAGCCGGCCAGCGTCGAGAAGCGGCCCTCCGGCCAGTGCACCTGGCGGCCCAGCAGGATGCGGTCCTCGTCGTCCGTGACGGCCATGATCACGGCCGGGTCGGTGCGCGGGTAGTGCTCGGCGCCGCAGGCCTGGCAGCGGCGGATGTGGCCGGCCGCGGCGATGACGGTGCGCTCGCCGCAGCGGGAGCAGAATCGGTGGGTGCGCTGCCAGTTCTCCAGGCCGACCGCGTGCACCATCAGGCCCGCCTCGCGCGCGGACAGCAGCAGTCCGGCCTCGCGCAGACCGGCGGGGCGCGCGGACTGGTCGATGCGGCCCGGCAGGGCGTCCTTCTGGAGGGCGAAGTAGCGGACGCCGTCCTCGTCGATGCCGAGGAAGTAGCGGTGCGCCTCGGTGAGCGGGGCCTCGAAGGAGGGGGTCATGACGAGTTCGGTACGGCCGTCCGGCGTCTCGTCTATGAGGACCTGACCTCCGGAGACCACGAAGCAGCGGGTCGTGGGGTGGCTCCATGCCGCCGCGAGCCAGGCCTCGTCGAGCCGGTGGTGCGCGGCGCGGTCGATGCCGCTGGGGGCGGTGAGCGAGACAGGACGGTCGGCGGTGTGGTCGGTCCAGGTGGTCACGGGTGCTTCCAACTCCCCCGGTGCAGCGGATTGTTTCAGCGGGCGGTTCGGTGGACGTACGACGGAGGGCGACCCGGCCCGGCGGGCTTCGCGGTGCGGGGCGGCTCTTTCAGTGTGCCCCGCGCGCTGCCGGTCCGGGCGGCGCGGGACGGTCAGGGCGCATGGCTCCAGTGCTCGGCGAGATCACCCCACAGGTACGCGGAGGTCTCGACACCCTTGAGCAGCAGATCGAGCTCGACCTTCTCGTTGGGCGCGTGCCAGCCGTCGGAGGGCACGGAGATGCCGAGGAACAGCACGGGTGCGCCGAGGACTTCCTGGAGGTCGGCGGCCGGCCCCGAGCCGCCCTCGCGGGTGAAGCGGACCGGCTGGTCGAAGGCGCGGCCCATGGCCCGTACGACGGACGTGAGGGCGGGGTGGTCCAGCGGGGTCAGGCACGGGCGCGTGGCGGCGCCGAACGTGATCTCCTGCCGGATCCCGGCAGGCACGTGTTCGACGGCCCAGGCGCGGACGGCCTTCTCGATGTGGCCGGGGTCCTGGCCGGCCACCAGCCGGAACGAGAGTTTGACCATCGCGGAGGACGGGACGATCGTCTTGCTGCCGGGGCCCTGGTAGCCGCCGCCGATGCCGTTGACCTCGGCGGTGGGGCGGGCCCAGACGCGCTCCAGGGTGGTGTGTCCGGCCTCGCCGTGGGTGGCGTGCGACTTGGCGGTGCGCAGCCACTGCTCCTCGTCGAAGGGCAGTTCGGCGAAGAGCTCCCGCTCACGGTCGGTGAGTTCGGCGATGCCGTCGTAGAACCCGGGGACCGCCACGCGCGCGTGTTCGTCGTGCAGCGCGGCGACGAGGCGGGCGGCGGCCGTGGCCGGGTTGGGGACGGCGCCGCCGAAGGAGCCGGAGTGGATGTCCTGGTCGGGGCCGTAGAGGCGGATCTCGCATTCGGCGAGGCCGCGCATGCCGGTGCACACGGTGGGGGTGTCCTCGGCCCACATGCCGGTGTCGGAGACGATCACGGCGTCGGCGGCGAGCCGGTCGGCGCGCTCCTCGACCAGCGCGCGGAAGTGCGGGGAGCCGGACTCCTCCTCGCCCTCGACGAGCAGCTTCAGGTGCACCGCCGGGTCGGTGCGGCCGGTGGCGGCGAGGTGGGCGCGGACGCCGAGGGTGTGGAAGAAGACCTGGCCCTTGTCGTCGGCCGCCCCGCGCGCGTAGAGACGGTTGTCGCGGACGACCGGCTCGAAGGGGTCGCTGTCCCAGCCGTCCTCGCGGGCGGCGGGCTGTACGTCGTGGTGGCCGTAGACGAGGACCGTGGGCGCCGCGGGGTCCCCGGCGGGCCAGTCCGCGAAGACGGCGGGCCCGCCCGGGGTCTCCCAGACCTCGACCGTGGGGAAACCGGTCTCCTTGAGCTTGGCGGCGAGCCAGTCGGCGCTGCGGCGTACATCGGGTCCGTGGTCGGGCTGGGCCGAGACGGACGGGATGCGCAGCCATTCGGCGAGGTCGTCGAGGAAGGCGGCGCGGTGCTGCTCGATGTACGGACGGACAGCGCTGACGACACTGTCAACGGGTTGGCTCATGGTCATGAGCCTATCGGCCCGCACCGACATCCTCGGTGGGCGGTTCCTCACAGTTCGCCGGCTCGAAGCCGTCCGATCGCCCTCCCGGTTCCTGGGTGAGCAGCCGCTCCAGGGCGGCCCGGTCCGGCAGGTTCCTGGGGCGTACGACGTCTCCGGTGCGGACGTACAGGAACGCCGCAGTGACCGATTCCACAGGCACGCCCTGCCGCTCGGCCCAGGCCAGCCGGTACACGGCGAGCTGCAGGGGGTCGGCGGTGCGGGTGCGGCCGGTCTTCCAGTCGACGATCTCGTACGTCGTGGTGTCCCCGTCGCTGTGCCGGTAGACGGCGTCGATACGGCCCCGGATCACGCGGCCCGCGATGGCGAGCTGGAAGGGCGTCTCGAGGCGGTAGGGGGTGCGGTGGGCGTACTCGGTGCGCTCGAAGGCGTCCTTGAGGGCTTCCAGGTCGCGTTCGTCGGCGATCTCGGCGTCGCTGCCGGGCAGGTCGTCCGGCTCCAGCATGGGCAGGGTCAGGGCTTCGAAGCGGGCCTCGACCCAGGCGTGGAAGCGGGTGCCCTGACGTGCGGCGGGTTGCGGAGGGCGCGGCATGGGGCGCGCGAGTTCCTGCGCGAGCCCATCGGGGTCGGCGGCCAGGCGGAGCACCTGGGACGCGGTGAGCGACGCGGGCAGGGGTACGTCGGTGACCGCTTGCCGCGTGCGCAGCAGTTCGCCGGTGAGAGCGTCGAGGTCGCGGTCCCAGGAGGCGATGGCGCGGGCTTCCTCCGGGGTGAGGGGTTCCGGTTCCGCGGGATGGGGGCGTGCCGGTGCGGTGACGGGCTCCGGGGCGGTGGCCTGGTGCGGGACGGCCGGGCGGTCCGTCGTGAAGGTGTCCCAGTCGTCGGGGGCGTCTTCCCCGACGGTCTCGTCCTCGAAAGGGGACTCCTCGGCGTACGGCGGTCCGTCGCCGTACGGCGCCTCGTCGTCGTCCGGCGGCGGGGGCCAGTCCGGATCGTCGTAGGTGTCCGGGTCGTGTACGGCCGCGGGGTGGGTGCCCGGGTGGGCGGCGAGGTCCTCCAGGTGGTCCAGGACCGTCTGGGCGGCAGCCCGGCGTCGGGCCAGGGCCCTGTCGTCCAGAGGGAGGGGCCAGATCTGGTCCTCGGTCCGGGTGTGCAGCGCGGGGTTCTCCTCGTCCTCGGCGGGCTCGTCGGCCCATGCCTCGATCTCGCCGTGGCCGGTCGTGCAGTGGTCGTGCAGGGCCTGGAGGAAGTCGGACGGTCCCCGGGGCTTCTTCTGGGTGGGCCCCCACCAGTGGCCGGAGCCGAGCAGGAGGGAGCGGGGGCGGGTGAAGGTGACGTAGCCGAGGCGGAGTTCCTCGGTGTGCTGGTGGTCCTTCATGGCCTCGTGGAAGGCCTTCATGCCCCGTGCGTCCCAGGAGGTGACGTCGGGGAGGGTGTCTCTGTCGCCGCGCAGCGCGTGCGGCAGCACCTTGCCCTGGGCGGTCCACTTCTCGCGTCCCTGGCTGCTCGGGAACGTCCCGGTGACCAGGCCGGGGACGGCGACGACGTCCCACTCCAGGCCCTTGGACTTGTGCGCGGTGAGCACCTTGACGGTGTTCTCGCCACCGGGCAGGGCGTTGTCGAGGCCCTTCTCGTACTGGGCGGCGGTGCGTAGGAAGCCGAGGAAGGCGAGGAGGCTCGCCTCGTTGTCCCCGGCCGCGAAGGAGGCGGCGATGTCGAGGAAGTTGGACAGGGTTTCGCGGCGGCGGGCGGCCAACGCGTGCGGGGACGCCGAGAGTTCGACCTCCAGGCCGGTGACGGCGAGGACGCGGTGCAGGACGTCCATCAGAGGGTCGGCGAGAGAGCGGCGCAGATCGCGCAGTTCGGTGGCCAGGCGCGCGAACCGCACGCGCGCGTCCGGTGAGAAGGGCAGCCCGTCGTCGTCCTCGCCGTCGCTGTAGAGGGGCGTCTCCAGGAAGGTCTCCAGGGCGTCGGCGAGCGATATCACCTCGGCCGGGTCGACCCCCTCGACGGCCTCGGCGAGCCGGCGGTCGGGGTCGTCGCCGCCGTCCACACGCGTGTGGGACACCAGACGCCGGGCGCGCCTGCCGAGGAGGGCGAGGTCACGCGGGCCGATCCGCCAGCGCGGGCCCGTCAAGAGGCGGACCAGGGAGGCGTTGGCGCCGGGGTCCTGGAGGACCTCGCAGACGGCGACCAGGTCGGCGACCTCGGGCAGGTGCAGCAGGCCCGAGAGGCCGACCACCTCCACCGGGACGTCCCGCTCGACGAGGGCGCCCTGGATCTCGGCGAAGTCGGTCGCGGTGCGGCACAGGACGGCGATCTCGCCGGGCGCCTTTCCGGTCCGTACGAGATGGGCGATCGAGTCCGCGAGCCAGTCCATCTCGTCGGCGTGGGTGGGCAGGAGGGCGCAGCGCACCATGCCGTCGCGTTCGGCGCCGGGGGCCGGGCGGAGGGCCTCCACGCCCGCGTGCATGGCGCGCAGGGGCTCGGCGAGGCCGTTGGCGAGGTCGAGGAGACGGCCGCCGCTGCGGCGGTTCTCGCTGAGCGCCTGGCGGGTGGCGGGGCGGCCGTCGGGGTGGGCGAAGTGCTCGGGGAAGTCGTCGAGGTTGGCGACGGAGGCTCCCCGCCATCCGTAGATGGCCTGGCAGGGGTCGCCGACGGCGGTGACCGGGTGGCCGGTGCCGCCGCCGAACAGACCCGCCAGCAGGACGCGCTGGGCGACCGAGGTGTCCTGGTACTCGTCGAGCAGCACCACCCGGAACTCGTCCCGCAGGATGCCGCCCACCTCGGGAATCCCCGCGAGGCGCGCGGACAGGGCGATCTGGTCGCCGAAGTCGAGCAGGTCGCGTTCGCGTTTTGCGGCCCGGTAGCGGACGACCAGGTCGGCGAGTTCACGGCGGGCGGCGGCCGCCTCGGGGACCTTGCGCAGGGCGTCGTTGGTGAGCTTTGCGCCCTGGAGGGTCAGCAGCAGCTGGGCGTCGTGGGCGCGCACCTGCTCGGGGCGGACCAGGTGCTCGGCGAGTTCGGCGTCGAGGGTGAGGAGGTCGCTGACCAGGTCCGCGAAGGAGCGGGTCAGGGCCGGGTAGGGGCCGGGGGCCTCGCGCAGCACGCGCGCGGCGAGCTGGTAGCGGGTGGCGTCGGCGAGGAGGCGTGAGGTCGGTTCGAGGCCGATGCGCAGGCCGTGGTCGGTCAGCAGGCGGCCCGCGAAGGCGTGGTACGTGGAGATCACGGGCTCGCCCGGCGGGTTGTCCGGGTCGATGACGTCGGGGTCGGTGACGCCCGCCTTGACGAGTGCCTTGCGGACGCGCTCGGCGAGTTCACCGGCGGCCTTGTTGGTGAAGGTGAGGCCGAGGACCTGTTCGGGGGCGACCTGGCCGGTGCCGACCAGCCAGACCACGCGGGCCGCCATCACCGTCGTCTTGCCCGAGCCGGCGCCGGCCACGATCACCTGCGGGGCGGGCGGCGCGGTGATGCAGACCGTCTGCTCCGGGGTGAACGGGATGCCGAGGAGCTCCTTGAGCTGATCGGGATCGGTGATACGGGCGGGCATGTCGCAGAGGCTAGCGGCGCGCACTGACAGCGGAGGACGAATCGCCCTTCGGGCCGGAGGATGCGCAGGTCAGCACGCGTGGTGCGACTGATCACACCGGCATGTTCACCTCACTCCACAACCTGCCGGCCCTCGGGCTGGGCGCTGCACGACGCCCGGAACGCGCAGTGGCTGCAGTGCTGCCCGGCGTTCGGGGTGAACCGTTCGTCGAGGACCTTGCCGGCCGCCGTGGCGAGCAGGTCGCCGACCCACTCCCCCTCCAGCGGCTCCTGCGCCTGCACCTTCGGCAGCGTCTCGCCGCCGTCCCGCTTGGGGGCACCCTGCCGCAGGTGGACGAGTTCGGCGCCGCCCGGCTCGGGCCGTACGCCGTCGAAGGCCTCGTCGACGGCGCCCTCGCGCACGGCGAGCTGGTAGACGGCGAGCTGGGGGTGACGTTCGACTTCGGCGGAACTCACCGGCTGTTTGCCGGTCTTGAAGTCGACGACGTACGCGCGTCCCTCGCCGTCGGTCTCGACGCGGTCCATCTGGCCGCGGATGCGTACCTCGACCTCGCCCGCTTCGAGGGTGACGTCGAAGTCGTGCTCGCTGGCCACCGGGGTGCGGCCGGTGCGGTCCATGACGTGCCACTTCAGGAAGCGTTCGAGCGCCACGCGCGCGTGCTCCTTCTCCTGCGCCGACTTCCAGGGCGCGTCGAAGGCGAGCGCGTTCCACACGGAGTCGAGGCGCTCCATGAGCACGTCGAGGTCGGCGGGGGTGTGCCCGGAGGCGACCTCGTCGGCGAGGACGTGCACGACGTTGCCGAAGCCCTGGGCGACCGTCGCGGGCGCGTCGGCCTTCACCTCGCGGCCCAGGAACCACTGGAGGGCGCAGGTGTTGGCGAGCTGGTCGAGGGCGCTGCCGGAGAGCACGACGGGCTGGTCGCGGTTGCGCAGCGGCACCTTGGACTCGGTCGGCTCGAACATGCCCCACCAGCGGTAGGGGTGCGCCGAGGGGACGAGCGGGCGGCCGTCCTCGTCGGCGAGGGCGGCGAGCCGGGCCAGCCGACGGGCGGCGGCCTTCCTCAGGGTGTCGGAGACGCGCGGATCGACGGTGGTGGCGCGAAGTTCGGCGACCAGGGCGGCGACCGACAGGGGGCGGCGCGGGCGGCCGGTCACGTCCTTGGGTTCGACGCCGAGTTCGGTCAGGAAACGGGAGGGCTGGTCGCCGTCGTCGGCCGGTGCCTTCACCGCCGTGACGACGAGTCGCTCACGCGCACGCGTGGCGGCCACGTAGAACAGGCGGCGCTCCTCGGCGAGCAGGGCGCCCGGGGTGAGCGGTTCGGCGAGTCCGTCACGGCCGATGCGGTCGGCCTCCAGGAGGGAGCCGCGGCGGCGCAGGTCCGGCCACAGACCTTCCTGGACGCCCGCGATGACGACCAGCCGCCACTCCAGGCCCTTGGAGCGGTGCGCGGTCATCAGGCGGACGGCGTCGGGGCGTACGGCACGCCGGGTGAGGGTGTCGGCGGCGATGTCCTCGGCGTCGATCTCCTCCAGGAAGTTCAGGGCGCCGCGGCCCCCGGTGCGCTCCTCCGCGCGCGCGGCCGTCGCGAACAGTGCGCACACGGCGTCGAGATCCCGGTCCGCGTTGCGCCCCGCGGCGCCGCCGCGCCGGGCGGCCCGCTCCAGACGCGCGGGCCACGGCGTGCCCTCCCACAGGTCCCACAGCGCCTCCTCGGCGCTGCCGCCGTTCGCGAGACGCTCACGGGCCTTGCCGAGCAGCGCGCCGAGCCGCTGGGCTCCGCGCGCGTACGCGGGGTCGTGCACGGCCAGGCGTTCGGGCTCGGCGAGTGCCCGCGCGAGCAGCACGTCGGAGGGCGGCGGCAAAGCGTTGCCCGCGGCCCGCTCCTCGTCCCGCAGGGCTCGCCCGAGGCGGCGCAGGTCGGCGGCGTCCATACCGGCGAGGGGGGAGGCGAGGAGGGTGAGGGCGGTCTCGGTGTCCAGCCAGGAGAGCTCCGCCGGCGGTGCCTCGGAATCCGACGGCACCTCCTCAGGAGCGGCCTGCTCGTCCGACGACGGTTCCGCGGACGCGGCTTCCTCGTCCGACGACGGTCCCAGGGACGCGGCGTTCTCGTCGGGCCGTGCCTCTTCAGGCCCCACGGCACTGCCCGCGGCCTCCGCCATGGCCACCGCCCTGAGGGCCGTCAGCAGGGGTGCCACCGCGGGCTCGTGCCGCAGTGGCAGGTCGTCGCCGTCGATGTCCAGGGGCACGCCGGCCGCGGTGAGCGCGCGGCGCACGGTCGGGATCGTGCGGGAGCCCGCGCGGACCAGGACGGCCATATCGCCCCAGGGCACACCGTCCTCCAGGTGTGCCCTGCGCAGGATGTCCGCGATGTTGTCCAGCTCCGTGCCGGGGGTCGGGAAGGTGTAGACGTCGACACGCCCCCCCTCGCGGACCGGGGCGAGCTCCCGATGGGCGCGGACCTTCTCGGCCGGCAGCCGGGTCAGGGGCATGCGCTGGGTCACCAGGCGGGTCGCGGCCAGCAGATCGGAGCCGGAGCGGCGGGAGGTGCGCAGGACCTCGACAGGGGCCGTGCGGCCGTCCGCGCGCGGGAAGGCGTACGGGAAGTCGAGGATGCCGTTCACGTCCGCGCCTCGGAACGCGTAGATCGACTGGTCGGGGTCGCCGAAGGCGACGAGGGTGCGGCCACCCCCGGCGAGCGCCTGCAGCAGCCGTACCTGGGCCGGGTCGGTGTCCTGGTACTCGTCGACGAACACGGCGTCGTACTGGGCGGCGAGTCGCCCGGCCACCTCGGGGCGGTGGGCGAGGAGCACCGCGCGGTGGACCAGTTCGGCGTAGTCGAGGACGCCCTGCAGGTCGAGGACGTCGAGGTACTCGGCGAGGAAGGCGGCCGCGGCCCGCCAGTCGGGGCGGCCGATACGGCGGGCGAAGGCGTCCAGGGCTCCGGGGCCGAGGCCCAGTTCGCGGCTGCGGGCGAGGACCGCGCGGACCTCGTCGGCGAAGCCCCGGGTGGTCAGACAGGCGCGCAGTTCGTCCGGCCAGCGCACGTGCGCGAGTCCGAGCCGCTCCAGGTCGGGCTGGCCGGCCAGCAGTTCGCGCACGGTGACGTCCTGCTCGGGTCCCGACAGCAGCCGCAGCGGTTCCACGAACAGGTCGCTGTCCTGGTGGGCGCGGACCAGGGCGTAGCAGAACGAGTGGAAGGTCGTTGCCTGCGGGGCGCGCGCCGCTCCTATGCGCAGCGCCATGCGGTCGCGCAGTTCGACGGCCGCCTTGCGGCTGAACGTCAGCACGAGCACGCGCGCGGGGTCCCCTCCACGGGCGATTCGTGACGCCACCGACTCGACGAGGGTGGTGGTCTTGCCGGTGCCCGGACCTGCGAGAACGAGCAACGGTCCGGTTCCGTGCTCAACCACGGCGCGCTGTGCGGCGTCCAGACGAGGGGGATCCACGCGGGCCCGTGGGGTACGCACCAGTCGATAAGCGCCACGGGCCCCCTGTCGCACCTGGGAGTGCGACAGACGCCTGGTGGAGGAAGAGGAGCTCACGTGGTTCGCCGGTCCTGGTGGGTGTGCTGTCGGGCGGCCCGCCGCGCGTGGAGGGCGGTGGACGGGGGGTGAGGGGGACGTGTGCAGCCGACGCTACGCCGACGCCGAGTATGGAAGCAGGGCTTCCGCTTCTTCCCGCGCGACCCGTGCGGCCCACGCGACGCTTGCGACTCGTACGTCCCTCACCCCACGAACGTACGGCATGCCACAGACGTGCCCAGTTTCCCCCGTACGGGCCTCAGGGTGCTCCCGGGCCCGCGGGATGGCGGAAGCTGTCAGGTGTGACCCTCCGCCCGATCGCCGCCGTCCCAACGCGCCCGTCTCATGTCGAGGCGGGGCAGATGGCCGTCGGCGGCTCTGCTCGCCTCCTTCAGGGGCGTGCCCTCGGCGCGGTACCGGTCGAGCGCCCGCAGTTCGTGCCCCGGGAGCAGGACGCCGTCCGCGCGGACCACCCGCCACCAGGCGACAGCTCCCCCGTACAGGGCCATGACCCGGCCCACCTGGCGCGGGCCGCCCTCCTCCAGCCACTCGGCGACATCGCCGTATGTCATGACACGCCCAGGCGGAATGCGTTCGGCGACGTCGAGGACCCGCTCGGCGTACTCCGGCAGCGCGTCCGCGTACTCCGGGTGGGCGTCCTGAGGAAGGCTCTGCTCGCTCATCCGCCCCATCCTGCACCACCCCACCGACAATGTGACGGGCTCGCGACGGTGCGTATCCCTCGCCCGGTGACGGCGCTTCCGGCAGACTGTGCGCCCCCGCATGTGCACCCTGACATCCCCGCGTGTCGGTGGGGCATGCCACCATCGTGCGGGCGGTGACTGGTGATACGAGATCAAGAAGAGACGATGAAGCCACAGGGTGTGCACCCGGAGGGCGCCGAGAGCACCTCTGACGCTTCGTCGCGCCCCGACACCGCCGCCGCGGACGGCAAGGAAACCGACGACTGCGTCGAGGAGGTGCACGCCGACGAGGTCGAGAGCGACGAACCGCTGCTCCCCGCGCGCGTGCACCGGCCCTCCGACCTGATGCGGCTGCTGGTCGGCGTGCTGGCCATCGTCGTGCTGCTCGCGATCGCCGCGTTCGCGCACGGCACCACCTCCGGTCTCGAACAGGACATCAACAAGGGCACCGGGCAGGCGCCCGACCTGCTCATCAAGATCGCCGGTCTCGCCTCCAGCATCGCGATCCTCCTGGTCCCGGTCGCGTTCGCGATCGAGCGGCTGATCAAGCGTGACGGGCTGCGGATCGCCGACGGTGTGCTTGCCGCGGTCCTCGCCCACGGTGTGACGCTCGCCACCGACCTGTGGGTCGCCAAGGGCGCACCGGGCTCGATCCAGGAGGCGCTCACCCAGCCCTCCCCCGGTGACGTCCACGCCCTCACCGACCCGGTGCACGGTTATCTGGCGCCCGTCATCGCCTATATGACGGCCGTCGGCATGTCCCGCAGGCCGCGCTGGCGGGCGGTCCTGTGGATCGTGCTGATGCTCGACGCGTTCTCGATGCTCGTGACCGGCTACACCACACCGTTCTCGATCATCCTGACGGTGCTGATCGGCTGGACGGTCGCCTACGGGACGCTCTACGCGGTCGGCTCGCCCAATGTCCGGCCCACCGGGCAGACGCTGATCGCCGGCTTGCGGACCGTCGGCTTCCACCCCGTCAGCGCGGCCCGCGAGGAGGTGTCGGAGACCGCGGAGAACGGCGACCGCGGCCGGCGCTACTTCGTCACCCTGGAGGACGGTCCGCCGCTGGACGTGACGGTGGTCGACCGGGAGCGGCAGGCGCAGGGCTTCTTCTACCGCGTGTGGCGCAATCTCACGCTGCGCGGCTTCGCCACCCGCAGCAGCCTCCAGTCGCTCAGGCAGGCGCTGGAGCAGGAGGCGCTGCTCGCCTACGCGGCGATCGCGGCCGGCGCCAACGCGCCCAAGCTGATCGCCACCTCCGAACTCGGTCCCGACGCCGTGATGCTCGTGTACGAGCACACCGGCGGGCGCACGCTCGAGTCACTGGCCGAGGACGAGATCACCGACGAACTGCTGCGCAACACCTGGCGTCAGGTGCAGGCGCTGCAGTCGCGGCGCATCGCGCACCGCAGGCTCGCGGGTGACGCGATCGTGGTGGATCGTTCCGGCGCGGTGATCCTCACCGATCTGCGCGGTGGTGAGATCGCGGCGAGCACCCTGCTGCTGCGCATGGACGTGGCCCAGCTGGTGACGACCCTGGGGCTGCTGGCGGGTGCGGAGCGCGCGGTGGCCTCGGCGGTCAGCATCCTGGGTCCCGACGCCGTGGCCGACTGTCTGCCGATGCTCCAGCCCATCGCGCTGACGCGCTCCACGCGCGCGACGCTGCGCAGACTGGCCAGGGAGCGGGCCCAGCGCGAGCGCGAGGCCGTCCTCGAGGCGTCCCAGCAGGCCAAGCAGGCCCGTCTGGAGGAAGCGCCGGACGACGCCAGGCCCGTACTCGAAAAGCCCGACAAGAAGACGGCCAAGGCGGAGGCGCGGGCGGAGAAGCGGGCCATCGACGACGCCATCGAGGAGGCGCGCGAGGAGGACCTGCTGACGCAGATCCGCCACCAGGTGCTGCTGATCAGGCCGCAGGCGCCGGTCGAACCGGCCCGTCTGGAGCGGGTCAAGCCGCGCACCCTGATGAGCTTCATCGCGGGTGCCATCGGCGCGTACTTCCTGCTGACGCAGCTCACCCACATCGAGTTCGGGCCCCTCGTCGCCAACGCCGAGTGGGGCTGGGTCGCCGCGGCCGTGCTGTTCTCGGCGGCCAGCTACTTCGCCGCCGCCATGGCGCTGCTGGGCTTCGTGCCCGAGCGGGTGGGGTTCCTGCGGACGGTCGCGGCCCAGGTCGCCGGTTCGTTCGTGAAGATCGTCGCACCGGCCGCGGTGGGCGGTGTGGCGCTCAACACCCGCTTCCTGCAACGCCAGGGGGTGCGGCCGGGGCTCGCGGTGGCGAGTGTCGGGGCCTCGCAGCTGTTCGGGCTCGGCTGCCACATCCTGATGCTGCTGTCCTTCGGCTACCTGACCGGTACCGAGAAGACGCCGTCGCTGTCGCCGTCCCGGACCGTCATCGCGGGCCTGCTGACGGTGGCGGTGCTCGTGCTCGTGGTCACCTCGGTGCCGTTCCTGAGGAAATTCGTCGTCACGCGCGTGAGGTCGCTGTTCGCGGGTGTCGTGCCGCGCATGCTGGACGTGCTCCAGCGGCCGCAGAAGCTGGTCACCGGCATCGGCGGCATGCTGCTGCTGACGGCCTGCTTCGTGATGTGCCTGGACGCCTCGATCCGCGCCTTCGGCCAGGAGGGGACGTCGCTCAGCATCGCCAGCGTCGCCGTCGTCTTCCTCGCCGGCAACGCGCTCGGTTCGGCGGCCCCGACACCGGGCGGTGTGGGTGCGGTGGAGGCCACGTTGACGGTCGGTCTGATCGCCGTGGGTCTCCCCAAGGAGGTCGCCGCCCCGGCCGTCCTGCTGTTCCGTCTGCTGACCCTGTGGCTGCCGGTGCTGCCGGGCTGGCTGGCCTTCAACCAGCTGTCCCGGAAGGGCGCTCTGTAGCGCGTCCCACCCGAGCCGCGGTACGTACCTCGTACGGCTCGCGCCCCGAGCGCGCCCACGCGCGCGACCGCAGGATGGGATCATGCCCAACCCCCCTCACCTGCGCCTCGCCGCCCTGACCGCCACCGCCCTTCTGCTGACCTCCGCGCTGGCGGGCTGCGGCGACGACTCTCAGGACGAGGACCTGTCGGCCCAGGAACTGAGCTGGAAGGACTGCCCGGCTCCCTCCGCGGCCGAGGGCGGCGGTGACGCCCCTTCACCGCTGCCGGGTGGTGAGGAGTGGCAGTGCGCCACCCTCAAGGTCCCTCTCGACTGGGCGAAGCCCAAGGGCGACACGATCGGCCTCGCGCTGATCCGGGCGAAGGCCAGCGGCGCCGAGACCAAGCGCATCGGCTCGCTCGTCTTCAATTTCGGCGGTCCCGGCGGTTCGGGCGTCACCACGCTGCCCGCCTTCGGCTCGGACTACGCGAAACTGCGCACCCGCTACGACCTGGTGAGCTTCGACCCGCGCGGTGTCGGCCGCAGCGCCCCGGTGGAGTGCCTGAACGACCCCCAGCTCGACGCGTTCTTCGAGCAGGACGGGACCCCGGACGACGCGGCCGAACGCGCCACGTTGCTGGACAACACCAAGGAGTTCAACGCGGCCTGCGAGGAGAACTCCGAGAAGATGCTGCCGCATGTCCGCACGACCGACGCCGCCCGCGACCTGGACCTGATGCGCCAGGTCCTCGGCGACGCCAAGCTGCACTACTTCGGCGTCTCCTACGGCACCGAACTCGGCGGCGTCTACGCCCATCTGTTCCCGAAGCGCGTGGGGCGTGCCGTCTTCGACGCGGTCGTGGACCCGACGCAGAACAGCGAGCAGGGTTCGCTCGGACAGGCCGAGGGCTTCCAGCTCGCGCTCGACAACTTCGCCGAGGACTGCACCTCGCAGCCCACAGACTGCCCCCTGGGCGACACCGCGCAGGACGTCAGGAACCGCATCGCGAAACTGCTGGCCGACCTCGACCGCAGGCCGATCCCCGGCATCGGGCAGCGGGTGCTGACCCAGACCGCCGCGACCAACGGCATCGCGCAGGCCCTGTACTCGAAGGACTTCTGGGAGTACCTCACCGAGGGCCTTGAGCAGGCGTACGCCGGTGACGGCAGGGTCCTGATGCTGCTGTCCGATTCGATGAACGGGCGCAGCGAGAACGGCGAGTACAGCAACATCGCCGCGGCCAACATCTCCATCAACTGCGCCGACGACAAGCCCCGGTACACCACCGCTCAGGTCGAGCGGAAGCTGCCCGAGTTCCGTGCCGCGTCACCACTGTTCGGCGACTTCATGGCCTGGTCGATGGTGACCTGCACCGACTGGGCCGTTCCGGGAGCCGCCGACCATCCCGACGTGAGCGCCACCGGCTCGGCGCCGATCCTGGTCGTGGGCAACACCGGGGACCCGGCGACCCCGTACGAGGGCGCCCGGAAGATGGTGGAGGCCCTCGGCGAGGGCGTCGGCGTCGAGCTGACGTACAAGGGGCAGGGGCACGGGGCGTACGACAGCAAGAACAAGTGCGTGCAGGACGCGGTGAACGGCTATCTCCTCAACGGGAAGGTCCCGACGGCCCGGACCGTCTGCTCGTAGCGCCCGGTCGGCCAAGCCTCAGCGAAACTTCCTGGTCAGAGGGTTATCCACAGGCTCGGACGGGTGTCACGTGTTCGGCCTACCATGGCCGGACCGACGTTCGTGGCTCGACGCGGACGGCTTGGGAGGGGGACGGGAATGGGGCGTTTCGCACGGTGGGCGGCTGTGACCGCCGCGGCCGCACTGCTGGCGGCCGGCTGCAGCGGCAGCTCGTCCGGCGACGGCGAGGGGGACGAGCGGTCGGGCAGCGCGAGGCCCACCACGACCGGTGCGAAAGCGCTGCCCGCCGCGCTGACCTCGCAGAAGCTCGACTGGGAGCGCTGCAAAGCCACCGCGGACTCCTCCGCGCCCGGCCGGGACTGGCAGTGCGCGACCCTGCAGGTGCCGCTCGACTGGGCGAAGCCGGACGGCGAGACGATCGACCTGGCGCTGATCCGCTCCAGGGCCCGCGGCGGCGACCGCATCGGCTCGCTGCTGTTCAACTTCGGCGGCCCCGGCGCGTCGGGCGTGGCCGGAATGCCCGGGTACGCCGCCACCGTCTCCGTGCTGCGCGAGCGGTACGACCTGGTGAGCTGGGACCCGCGCGGGGTCGGCGCAAGCGAAGGTGTCCGGTGCCGCAGTGACAAGGAGACGCAGGCGGCCGAGGCGGTGGACGCCACTCCGGACACCCCGGCCGAGGAACGGGCGTTCCTGCGGGACGCCACCGGCTTCGCCCGGGGCTGCGCGAAGAACGCGGGCAACCTGCTGGCACACGTCTCGACCACCGACACCGCGCGGGACATGGACCTCATGCGCCAGGTCCTCGGCGACCCCGAGCTGCACTACTTCGGCATCTCCTACGGCACCGAACTCGGCGGCGTCTACGCCCACTTGTTCCCGCAGAACGTGGGGCGGCTGGTGCTTGACGCGGTCGTCGATCCCGGCGCCGACACGGTGGCCCACCGGAAGAACCAGGCCCAGGGCTTCCAGCGCGCGCTCGACAACTACCTCGCCTCCAGGGGCCAGGACCCGAAGCGGGGCACCCGGAAGATCGCGGACCTGCTCGATCGGATCGACGCGAAGCCGCTGGACACGTATTCCGGGCGGAAGCTGACCCAGGTGCTCGCGTTCACCGGCATCGTCCTGCCGTTGTACCGCCAGGACAGCTGGCCCTCGCTGACCAGTGCTCTCGACACGGCCGAGCAGGGCGACGGCTCCGAACTGCTGGCACTCGCCGACGACTACAACGAGCGGGACGACTCGGGCCGTTACGGCCTGGTGACGCAGTCACAACGGGTCATATCGTGCTTGGACGACAAGCAGCGGCCCACGCTCGCGGAGGCGAAGAAGCTGCTGCCCGAGTTCACGAGGATCTCACCCGTGTTCGGCCCCTTCCTCGGCTGGGACGCGGCCGACTGGTGCCACGACTGGCCGGTACCCGGGCAGTACGAGACCCCGGAGGTGAGCGCGCCCGGTGCGGCACCGGTACTGGTGATCGGCAACACGGGCGACCCGGCGACGCCCTACGAGGGTGCCCGGAGGATGGCGGACGAGCTGGGCAAGGGGGTCGGCGTGGAGCTCACCTGGAAGGGCGAGGGACACGGGGCGTACGGGAACGGGAGCGACTGTGTGGACTCCACGGTGAACGCGTACCTGCTGAAGGGCACCGTGCCGAAGGACGGCAAGGTCTGCGCCCGGCACCAGTAGCGGAAAGGGGCCCGGCACACATGGTGCCGAGCCCCTCCCGGGAAGGCGTGGGCCTAGTAGACCGGCTTGTGCGGCTCGATCTGGTTGACCCAGCCGATCACACCGCCGCCGACGTGCACGGCGTCGGAGAAGCCGGCGGACTTCAGGACCGCGAGGACTTCCGCACTGCGGACACCCGTCTTGCAGTGCAGGACGATCTTCTTGTCCTGCGGGAGGCCCTCCAGGGCGGTGCCCATGAGGAACTCGTTCTTGGGGATCAGCTTGGCGCCCGGGATGGAGACGATCTCGTACTCGTTGACCTCGCGGACGTCGATGATCTCGATGTTCTCCCCGTCGTCGATCCACTCCTTGAGCTGCTTGGGAGTGATCGTCGAGCCGGCGGCCGCCTCCTGGGCCTCCTCGGAGACCACGCCGCAGAAGGCCTCGTAGTCGATGAGCTCGGTGACGGTGGGGTTCTCGCCGCAGACCGCGCAGTTCGGGTCCTTGCGAACCTTGACCTGGCGGTACTGCATCTCCAGGGCGTCGTAGATCATCAGCCGGCCGACCAGCGGCTCGCCGATGCCGGCGAGCAGCTTGATGGCCTCGTTGACCTGGATGGAGCCGATGGACGCGCACAGCACACCCAGCACGCCGCCCTCGGCGCAGGAGGGGACCATGCCCGGCGGCGGGGGCTCCGGGTAGAGGCAGCGGTAGCAGGGACCGTGCTCGGACCAGAAGACGGAGGCCTGGCCGTCGAAGCGGTAGATCGACCCCCACACGTACGGCTTGTTCAGCAGCACGCACGCGTCGTTGACCAGGTAGCGGGTCGCGAAGTTGTCCGTGCCGTCGACGATCAGGTCGTACTGGCTGAAGATGTCCATCACGTTGTCGGCCTCGAGCCGCTCCTCGTGAAGGACCACGTTGACGTACGGGTTGATGCCGAGGACGGAGTCGCGGGCGGACTGGGCCTTGGAGCGGCCGATGTCGGCCTGGCTGTGGATGATCTGGCGCTGCAGGTTCGACTCGTCGACCTCGTCGAACTCCACGATGCCGAGCGTGCCCACGCCCGCCGCGGCCAGGTACATCAGCGCCGGCGAGCCCAGGCCGCCGGCGCCCACACAGAGCACCTTGGCGTTCTTCAGCCGCTTCTGCCCGTCCATCCCGACATCGGGGATGATCAGGTGGCGGGAGTACCTGCGGACCTCGTCTACGGTGAGCTCGCCAGCGGGCTCGACCAGGGGTGGCAGCGACACGGGGACTCCGTTGGTCGGTCAATCACTACAGTTGTTCTCCCCGTAACACTGCCATGGGCTTCTTCATTCCGAGACACCCGTTCCGATCCGCGAGACGATTTCGTCCCAGTAGCCGGGCATGCTCTCCCAGGGGTCGACCCGGCCGCCGCGGTCCGTGCGGTCGGTGAACCAGATCGTGGCGGCGCCCTGCCAGCGGGCGATCCTCAGGGCTTCCTCGAGGTGCGGGCCGGGCAGTCCATGGACGAGGTGGCAGAAGCGGTCGGGCGGATAGTCGGCGGTCCACTCGGCCACCTGCGACCAGCGGTAGTCGCTCCAGGAGCCGGAGAAGGTGACCAACTGGTCGGCGTTCTCGGCGTAGCCGGGGTGGGGATGGGTGCCGTGGCCGAGCACGATGTGGGCATCGTCACGGATCACGCGGAGCGTGGTGACGGCGCGGCGGACCTCGGGAAGGGCGTCGCGTCCGGTCGGGCAGCGGTCCAGGAGGAAGCCGTCGACCTGGTACCAGTCGATGTAGCGCTGGGCCTCGGAGACCATCTCGCCGTAGGTGCGACTCCCATGAGCGGTGTCGAGGTGGCCGAGGACGCGGACGCCTGCGTTGCGCACCCGGCCGGCCGCTTCGAGGCAGTGCGGGTCGGGGCGGGCCCCGGGGCCGTCCGCGACGTCGAGGACGGCCCAGTGCACGGGGGTGCCGGGGCGGGTGAGTTCGGCCCATTCGGCGGGGGCGACCAGGGGGTGGGCGAAGCCTGGGACGCCGAGGCCGGTGCGCAGTTCGGTGCTCGACGTGCTGGTCTTCGTACTGGTCAGATGCGGCATGCCGCCTCCATCCAGATGTCGGCGAGGGACTCCTCGAGATTGATGCGGGGGCGCCAGCCGAGCCGGTCGCGTGCGGTGCGCACATCGGCCTGCTGCCAGCTGCCGCAGCCGTCGGGGTACGGGTACGCGACCGGTGCCGCGTGGTCCGCTTCGGAGCGGGGATGCCCGATGGTCGCCCTGAGCGGGCCGGGAGGGCCGTCGAGTTCATGGAGGGCGCCGCCGTATCCGGCGACCCGGGCCAGGACGGCGGCGGCGTCGCGGAGGCGGACGGCGCGGCCCGAGCCGATGTTGATGACGCCCTGTGCGGCGGAGAGCGAGGCCGCGTGGACGGCGCGGGCCACGTCGCGGACATCGACGAAGTCGCGCTGGGCGCCGAGGCCGCCGAGCTTCAGTTCGCCGTCGCCGGACTGCATGGCGCGGCGCATGGCCTCGGCGAGACGGCCGAGCGGGGAGCCGGCGGGGGTGCCGGGGCCGGCCGGCGAGAAGACGCGCAGGACGACCGCGTCCAGACCGGAGCCGAGGACCAGTTCGGTGGCGGCGAGTTTGCTGACGCCGTACGGACCGCCGGGGCGGGGGACGGCGTCCTCGGCCGTGGAGGAGCCCGGCTGGCTGGGCCCGTACTCGGCGCCGCAGCCGATCTGCACCAGACGTGCCCCGCAGCCGCTGCGCCGCAGGGCCTCGCAGACGGTGGCGACGGCGACCGTGTTGTGGCGGGTGAGTTCACGGGCACCGCCGCGGGTGGCGCCGGCGCAGTTGACGACGACGCCCGGGTGGACCGCGTCGAGGAAGCGGGTGAGGGCGCCCGGGCTGCCCGACGCGAGGTCGAAGCGGACGTCGGCGTCGTCGCCGCGGCCGAGGGCGGTGAGCTGGACGGCGGGGTCGGCGAGCAGGCGGTCGGCGACGAAGCGGCCGAGGTAGCCGTTGGCTCCGATCAGCAGGACTCTCATCGGGCTGCTCCCGGGGCCTTGGGGGCGGGTCGGGAGGTGGTCATTGCGGGTTCTCCTTCGGGAAGGGCTTGCGAGTTGCCTCCGGCGGTGGAGCCGGGGTTGCCTGCGGCGGTGTGTGCGGTGTGTGCGGGGTCGGCGGGGCGGTCCCCCACAGCTGGTGTCGGTCTCGCCCACGGCTGATGGACGGTCGCGCCCCACGGGGGGGGTGGTCGGGCCCGGCGGGCGGCTGGGCCCGCTGCGGTGGGCGGCTGCGCCGACGACGGACGGCGGCTGCGCCTACGGCGGGTGGGTGGCTCGGGGGCGGGTCAGCACGGGGCCTCCGTCCGGGCGTGGGCCGACGCTCTCGTCAGCTTGCGGATGCCGTGGATCAGCAGGGCCAGGGCGCCGAGCCCGCAGGAAAGTGTCTGGATGCCGCCCGGGCCCCAGAGGTCCACGAGGGCGTCCACCGGTACGGCCAGGAAGCCGCAGCCCGGCAGGCGGGAGGCGAAGGCCGCGGCCAGGGCGGTCGCCTGGGCCGTGGCAGCGGCGGTGAGGACCACCACGGGGGCGTGGGTGAAGCCGTGGACGGTGAGGAGGCGAGCGAGGAAGAGGAGAGCGCCCAGGGTGGTGACTTGGAGGTGGGCGGCCGGTTCGTCCACGGCGGCCCCGGACAGGGCCGACAGAGCGGTCAGGGCGCACAGGTACAGGGCGAACGTGCCGAGCAGCAGGGGCCGTACGGAGGCCGCGAAGTCCTCCAGGCCCCGGCTGACGGTCAGTTTGCGGCGGGCGCGGGCCGCGAAGAGGTGGGCGGACCAGGCCGCCGGGGCGCAGGACAGGGTGAGGGCGAGGAGGGGGGCCGTGGCCATGGGCCAGGGCGCGTCGACGGCGCCGGTGGGCAGGGCGTCGGGGCCGCCGGTCACGGCCGCCCCGAGGAGGCCGTTGCCGAGGGCGGCGTAGGCGAGGAGCCAGTACGTCCAGGTGGAGGTGCCGGTGGTGGCTGCGCGGTCAGAAGTGCCGAGGGGGCCGCGGGACAGGGCCGCGCGCATCGCCAGGGACACGGCCAGGAAGCCCACCAGGGCGGCGACCAGGCGGGACTGGCCGCCGGTGAGTCGGATGCCGGCCACCGTGGCCGCGCAGACGGTGCCGGGGAGGAGGGTGAGCAGGGCCCAGTCGGCACGGGCCCTGGGTGTCCGCGCCGCCGTGGGGGGCGGGGGCGTCTCGCCGTCCCTCGGGACACGGGCGTACATCTCCTCGGCGAGGGAGAAGACGTCCCGGTGCCGGAAGCGGACGGCGGTGCGGTCGGTGACGCCGTGGGCCTCCAGGCCCGCCGCGATCTCCAGGGGGTCGACGGCCCGTTCGCACAGCTCGCGGTGACGGTGCATCAGGGCCTTCACCGGGTCGGCGCCGGAACGACGGGCGGGGCCGGGGGTGGTGGGCTTGAGACCGGTGGAGATTTCGGAGGCACGGGGGGTGGGCGCCGACGGAATGTGCACGGCCGCACCCTCGGAAACCTCGTCAGCGTGCGCGCCGGCACCTTCGGAGGAGCCTGCGACATGCGCACCGGCGCCCTCGGAAAAGCCTGCGGCCCTCGAACCAGCGCACTCGGAGAGCCCTGCGGCCCGCCCACCAGCACCCTCGGAAAGCCCCGCGCCCCTCCCACCGGCGCCCTCGGAGGACCCTGCAGCATGCGCGTCAGCGGCTGCGGAACCCGCTGCGGAAGGCTCACCGGCGGGCGGCTTCCGCGGGCCCGGCGCGTCGGCGATCTCCGGATCGGCCGCTTCAGAAGCGCTGGCCTTCTTGGCCTCTTCAGCGTCCTCCACGACCCGCGGGTCCGGCCGCTCCGGAGTCCCCACACGCCTCGTGTCGCCCTCCGCCCCCGGTTCACCGGTCCCCCGCCCGTCCTCCACGGCCGTGTCCTGCGTCGGCAACTTCTCCGACTCGGCGCCCCTCGCGCCGGGGCGGTCGAGTCCCACGTCGCTCATCCGGTCGCTCCTTCCGTGGCGGCGAAGGGTGGCGTCGCGCTGACCGGGGGCCCCGCGGCCCAGCCGGTGCCGCCCTGGGCCACCACGCGGGTGCTGGGCTCGGCCCAGTGGCCGGGTACGTGGGCCTCGGCGGGAGCGGCGAAGGGCAGGGGCTCGCCGATGCCGTCCAGGACGACCCGGCGGACGGGGGTTCGCGAGACGATCTCCAGGTAAATGCCGTGAAATGCCGCGATGTTCTGTTCCACGGTGAACAGTTCGAGCGCGCGGGCGCGTGCGGCGGCCCCCAGTCGCTCACGGCGCTCGGAGTCGCGCAGCAGCGTGACGCACGCCTCCGCGAGGGCCTTGGGGTTGCGCGGCGGGACGACGAGCCCCGTGCCGCCGATGGCCTCCACGACCGCGCCGACGTCGGTGGACACGGTGGCCCGGCCGCAGAACATGGCCTCGACGAGGCTGATCGGGAAGCCCTCGACGACGCTGGACAGAACGGTGACCGCACCCGAGGCGTACGCGTCGGCGAGCGTCGGCACCTCGGGCCCGCCGATCTCGTCGAAGGAGACGGGGTTGTCGCCGACGGCGTGCAGCCCCTCCGCCTCGTCCGGGAAGAGCTGTGCGGCCAGCGCCCTGCAGTGCCCCAGATAGGCGGAACCCTCGGGACCGGTGGGCGCGCCGACGATTCTCAGCCGGGTCTTGGGCTCCTCCTTGCGGATCTCCGCGAAGGCGTGGAGCAGGGAGATCAGGTCCTTGGCGGGTTCGACCCGGCCGACCCACACCAGCGTGTCCGGGTCCGTGCAGGCCGCGGACTCACCCACCTCCGCGAAACGGGCGGCGTCCATACCCGGGTAGACCGTGCGCAGTTTCCCGCGGTCGGCGCCACAGCGCTCCTGCCAGCGGCGGGCGTGGGTGTTGCCGGGCGTGACGACCGCGGCCCGCCGGTAGGTCTCGGTGGCGAGCCGGCCGTGGAAGGCGGCAAGCAGGGTCCGGACGACGGGCGGAGACTCGGTGCCGGCCAGGTAGTGCGTGCGCAGCCGTACGCCGTACTCGGTCACCAGCAGCGGGACGCCGGTGAAGTGGTGTGCGAGGAGCCCGGGCAGGGCGGCCGGGCCGCCGGAGGCCGCGTGGCACAGGTCGACCGCGCCGAGTCCGTCGTCCTCGTACCAGTCGAGCGACAGGGGGCGCAGGGCGCGCTCCAGGTGTGCGGCCACGGCGAGCAGATCCGGTACCCGCGCCGCGCGCGCCGCCTGCCGGGCGCCCGGCGCACGACAGGCGCGCTCCAGGGCGCGTACGGCGGTCTCGGAGCGGAGTGCTCCGACCAGCCCGCCCTCGTCGCGGGCGAGTTCGGCGAGTCCGTACAGGGCGTTGGCGAAACGGTCCGCCTCAGTGACCGACGACTCCCCCGAGGCGTCGCCGACCACCCCCTCGCACAGTGCCGCCGCCAACTCGCCGTAGGACTCGGCGAACCGACGGCGCGCGCGCCGCCCGTACACCACGCCGTCGTCCCGCGCGGTCCACAGCGGAGCCGTGATCACCCTGCCGACCTGTGGGGGCAGCTGGACCCAGCCCTCGTCCTCCTGGTGCTCGCTGCGGCTGAGCGCGTAGATGTCGAACTCGTGCTGTGCGAGCCCGCGCACGAGCCGGTCGCACCAGAGCCCGGCGTCACCGCTCACATACGGATAGCCACCCTCCGTAAGCAGTCCTATGCGCACGAGTGCACCCCCGATCTCCCGTATGAGGAGCCGTCGTTGGCCCGACGGCTCGCAGCGGGACGAAGGTATGCGGACAGGACGGTGGCGCGACGGACGGTTGTCCATCACGCCACCAAAAGGGGTGAACGCTCGTAACTTTCCCGTGCGGGTCGCGTTCTGTCGCGCTAAGAGATCAAACGGACACGGAACGTCAGGTCACGGCCACGTCCCGGCGCTCCGCCCTGCGCCGGGCCGCGATCCGCGGATCGAGCGCCGGTACGGCGGCCAGGAGCTGCTTGGTGTACGGGTCCTGGGGACTGTCGTAGACCTCGTCGGCCGGCCCCTGTTCGACGATCCGGCCGCGTCGCATCACGGCGACACGGTCGCTGACCTGGCGTACGACGGCGAGGTCGTGCGCGACGAAGACCAGCGCGAGCCCGAGCTCCCGCTGCAACTCGCCGAGCAGGGCGACCACCTGGGCCTGGGTGGTGACGTCGAGTGCGGAGACCGGCTCGTCGCAGACGATGACGCGCGGGTCGGCCGCGAGCGCCCGCGCGATGCCCACGCGCTGGCGCTGTCCGCCGCTGAACTCGTGCGGGTAGCGGTCGTAGTGCGCCCCTTCGAGCCCCACGCGCTCCAGGAGTTGCGTCACGCGCCCCCGGATCCGCTTCTCGTCCTTCTCGCCACGTGCGCGGAGCGGGTCGACGATGGACTCGCCCACGCTGCGGCGGGGGTTGAGGGAGGAGACGGGGTCCTGGAAGACCATCTGCACGGCCGGGTTCACGCCCACACGCGCGTGGCCGTCGTGGCGGACCTCCCCCGCCGTCGGCTCCAGCAGGCCGACCAGCATGCGCCCCAGCGTCGTCTTGCCGCTGCCGCTCTCGCCGACGACACCCAGGGTCTCGCCCCGGCGGACGGTCAGCGAGACGTCGTCGACGGCCGCGAAAACGTTCTTGCCGCGGCCGAACTCGCGCCGCAGACCCTTCGCTTCGAGGACCACCTCGCCGGCGGCCTTGGAGGGGGCCCGCGGCACGTCCACGCGCGGTACCGCGGCGAGCAGTTCGCGTGTGTACGCCTCCCGCGGGGCCCCGAGCACGGCGGCGACCGGCCCCTGCTCGACCGCGCGACCGTGCCGCATGACCAGCACGTCGTCGACGCTCTCGGCGGCGACGCCCACGTCGTGCGTGACGAGCAGGAGGCCCATGCCGGTCTCCTGGCGCAGGGTGTGCAGCAGATCGAGGATCTGGGCCTGGACGGTCACGTCGAGCGCGGTGGTCGGCTCGTCGGCGATCAGCAGGGCGGGCTCGCAGGCCAGTGCCATCGCGATGAGGGCGCGCTGGCGCATGCCGCCGCTGAACTCGTGCGGACGGGACCGGGACCGCCGTGCGGCGTCCGGAATGCCGACCCGGTCCAGCACGTCCACCGCACGCGCGCGTGCCGCTCGTCGCGACACACGCGTGTGCACACGGTGCACCTCGGCGATCTGGTCGCCGACCGCGTAGTACGGGTCCAGGGACGACAGCGGGTCCTGGAAGACCATCGCGGCCTTCGCGCCCCGCAGCCGCCGCAGTTCGTCCTCCGACGCCTGCTGTACGTCCGCTCCGGCGACCTCGACGGAGCCGCCCACGCGCGCGCCCGTGCCGCGGTGCAGCCCGAGCAGGGCCGAGGCGACGGTGGACTTGCCGGAGCCGGACTCGCCGACCAGAGCGAGGGCGGCGCCCTGCTCCAGGCGGAAGGAGAGGCCGTCGACGGCGCGCAGATCGCCGAACCCGACGGTCAGGTCCGTGACATGGACGAGGCTCATGCGAGCACCACCCGTCGGTCGGCCACCGCGTACAGGACGTCCGCGACGGCGTTGGCGAGCACCACGAAGAAGCCGATGACCAGGACCATGCCGACGACGACCGGGAGGTCGACGACGGTGACGGCGTGGACCAGTTCCTGGCCGATGCCGGGGAGGCCGAAGAGGGTCTCGGTGAGGACGGCACCGCCGATCGCCGAGCCGACGTTGTTGGCGTTCAGGGCGATGACCGGCGCGAACGCCCCACGCAGGGCATGGCGTCCGACGATCTTCCGCTCACTGACGCCGTACGCGCGGAAGGTACGGATGTGGTCCTCGGCCAGCGTCTCCAGCATCGACGCCCTGGTGAGGCGGGCGAACGCGGCGGCCTCGACGAGGGCGAGCGAGAGCCATGGCAGCAGCAGGTTCCACGCCCACTGCTCGGGGTCGTCGGTGAGCTTCACGTACTGCGGGAAGGGCAGCAACTGCAGTTCGCCGCAGACGACGATCATCAGGACCAGGCCGATGACGAAGACCGGGGTGGCCCAGCCCGCCAGCGTCAGTGCGGTCAGCACCCGCTCGGTGAACCGGCCGCGCCGCCACGCGGAGAGCACGCCGGTGCCGACGCCGAGGAGCAGCCAGATGATCATCGCGCCGAACACCAGCGACAGGCTCACCGGGAGCTTCGTCAGGATGAGGCCCAGGACCTGCTGGTCGCTCTGGTACGAGAGCCCGAGGCACGGTGCCGAGCAGTGCTCCACCGAGGTGCCCGTGGAGTAGTCCTGGCCGGCGACCAGGCCCTCCAGGAAGTGCCAGTAGCGCACCCAGAGCGGGTCGTCGAGCCGGAGTTGCTGGGCCACCTGGTGCACCTGTTCCGGGGAGCAGCGCGGGCCGCAGGTGATCTGGGCGACATTGCCCGGGGTGGCGTAGAAGACGACGTAGACGATCACCGAGATGGCCAGCAGGGTCACCGCGGTGCCGACGGTACGGCGGAACAGGAAGCCTCCGAAGCCGCTCATGCGGTGTCCTCCTTGCCTGCCCTGGCCTCGCGCCTGCGACCCGTGCCGACGCTCAGCCGCGAGGCCGCACGGGGGTCCAGGGCGGTGCGCACACCGTCGCCGAGGACGGTCAGCGCGAGGACGGTGACGAACAGCGCACCGGCCGGCAGCAGCAGGTACTGCGGGGCCGCCTGGTACCAGACGTCCGCGGCGGTGAGCATCTGCCCCCACGACGGCGTCGGCGGCTTCACACCGACGCCGAGGAACGACAGGGCGGCCTCGACGCTGATGTTGACCGGCATGAGGATCGCGGCGTACGTGATGACCGGCGCGGCGAGCCCGGGCAGGAGTTCTCTGCGGGCGATGCGCCAGGTGCCCCAGCCGCTGAGCCGGGCGGCCGAGACGTAGTCGAGCCCCTTCAGCGTGAGCGTCTGGGCCCGCACGATCTTGGCGATGTTGCCCCACGCGATGAACCCGATGACGAGCGTGACCAGGACGGGCCGGGGGAAACCGGCCGGGACGATCGCGAGCAGCGCCAGCGACATGATCATCAATGGCAGGGCGACGAAGACGTCGGTGATCCGGCTCAACACTTGATCAACCCATCCACTGGCGAGCGCGGAGGCGATTCCCATCACCACGCCGACGAAGACCTGGATGACGGTCGCGGCCAGCGCGACCCCCAGGGAGACCCGGGCCCCGTACACCAGCCGGGCGAACAGATCACGCCCCGTCTGCGGCTCGAGGCCCAGCCAGTGGTCGCCGCCGATGCCCCCGAAGGAGCCGATGGGCACGCCCCCGCGCGCGGAGTCGATGAGTGAGGGGTGGTAAGTGGTCGGGTCCTGGCCCTCCAGCGCGGTGAGCAGGGGCGCCGCGAGGGCGACCAGGACGAGCAGTGCGACGACGGCCGCCGCGACCATGGCGGCGCGCTGCGACCGCAGCCGGCGCCAGAACTGACGGGCCCCCGAGGCCCCCGGGGCGGCTGCCTCGGGGACCTCGATGGCGACAAGTGCCTCGCTCATCGGGTTACTTGACCGCGACCTGCGAGATGTCCAGTACACCGGTCCAGTCGCTGATGACGACGTTCTTGATGTCCTTGCCGTACAGACGCTTGTAGACCGGGTGGAAAAGCGGCACGGTCAGTGCCTGCTCGCCGATCTTCTTGTCCAGTGCGCCCCACCGCTTGGCGGCGGCGTCAAGATCGGTCAACTTGTTGATCGCGTCAATCTCGTCATTGACCGACTTGTCGTTGAGCAGGCCCGTGTTGAAGTTCGCGCCGTCCCTGACGATCTGCCGGCCGTCGAAGATCGGGGCGAGGAAGGGGCCGCCGGAGGGCCAGTCGGCACCCCAGTGGGCGAGGAAGAAGCCGGGCTCGGTCTTCACGCTGTGGATCGTGTCCCCGTAGTCGTTGTCCTCAAGACCCTGGAGCTTGACCGTGATGCCGGCCTTCTTGAGCGCGTCCTGGATCGCGGTCGCGATCTCGGGGCTGGTCTCGAAGTCCTTGGCGTTGGAGTGCGTCAGCGTGACCGTGAGCCCGTTCGGGTAACCGGCCTCCTTCAGGATCTCCTTGGCCTTCGCCGCGTTGCCCGTCGCGCCCGCCGGGAAGAGGTCGTACGGCTCGTAGCCGAAGGACTTCTGGTTCGGCAAGTAGGTGGTGGCGGCCTCGGCGAGCGCGCTGCCGCCGGCCGCGTTGACCACGGAGGAGCGGTCGATGGCGTACGAGACGGCCTGCCGCACCTTGACGTTGTCGAACGGCTTGACCGTCGGGTTGAACGCTATGTAGTTGGTGTAGCCGAAGTGCCCGGTGCCGACGCGGGCGGCGAGCTCCTTGTCGCCCGTCACCTTGGCGAGCTCGGCCGGGCCGAGGTTGGTGTCCGTGGTGACCGCCGCCGCGTCCGCGCCCTGGGACGCCGACAGCCGCTGGTTGATCACCGACGAGTCGAGCCCCGACTTGACGTCGATCTTGTCGGGGTACGCCTTGCGCTCGGCGTCCGTCGAAGCGGACCAGTACGTGTTGCGCTCCAGGACGAGATGCTCGCCGTCGTTCTCGTTGGTGACGACCTTGTACGGGCCGGAGGAGACCGGGTGCTCCTCGTACTTCGTCCCGGTGTCCTTGGCCTTCGGCACGGGCGTGAACTGCGTCTGCGTGGCCAGGTACGGGAACTCGCCCTCGGGCTTGTTCAGATGGAAGACGAGGGTGCGGTCGTCCGGCGTCTCGATCGCCGCGAGGCCCTTCTTGTCCTTGTAGGGCCCCTGGTAGTCGGCCGCGCCGACCAGCCAGTCCCGCAGGTACGGGGCGCCGCCGGAGAGTTCGGGCGCAAAGGAGCGCTCGATGCCGTACTTGATGTCGGCCGAAGTGATCGCGGTGCCGTCCTCGTACTTGAGGCCCTTCTTCAGGGTGTACGTCCACACGGTCGCGTCCTTGTTGGGGCGCCCGGTGTCGGTGGCGAGGTCGGGAACGACCTTGGCACCGGCGGCGCCGTTCTCGCGGTTGCGGGTGGTGAGGGTGCGGAAGACGAGGGAGGGCACGTTGCCGCCGCCGGAGGTGTAGAGGCGGGCCGGGTCGAAGTCCTCCTGCGGCTTGGCGTTCAGGACCGTCAGGGTGCCGCCCTTGTGGGGCGTGGAGTCGCCACCGGAGCTCTTGGCATCGTTGTCCTCAGGACCACAGGCGGCGGCGCCCGCTGCCAGAACCAGGCTTACGGACACCGCGGCCACACGGCGCCTTGTGAGGGACGGTTGACGCATCGGAGACGACCTCTCGAATGAAGAGTCTCGAAGGGCGAGACGAATTGACGAAGGGTGAGACGAACGTAGACGGACGTCCGCCCCGGCGTCGGGTCGTCGAAAAGGCCGTGACTCGGGTCACGGAGAAATGCGGGATTCGCGACGCGCGCGCCTGAGGCGGGCGTCAGCGACAGAGGATGTCGGCCACGCAGAGCGGGGTCACACCGATGAGCGCCAGCTCGATGGCGGCGCTCCTCTCGACGGCATGACTAGACCACATGGGCAGCAATATGTATGACCAATCAACACATGTCAATGTGACATAAGCGGTATCTGTCAACTGCCGGGGTAAGCCCACGCGTTGGCCCGGCAGTGAATCCCGTCGTGGTCGAGGAACTTGGTCTGCTGCTGCATGACCGGCGCGAGCTCGCCGTCCTTGTCGCAGGTCACATGGGAGTAGCCGAGGCGGTGACCGACTTCATGGTTGATCAACATCTGCCGATACGCATGGATCCGATCACCGTATGTGGCTGATCCCTGCGCCCATCGATACGCATTGATCATCACGCGTTCGGTGGCGGCCGAGTCGCACGAGACGTTGTCCTCCGTCGTGTCGAGCCCGGACTTGGCACACCAGTCGGCCGTGGTGCCGGGGCTGGCGAGCGTGATCACGAAGTCGGGCTTGCCGGAGTAGATGCGCTCGAAGGTCCGGGCGCCCTTGTGGGCCCAGCTGCGGTCGTCGTTGAGCGTCTTCTGCACGGCCTCGGCGAAGAGTTCGCCGTCGAGGCCGAGCCCCTGCTCCACGTCCACGCGGTAGGTGTACTTCTGTCCCTTGCCGGGCGCCTTGTCGACCCCCTGGATCGCGTCGAACTTCCCCGAGCCGTCGAGCTTGGCGCTGAGCGGGTACTTCGTGGCCATCTTCTGCTCGTACGTCAGCGGCGCCACGACGGCCGAGGACGACGGCGAGGGCTGCCCGGCCCCGCCCGGGCCGGCGTCCCGGGCGTCCCGTGCCTGGTCGGTCGCGGACTGCGCGCCCGAGGCCGTGCCGCGCCCGTCGGTGACCTGTCCGGCCACGACGACGGCGAGCACGGTGACGACGGCGGCGGCCGCGATACCGGTGAACGCCCGGCCCTTGCCGCCCTTGGCCGCGGGCACGCCATCGGAGTCGGTGTGGACGTCGGTGTCGTCGGGCCGGTCGGTGACGGAGTCGTACGCGTCGGAGGGATGCGTGGCGGGCACCCCGGCCCCGCTGACGGGACCGTTCCCGGAGACAGGGCGGCGGGATCCGCCGAGCGCGAAGACATCAACGCCGTCGGCGAACGCGTCGACGTAATCCTGTCGTGGCCCCGACCTCGATCCCGAAAGGCCCTGCCGCTGCCGCGGCGGAGTGCCGCCGAGCCCTGGCCCGGCGGCGTGGCCGCCGCCCGGCCCCTGACCGCTCAACTCCCCCCAGGCGCCCCCGGATTCCCGCTGCTCAGGATGCCCACCACGGACCCGGGGCACGCCGTGTGCGGGGGTGCCGTCGGACAGCCGCGGCAAGCCACGCGGGGGTGTCCCGTCACCCAGCCGGGGAAACCCGTGCGCGGGCGTGCCATCGGGACGCCGAAGGGCCCCCTGTGCAGGCGTGCCGTCCGGAAGCCGAGGGGAGACGGGCCCGGACGTCGCCCCGCCGGGAACCCGCGGAAACCCACGAGCAGGCGCCCCCTGTACAACCCGAGGGGACCCCTGCGCAGACGCACCGTCCGGAAGCCGAGCGGGGACGGGCCCAGACGGCACTTCTCCCGGAATGCGGGGAAACCCGTGCGCCGGCGTCCCGTCAGGAACCCGAGGAGAGCCGGGCCCAGGCGTCACCCCGCCCGAAACCCGCGGAAATCCACGAGCAGGCGTCCCCTCCACAACCCGAGGAACGCCACGCGCGGGCGTCCCGTCACCCAGCCGCGGAAACCCGTGCGCCGGCGTACCCTCCGGGAGCCTCGGGCCGCCCTGAGCGGGCACCCGGTAGTTGGCTGGGCCGCTCACCGGTAACCCTGACTCGGGCCTCCGGCCCCCCGGCACCCCCTGCCGAGCAGCCTGCGGCGCCGGAGCGGGGGAAGGCGGTGTCCGATCCCGGCCCGGTGTCTCCGCGGCGAGGCCCTTGGTGCCCCGCACCGCCTCGGCGGCCGCCTGGCCCGTACCGCTCTTGCCGGAAATGCCTTGGTCGGGCCCCTTCTTGGGAGCGGGCCCGCGCCGACTGTGGCGTCCCACGCCGCGCCTCAGCTCCCCACGCTTGTGGTGTCGTCGGCCCCGCCGCCGGAAGCCGTCGCGGCGTCCGGCCCGTCACCCGAGGCTCCCTCACCGGAGGCACCCGCGGACCTGTCACGCCGTTCAGAGCCTCCCACAGAATCGCCAGAAGCCCCATCGGCCCCCTTGGCCCCCTTCTCCGCGGCGAACTCCCGGAACGCTCCCGCCACCGTCTCCGGGTACTCCATCATCGCCACGTGCCCCGCCTCCGGCAGGGTCAGCAGGCGGGAGTCGCGGAAGGCACGGGCCGCCTTCTGGGCCATGCGGAAGCCGACGAGCTGGTCGCGACCGCCGTAGACGAGCAGTGTGGGTGCGAGGACGCGCTCGGCCTGGCGCCACAGCGAGTGCTGGCCGCCCAGCGTGTACGCGTTCACCAGCCCGCGCGCGGACCGCGCCATCGCGTCCCAGAAGTACGGCAGTTGCAGCCGCCGTTCCATCTCCTCCACCGCGTACTGGAAGCCCTCCGGAGTGACCCGCCCGGGGTCGCCGTAGCACAAGGCCGTGACGCCGCGGACGCGCTGCTCGGCCGTCCAGTCCTTGCTGTACCGGGTGAACAGACCGGCCACGCCGGGCAGTGCGAGCAGCCCCGTGGGGACGGCGGTGCGCTGGACCCGGAGCTCCGGGAGGGCCGGCGAGACGAGAGTGAGGGTGCGCACCAGGTCGGGCCGCACCGCCGCGACCCGCGTGGACACCGCGCCACCGAGGGAGTTCCCGAAGAGGTGGACCGGCCCGCGACCGGAAGCGTCGAGGAGGCGGATCACCGCGCGCGCGTGAGCGGTGAGCGAGTAGTTGCCGTCGTCCGGCGGCGGGGAGTCGCCGAAGCCGGGCAGATCGACGGCCTCGCCGTCGACGTCACCCTCCAGCTGCTCCATCAGCGCCGACCAGTTCTGCGAGGAACCGCCGAGGCCATGGATGTACAGCGCGGGCGGCAGCCCCTCGCGCGCGGCCGGCCTCGAACGCACCGTCAGAGTGATCCCCGGCAGCCTCACCGACCTCAGCCGCTCGCCCTCACCGACCCTGACGGGTGCCACTTTCGGAAGGACGGTGGCGGGCGGCACGAAGGGCAGCTCGGTCGAAGACATGCGGCAATGTTACGAGACGATCACGCACTGGTTCATGTGTTCGCCATCACAGGCCACATGTACGAGTGGGCGGGGTGCCGCCATGCGCCGTACGGCACGCGCACCGCATGGCATCCAGATCGTGTGTCTCCTAGGCTCGTACGCAGGGCACCCGCATGTGGCCCCCTGTGTACATCAGGGACGTTCTAGGAAGGGAGCCCACCATGCCCTACGACCCCACCGACCCCGAGGCCTTCACCGACCCCGAGGCGATCACGGACCCCGACGCCTTCCAGGAGGACGACGCCGTCGAACTCGGCGTCGAGGCCCCCGAGGGCGACGCGGCCGAGCAGCACACCGACATCGCGCCCGACCGCGACGACCCGCTGACCGACGTCGACCCCGACCGGGCCAACGAGGCCGACCTCGCCGAACAGGCCCGGGTCGTGTCGCTCGACGAGGACGACTACCGGTGACCTCGGCATCGGTGACATCCATACGGCCAGGGCGGCCGACAAAGCACTCATCAGGGCATTCCTGAGCAGGAACCGGGCCACCGCTGCCCACTAACTGCCCGTTTGAAACCTTTGTGTGGCTTTCGTCACCGTCCGGTCCGTGAAATTCTGCGTTCGCACCGCGCACAGCAGGGTTACCGAAAAGTACGATGGCGGCGCGGCGCACACCGCATGTGGACGACATTGGGAGGCGGCGTGACAGCCATCGAGCAGACAGAGGCGGTACGCCCGCGGGGGACGCGCCTACCGCGCCGTGCCCGCCGGAACCAGCTGCTGGGCGCCGCACAGGAAGTCTTCGTGGCACAGGGCTACCACGCGGCCGCGATGGACGACATCGCCGAGCGGGCCGGCGTCAGCAAGCCGGTGCTCTACCAGCACTTCCCGGGCAAGCTCGACCTGTATCTCGCGCTGCTGGACCAGCACTGCGAGTCCCTGATCCAGGCGGTGCGCACCGCGCTCGCGTCGACGACCGACAACAAGCAGCGCGTACGGGCGACCATGGACGCCTATTTCGCGTACGTCGAGGACGACGGCGGCGCCTTCCGCCTGGTCTTCGAGTCGGACCTCACGAACGAGCCCGCGGTGCGCGAGCGCGTCGACAAGGTCACCAACGAGTGTGCCGAGGCGATCTGTGACGTGATCGCCGAGGACACCGGTCTCTCGCGCGCGGAGTCGATGCTGCTCGCGTCGGGTCTCGGCGGGCTCGCCCAGGTGGTGGCCCGGTCCTGGCTGCACAGCGACCGCAGCGTCCCGCGCGACCAGGCGGTCCAGCTGCTGACCTCACTGGCGTGGCGGGGCATCGCCGGATTCCCGCTGCACGGCACGGAACACCACTAGAGGCCCTGGGAACACACGCCTGGGAACACACGAAAGAACGACCCGCACGCGCGCGTGCGGGTCGTTCTTTCGTGTGCGGTGCTCGCTTGTTCCCGCGCGGTGTTCGCTGTTGGCGTTCTTGGGCGGAGCGTGTACGTCCCCTCACCGGGCTAATGTGTGCTGGTACGGCGCGGAAGGTCGCGCACTTCACTGACCGTCGGAGGGACATAGCCGTGGAGGTCAAGATCGGCGTGCAGCACGCGCCCCGCGAGATCGTTCTGGAGAGCGGTCAGAGCGCCGAGGAGGTCGAGCGCGCGGTGGCCGAGGCGCTGGCCGGCAAGTCTCAGCTGCTGAGCCTGGTGGACGAGCACGGCCGCAAGGTCCTCGTCCCGGCCGACCGTCTCGCGTACGTCGAGCTCGGCGAGGCGGCTCCGCGCAAGGTGGGCTTCGGCGCGCTGTAGGCAGACACTGTAGGCAGACAGACGAAGAGGGGCCCGGCGACCGGAAGTCGCCGGGCCCCTCTTCATGCCTGGGCAGGATTTCTGCCGCCCCCGTATGGAGTACGAACAGCACCCGGAGGAGGATTGCATTCCGCAGGTCACGGGTATGACGGGCTACGACCGTAATGCGCAGTGTGGCCGTGTGGGAGGGACCCCATGATGTTGATCGAAGCGCTCGGCTCCGCACTGCTCGGTCTCGTACTGGCAGGGGCGGCGGCACACCGCCTCGCCCACCGCCTGCCGACCCGATCCCTGGTCCTCGCCACGGGCACCGCGGGAGCCCTCTTCGGCGCCTTCGTGACCCACACCGCGCTGGACCCGGGCAACATCCTGCTGATCCTCCTGGGCGCGGCAGTGGTCTCGGTCGCCTCGCTGTCCCTGCTCCTGCGCCCGTCGGGAAGACTCCGCCGCTCGGCGACGGCATGAGCGGAAAGCGCCCGTAGGGGCACCGGCGGCTCCGCCACCCGGGCGCAGCCGCAGCCCCGCCCGGCCGTAGCCCGTAGCGGTGGCCGTGAGCCGGCCGAAGCCCTTTGCGCGCTGCGCCGCCAGACGGCCAGAACCCGCTGAGCGCTACGCCGCCAGGCCGAGCGCGGCCATCCGCTTGGTGTGCGCCTCGGTGATCCGGGAGAACATCCGCCCCACCTCGGCGAGGTCGAACCCGTCCGCGACGCCCCCGACGAGCATCGTCGACAGCGCGTCCCGGTCCGCGACGACCCGCTGCGACTGCGACAGCGCCTCGCCCATCAACCGCCGCGCCCACAGGGCGAGTCGGCCGCCCACCCGGGGTTCCGCGTCGATCGCCGCCCGCACCTTCTCGACGGCGAACCCGGCGTGTCCGGTGTCGTCGAGGACGGCCAGCACCAGCTCGCGCGAGTCGGTGTCGAGCCGCGCGGCGACCTCCCGGTAGAAGTCACTGGCGATCGAGTCGCCGACGTAGGCCTTGACGAGCCCCTCCAGCCAGTCCGAGGGCGCCGTCTGCCGGTGGAAACCGTCGAGCGCCGCGACGAACGGCTCCATCGCGAGCGTCGGTTCCTCGCCGATCTCCGTCAGCCGGTCGCGCAGCTTCTCGTAGTGGTGGAACTCGGCCGACGCCATCTTCGCCAGCTCCGCCTTGTCGGCCAGCGTCGGCGCCAGCTTCGCGTCCTCCGCGAGCCGCTCGAAGGCCGCCAGCTCGCCGTACGCGAGCGCGCCGAGCAGGTCGACGACCGCGGCTCGGTACTGCGGGTCCGCGGAGGCCTTTGCCCAGTCCTGGGCGGCGACACCGGTGTGCTCGACGGGGGGTTCGGCAGGGGTCTCGGAGGCGTTGTCGGGCTTGTCAGAGGTCGTCATGAAGCGCACAATAGCCCGCTCTCCGGACGGCGGAAGGCCCTGGTCAATCAGTGTGACGACGACTACGTGACCAAATCGGCCATCACATGTGCACGATTCCGGGGTATGGTGGTAATGCGCCTGCTGGTACGACGGCACTTCGTGAGTGTGCCGTACCTCGACAGGCCGCACGTATGAGGATGCCCGGTCGGTGGCCCGATCGGCTCCGACCCGACAAGCCCTCCTCGCCCGTACGGCACAGTGCGTACGGAGTTCGGAGGGGGACCCTCAGCGGTACGAGCGCTAGAGCGTCGGCAGTGGTCCCGTGCCATTACGGCTTAGCCCGTAAGGCAGCCGACGTCCCCAGCACGGTAGACGACCCCCCGCGCTCGCCTCGCACCGCACACACAGAAGAGGCAGCACCCTGACTACGACCTTCCGCGATCTCGGGATTCTGACCGAGACGGCCGAGGCCCTCGAAGCCGTCGGCATCGTCAACCCCTTCCCCATCCAGGAGATGACGCTCCCGGTAGCCCTCTCCGGCTCCGACGTCATCGGCCAGGCCAAGACCGGCACCGGCAAGACGCTGGGCTTCGGCCTCCCGCTCCTCGAGCGCGTCACCGTGCCCGCCGACGTCGAGGCCGGCCGCGCCAAGCCCGAGGATCTGACCGACGCCCCGCAGGCGCTCGTCGTCGTCCCCACGCGCGAGCTGTGCACGCAGGTCACCAACGACCTGCAGACCGCGGGCAAGGTACGCAACGTCCGCGTTCTCGCCATCTACGGCGGCCGTGCCTACGAGCCCCAGGTCGAGGCCCTCAAGAAGGGTGTCGACGTCGTCATCGGCACCCCGGGCCGCCTGCTGGACCTCGCGGGCCAGAAGAAGCTCAACCTCAGCCACATCAAGGCACTCGTCCTCGACGAGGCCGACGAGATGCTCGACCTGGGCTTCCTGCCCGACGTCGAGAAGATCATCAACCTGCTGCCGGCCCGCCGCCAGACCATGCTGTTCTCGGCGACCATGCCGGGCGCGGTCATCAGTCTCGCGCGGCGCTACATGTCGCAGCCCACGCACATCAACGCGACCTCGCCCGACGACGCGGGCAGGACGGTCGCGAACACCAAGCAGCACGTGTACCGCGCGCACAACATGGACAAGCCCGAGATGGTCGCGCGCATACTGCAGGCCGACGGCCGGGGACTGGTCATGGTCTTCTGCCGTACCAAGCGCACCGCGGCCGACCTCGCCGACCAGCTCAAGCAGCGCGGCTTCGCGGCCGGCGCGGTCCACGGCGACCTCGGCCAGGGCGCCCGCGAGCAGGCGCTGCGCGCCTTCCGCAACGGCAAGGTGGACGTGCTCGTCTGCACCGACGTCGCCGCCCGCGGCATCGACGTCGAGGGCGTCACGCACGTCATCAACTACCAGTGCCCCGAAGAGGAGAAGACGTACCTGCACCGCATCGGCCGTACCGGCCGCGCGGGCGCCAAGGGCATCGCGATCACCCTCGTCGACTGGGACGACATCCCGCGCTGGAACCTGATCAACAAGGCGCTGGAGCTCAAGTTCAACGACCCGCCGGAGACGTACTCCACCTCCCCGCACTTCTACGAGGAGCTGAACATCCCCGCGGGCACCAAGGGTGTCCTGCCGCGGGCCGACCGCACCCGTGCCGGGCTCGACGCGGAGGAGCTCGAGGACCTGGGCGAGACGGGCGGACGCGGTGCGCGCGGACGCGGTGACCGTGACCGCGGTGACCGTGACCGTGACCGGGGTCGCGGACGAGCTGGCCGGGACGAGTCCCGCTCCGCCGACCGCGAGCGTCCGGACCGTACGCCGCGCCGTCGCCGTCGTACCCGCAGCGGTACTCCGCTGGAGGCCGGCGCCCCCGCCGAGGCGGTCGCCCCGGAGGCGGTCGCTCCGTCGGAGACCACCGCGGTCGAGGACGCCATCACCACCCGCACCCCGCGCCGCCGTCGCCGCACCCGCGGTGCGGCGTCCGACTCGGCGCCGGCCACGGCGACCACGGCAGCGGTGACGGCCGAGCCGGCCGTGTCCGAGGCCGCGGAATCCGCCGTCACCACGGCGGAGGGTCCGTCCCTCGACACCGAGGCCCCGGCCAAGCCGCGCCGCCGCCGGACCCGCAAGTCCGCGGAGACGCCGGCCGCGGTGGAGACGGTCGTGGAGACCCCGCCGGTCACGGAGGCCGCCCCGGTCGCCGAGACCGCCCCGGTGGAGGCCCCGGCCACGAAGCCGCGCCGCACCCGCAAGACGGCTGCGGCGGCTCCCGCCGAAGCCGCCGTGGACACGGCCGAGGCCGCGGAGACCAAGCCGCGCCGCACTCGCAAGACGGCCGCCGCGGCTCCCGCCGCCGAAGCCGCCGTGGACAGCGCGGAGGGCACGGTCACCAAGCCGCGCCGCACCCGCAAGACCACGGCCACCGCCGAGGCCGTCACGGACACGGCCGAGGCCAAGCCCCGCCGCACCCGCAAGACCGCGACCGCGGCTACGACGCCCGCCGAGACCGCGGTGGACACGGCCGAGGCCGCCGAGGCCAAGCCGCGCCGCACTCGCAAGACGGCCGCCGCGGCTCCCGCCGCCGAAGCCGCCGTTAACACCGCGGAGGGCACGGTCACCAAGCCGCGCCGCACCCGCAAGACCGCCGAGCCGGCCGTGACCGCCGAGATCCCGGCCCAGGCGGTCCCGGAGGCGGCCGAGGTCGCCGAGGTGGTCAAGCCGCGGCGTACGCGGAAGACGGCGAGCACCGCGAAGGCGGCCGAGGCGGCCGTGGACACCGCGGAAGGCACGGTCACCAAGCCGCGCCGCACCCGCAAGACCACAGCGGCCCCGGCAGAGACCGCGGCCGACACGGCGGAGACCGCGGAGGTCAAGCCGCGCCGCACCCGTAAGACCGCGGCCACCGCCGAGGTCGTCACGGACACGGCCGAGGCCAAGCCCCGTCGGCGTACCACCCGCAAGGCCGCCGAGCCCGTGGTGACCGCCGACATCCCGGCCCAGGCGGACCAGGAGCCGAAGGCTGCCGCACCGCGCCGCCGGACCCGCAAGACGGCCGCCGCGGAGCCCGCGGACAGCTGATCCCGACGCCGACGGCCCGGTCCCTTCACCAGGGGCCGGGCCGTCGGCGTTCCTGGCACCGGCCGTGACAGCCGCCGCCGAACCCACAACCGTCCGAACGGCACCCCGTGGCGCCTCTCGGCCCCCCCTACGCCGCCGGGCCCCCACCCCCGCCCGCCCGGGATACCCTCACCCGGTGAGCACCCGAGCCGTCTTCACCCCGCCGCCCGGCGCCCGCGTCCATCCGCTGCGCACCGCCCGCGGGGAGTTCGCGGTCGTGGATTCGGCCGTGGCTCCCGGTGTCGCCGCCAAGGGCACCGCGCTGCTGCTGCCCGGGTTCACGGGCAGCAAGGAGGACTTCACGCTGCTCCACGAACCGCTCACCGCGCGCGGGTACCGGGTCGTGGCCGTGGACGGGCGGGGGCAGTTCGAGTCGGACGGGCCGGAGAGAGACGAATCCGCTTACGCGCGAGTCGAGTTGGCGCGGGACGTGCTCGCCCAGACCGCCGCCCTCGACACTCCCCTGCACCTGGTCGGGCATTCCCTGGGCGGTCAGATCGCGCGGGCCGCCGTACTGCTCGACCACTCCCCCTTCCTCTCCTTCACCCTCGTCTCCTCGGGGCCCGCGCAGATCTCCGACTCCCAGCAGCAGCGGGTGAAGCTGCTGCGGGACGCGCTCGGTGTGATGACGATGGCCGAGGTGTGGGACGCGATCCTGGCCATGGGCCCGCCGGAGGATGTCGGCGGCCCCGTCAAGGGCGTCGGGGACATCGCACAGCTCCGCCGCCGCTGGCTCGGCAACAAGCCGGCCCAACTCCTGGCGACCGGACGTCAGTTGTGCACGGAACCGGACCTGGTCGGCGAACTCGCCGCCGTCCCGCTGCCGTTCCACGTCCTGTCCGGCTCACAGGACGACACCTGGCCGGTCCCTCTCCTCGACGACATGGCCGTACGACTGCGCGCCCGCCGCACGGTGATCCCGGGAGCCGACCACTCCCCCAACGCCGACCAGCCCCTCCCCACCGCCCACGCCCTGGCCGACTTCTGGGACACGGTCGGCCACTGAGCGGTCAGTACTGCCCCTGCAGGTGCTCCCAGAACCCGTCCCGCAGCGACCGCCGCAGATCGGCCTGCCCCCGCAGGGAGTACTGGAGAAGTCCCTCCGCCTCCACCAGCAGGTCCTGGTCGACCGAGCCCGGAAGAATGGGGTGGCCGCGCAGGAGGTCCTGCAGTGCCGCCCGCCCCCGCTCCGCGAGCCACTTCGCGGCGATCTGGGCGCCCACGAAGCGGACGGCGTCACGGGTGGGGCGGGTGGCCGTCGCCTCGTAGGGACCGGCGGCCCGCCGGGAGACGTACGGCTTGAAGAAGTCGAGGTCGAGGGTGCGCTGGCTGTCGACCTCCCACAGGAGCGGTTCCGCCTGGTTGCGGCCCTCCGGTGCCTCGATGCCCCACAGGTGGACACGGGCGCCGTAGCCCTGGGCCGCCTCGACCGCCGAGACCAGGTCCTCGTCCCCGCCCAGGAGCGCGGCGTCGCTGATCGCGCGGTGCCGGGCCAGGGACTCCAGGTCGGAGCGGATCAGCGAGTCGACGCCCTTCTGCTGGTTGTTGGCGTTGAGGTTGCCCAACCGGACCTTGACGTCCGGGAGTTCGGCGATGGACTGCTGCTCCGCGGTGTGGATACGGCGTCTCGCGCCGTCGTACCAGTAGACCCTCAGCAGTCTGCTGTCCGCGAAGATGGTCCGGGCCCGGTCGATGAGGGCCTCGATCAGGCCCTCGGTGTCGAGCTCGAAGGCGCGACGGTCCTCGGTGCCGGCGACGAGTCGCCCCGCGGCCGCGTAGAGATATCCCGCGTCGACGAAGATCGCATGCGTCGAGGGCGTCTTCGCCACCTCGGCGAGCATGCGCGTGAGCAGCTCGTTGGTGCGGTCGATGCGGGCGCTCAGGGGCGCCAGGTCGTCGTTCATCGCCACCATTGTCCCGGCGGTCACGCTGCGAACACAACCGGTCCCAAGGAGTCTCCGAAGACTCGCTTACCGGCCAGTAGTTAGCTGTTCGAAAAATTTCTTTAGCGTAGGGAATGTTTGTAACACACGCCCCGTTGACTACCTGTGTACGCAGTAATTCTCCGCAGGAGGATGACCAGACGAAGGGAGAAGCCATGCGCTTCGAAATCATGCGACTCGACGACGTCGACGGCACGCCCGTGGACAGCACTGTCGTGGACGCCGCCTCCGTCAACCGGATCGTTCAGCAGGCCGCCGCGATAGGACAGCGGCTCTGGATCCGTCCGGCCGACACCTCGGCCTCATAACCGGAACAGTACAGACGCGGATCACCGCTGAAGCTTCAGAGCCCCCGCCAGGCATCGACGCCGGGCGGGGGCTCTGCGCGTGCCGCGAGCAACCCGAGGAGCTCAGCTCCCCTGGACGACCTGGGTGATCCCGTTGATGATCTGCTGCACGGCGATCGCGGAGAGCATCATGCCCGCGAGCCGGGTCACGAGCACGACACCGCCGTCCTTGATGACCCGGATGATCAGCAGCGAGTACCGCATCACCACCCACAGCACGACATGGATGGCGAGGATGGCCGTCCACACCGAGACCTGGGTGGCGACGCTGTGGGCCTTCTGCACGGCGAGGATGACGGAGACGATCGCACCGGGACCCGCGAGCAGCGGCATGCCCAGGGGGACGAGTGCCACGTTGACGTCCTTGGTCTGCTTCGGCTCGTCCGTCTTGCCGGTGAGCAGGTCGAGCGCGATCAGCAGGAGCAGCAGCCCGCCCGCGATCATCAGCGCGGGCACGGACACGTGCAGATAGTTCAGGATCTGGTGCCCCAGGAGCCCGAAGACGGCGATGACACCGCCGGCCACACAGACGGCCTGGAAAGCCATCCGCTTCTGCACCTTGCCGGGCCGGCCGGCGGTCAGCGCGAGGAAGATCGGGGTGATCCCGGGGGGATCCATGATGACGAACAGGGTGAGGAAGAGCGAGCCGAAGACGGCGACGTCGAACATGACGGAACTGGCCTTACAGAAGGGGTGAACACGGAACCGTGAACGGGCGACGGCCCACGGCGCCGGGTACGGGGACACGGAGCTGGTGACGGCCTGCGGCGCCGGGCACGGAGCAGCCGAGCGGGGCACAGGCCTGGTGACGCGAGGTGCGGTGTGGTGCGGGAATGCGGCGCCGGGCCTCAGATTCCGCCGGTCCCGGGAACGGGAAACGCACCCGTCGCCCGTCGCGTGATCTCCCCGTACACCTCGGGGTCCGTCGTGTACTCGCCGAGGGCGACCGTCTTGCGGCTGCCGTGGTAGTCGCTGGACCCGGTGACGAACAGCCCCAGATCGGCGGCCAGCCCGCGCAGCCGTACGCGGGTGTCCTCGTCGTGGTCCATGTGGTCGACCTCGATGCCGTCGAGACCGGCGGCGGCCATCTCGGCGATCGCGGACTCCGGGACGGTGTGACCGCGCTTGCTCGCGCCCGGGTGGGCGAACACGGTGACGCCGCCGGCGCCCTTGACCAGCCGGATCGCCTCGAAGGGGTCGCTCTCGTGCTTGGCCACGTGGGCACGGCCTCCGTCGGCCAGCCAGTCGGTCGTGAACGCGTCGTTCACGCTCGCCACGACCCCCGCCTCGACGAGAGCGGTGGCGACATGCGGCCGCCCGACGGACCCGTCCCCGGCGATCCGCGCCACCTGCTCCCAGGTGACCGGCACACCCAACTCCTGAAGCCGGGCCACCATCGCGCGCGCCCGAGGCACCCGGTCGTCCCGCACCAGCTCCCGCTCGGCGAGCAGCTCCGGCTCCTCGGGATCGAACAGGTAGGCCAGCATGTGCATGGACACCCCGTCGATCCGGCAGGACAGCTCGGCCCCGGTGACCAGGGTCAGCCCCGGGGGCAGCGCGGCGATGGCCTCGCCGTGGCCGCGGGTCGTGTCGTGATCGGTGAGGGCGACGACGTCCAGCCCGGCAGCGGCGGCGTTGCGCACCAGCTCGGCGGGCGTGTCGGTTCCGTCGGACGCCGTGGAGTGGCAGTGCAGGTCGATACGCACGACGCGGGCTCCAGACGCTGACGGAACAGAAGAGGACGCTCAAGGATAACCGGATTTTCCGACTCCCCTGTCACACCCGCAGCGGGGGTGCGCCCCCTACAGTCAGGGCTTCAGCAGCCGGGGGGACAGCGCTCCGCAGGGCACCAGTTCCACTTCGGCGCCGGCGTCCCGCAGATCCGTCAGGACCAGCTCGTCGTACATCAGCAACCCGGACTGCTCGGGCCACACCACGGCCCACAGCCACAGCCCCAGCGCCTCGCCCGCGAACACCGCCCGGTCCTCCGGCGCCCCGGAGACATGCCACAGCGGAGTCGGCCGGCCGCCGGCGAGCACCTTGGCCTGCGGCGGTTTCTCCACGCTCATGTACGGCCCCGGGTCCGGTCCGTCGATGCCCGCGTAGCGCGCTCCGAGCCCGACGCCGAGCTCCTCGGCCACGAGGATCAGCTCGCCGACACCGCCGAGCGGTCCGGGTCCCGTGCACGCCACCGCGGTGGCGCGGCCGCCGCTGCGGTCGTCGCCCGCGCAGGCCACGCCCGTGAACAGCCAGCCCACCGGCAGCGGCCACGGCATCCACACCGGTACCTGCGTGCGATGCACCACGACTTCGAGGGCCTCGACGCTGGGCGGGATCACGGGCTGCAGCGGATGCACCGTCCCGTGCACGTCGCACTGCCAGGAATCGGCGAAGAGTCCGGGAGCCCTGACCCGGCCACCACACTTCGGGCAACTGGGTTCGCCCCTCATAGGGCCCCACGGTCCTACCCTCACTCCGCCACGTCAAGGACGATCACCCGTCCGGACGGAACCGGTTCACGCGGGCACTACCGGAAACGACTAGATGTAGCTTGCATTATTTAGCCGACCTAACTTAGTATGTGCATATACCAACTATCTCAGTGGAGTGGAGGAACGACCATGGACCCCTTCGATGCGGGAGCCGGCGGCATCCTGCGCCAGCCGAAGGCCGTATGGGCGACGGCGGGCGCCTCCGTCGTCGCCTTCATGGGCATCGGACTCGTGGACCCGATCCTGCCGTCGATCGCCCAGGGCCTGGACGCCACGGCGAGTCAGGTCTCCCTCCTGTTCACCTCGTACTTCCTGATCACCGCGATCGCGATGCTGGTCACCGGCTTCGTCTCCAGCCGCATCGGCGGCAAGAAGACGCTGCTGCTCGGCCTCGCCCTCGTCGTGGTCTTCGCGGGGCTCGCGGGCACCTCGGGCTCGGTCCAGGAGCTGGTCGGCTTCCGGGCCGGCTGGGGTCTGGGCAACGCCCTGTTCGTCTCCACGGCCCTCGCCGTCATCGTCGGCGCGGCGGCCGGCGGCAGCGCGGCGGCGATCCTGCTGTACGAGTCCGCCCTCGGCCTCGGCATGGCGTGCGGCCCGCTGCTCGGCGCCCTGCTCGGCGACGCCAGCTGGCGCTACCCGTTCTTCGGCACGGCCTTCCTGATGGCGATCGGCTTCCTGTGCGTCACGGTGTTCCTGAAGGAGCAGCCGAAGCCGGCCCGCAAGACGTCCCTGCTCGACCCGATCAAGGCCCTCGGCCACGGCGGGCTCGCCTCGGCCGCGGTGTCGTCCTTCTTCTACAACTACACGTTCTTCACCGTGCTGGCCTTCACCCCGTTCGTGCTGGACATGACCCCGTACAAGTCGGGTGCCGTGTTCTTCGCCTGGGGTGTGCTGCTCGCCGTCTTCTCGGTGTTCGTCGCGCCGCGTCTCCAGGAGCGGTTCGGCTCCCTGAAGGTGCTCGGCGGCTCGCTCGTGCTGCTCGCCCTCGACGTGCTCGTCCTCGGCTACGGCAACCACACCGCGGCCATCGTCTGCACGATCCTGTCCGGCGCCTTCATCGGCGTGAACAACACGGTCTACACGGAGCTGGCGCTCGGCGTGTCGGACGCCCCGCGGCCCGTGGCGAGCGCGGGCTACAACTTCGTGCGCTGGTTCGCGGCGGCCGCGGCGCCCTACTTCGCGCCGAAGATCGAGGAGTGGACCGACATCCACATCCCGTTCGTGGTGGCCGCGGTGACCGCGGTGCTGGGCGCGCTCGTGGTCGTCGTACGGCGCAAGGCGCTCACCCTCCCCCACTCTCGGCTTCGCTCGAGCGGGGGGACCCCCATGGCGGAGGAGCTGGAGCCGAGGCACGCGACCGAGGACAGTGTGGCCGTCTTCGCCAACTGACGGCTTCCGGCCACCGCTTGGTGACCTTGCTCACGCGAGGCTCACTCCAGCGGGACGGACTTGCGGGACGGATCCCGAAGGTCCGTCCCGTTCGTCAGCCAGCGCTCCTGGAGGGCCTGCGCGCCGTGCACGCGCTTCCAGGCGGCCTCGTTGGGAGTCATGGGGAGCAACGGCAGGAAGTGGACCGGGTCGAGGGGCTCGTCGAGCTCCAGGTCCTCGACCAGGCCGCCCGGCTCGGCGACCAGGACCGAGGTGAACGGGGCGCCCGGCCACAGGGGTTCACCCACGTCGAGCGAGGCACCCGGCGCCACGACCACGCCCTCGACCTGCGGGGACGCGGCGAGCACGGCGAGCGGGCGGAGCACCTTGTCGGTGTCGGCGAGGCCTGCCCGTACGGAGAGGACGAGCTCGGCGCGCGGGCCCTTGACCGGGTCGGCGAGCATCGCGGTGGGGTCGCCCATCGGCTGGGCGGACATGCCGAGGGTGGCGTAGCGGACGACGTCCCCGTCGGTGAAGCGGAGCACCTCGATGCGGTCCGTGCCGAGGAAGGTGACCGCCGCGCGCGCGTCCGGCTCGCCCAGCGCGCTGCGCAACCGGGCCTCGACCAGAGGAAGAACATCTGCCATGCGGCGAGCATAGAACTCGTCAGTACCGGGCAAAGCAGCCCCTTGACACTTCGGCCTGCTGGTACTCTGGCCCGGTCGTCGGGGCAGCACGCAGAAGCGTCGCGCATCGAGTCCCGACGCCTTGTGAGACTCCCTTACGGGAATGGATCGTCCCTTACGAGGGACCGGCCGGAGGAGGTGGGGCTGTCATGGATCGAAGTCGACCTGGTAGTACCACTCGTTCTTCCGGCCGCTGATGCAGCTCTGTGACTTTCGGCAACCGCCGCCTCTCACGTTCGCGTCTTCGTGCGGAAGAGCACTTCGTTCGTTTTGCCTGATCTGTCTGATCGCCAGCAGTAGCTGAATCAGTAACGAAGTCCGCCACCGCGATGGTGCGGTGCTCCCCGCTTTGTGGACGTGCCAAACACCCACAGCAGGACGTCCTCATTCCGGGTAGTTCCACCCGTCGCCGGGGCCCTTTGTTGCCCGTCACGAAGGAGCCTGCCATGTCGATGATCCGTGACCTGCGTGCAGCCGTGCGTCCGTCGCGTCCCTCGCTGCGCAAGGACACCGGCGCGTACGACGCGACGCGCGACCCCTCGACGCCCTCGGCCGTCGTCGACTGCGCCGTCTACCGCGACGGCCGGCGCGTGGCGACCGACCAGCAGCTGAGTCCGCACGAGGCGATGCGCCAGGTGCGCCGTGACGGCGGGTTCGTGTGGATCGGCCTGCACGAGCCCAGCGAAGCCGAATTCTCCGGTATCGCCGGGGAGTTCGGGCTCCACCCGCTCGCCGTCGAGGACGCCGTCCAGGCCCACCAGCGGCCCAAGCTGGAGCGCTACGACGACTCCCTGTTCACCGTCTTCAAGACCATCCACTACGTCGAGCACGACGAACTCACCGCCAACAGCGAGATCGTCGAGACCGGCGAGGTCATGTGCTTCACCGGCCGGGACTTCTTCATCACCGTCCGGCACGGCGGCCAGGGCTCGCTCAGGGCGCTGCGCCACCGCCTCCAGGACGACCCCGAACTGCTCGCCAAGGGCCCTTCGGCGGTGCTGCACTCGATCGCCGACCATGTCGTCGACGGCTATGTCGCGGTCGCCGACGCGGTGCAGGACGACATCGACGAGGTCGAGACCGAGGTGTTCACCCCGGGACGCGGTAACAAGGTCTCCCGCGGTGTCGACTCGGCCCGGATCTACCAGCTCAAGCGTGAGGTACTGGAGTTCAAGCGGGCCGTCGCCCCGCTGCTGCGGCCCATGCAGCTGCTCAGCGAGCGGCCGATGCGGCTCGTGGACCCCGACATCCAGAAGTACTTCCGGGACGTCGCCGACCACCTCGCCCGGGTCCAGGAGCAGGTCCTCGGCTTCGACGAGCTCCTCAACTCCATCCTCCAGGCCAACCTCGCGCAGGCGTCCGTCGCCCAGAACGAGGACATGCGCAAGATCACGTCGTGGGCCGCGATCATCGCCGTACCGACGATGGTGTGCGGGGTCTACGGCATGAACTTCGACTACATGCCGGAGACCCACTGGAAGCTCGGCTATCCCGTGATCATGGCGATCACCGGCGTCATCTGCATGGGCATCCACCGCACCCTCAAGCGCAACGGCTGGCTCTAGGGTGGGCGTCATGACACGTGAGCTGCTCGACCGGGCCCTCGTCGAGGAGGCCACGAAGAAGTCCGGCCTCATCTGGGTCAGGGGACCCGGCGGCCCGGCCCGCGCCCTGTGGCACGTGTGGCATGAAGGTGCCGCGTGCCTGGTGGGCGACGGGCCCGGGGAGCAGCCGCTGCCCGGACTGGCCGACCAGGGCGGCGCCGAGGTGACCGTCCGCAGCAAGGACAAGGGGGGCCGGCTGGTCTCCTGGGCGGCGACAGTCGTCGAACTGGCGCCCGGGTCCGAGGCGTGGCAGGCGGCGGTCGCCGAACTCAAGGGGAAACGGCTGAACGCCCCCGACGGCGAGGCCATGACGGACCGTTGGTCCCGCGAGTGCCGGGTGCTCCGGCTCGAACCGACCGGGGTCACGGCGGCGCTGCCCGACGGCGACCTGGCCGAACCGCCGCTGCCGACGACGGCGACCACGCGTGAGCCGATCCCCGCGGGGCTGCCGCGGCTGCTGATGAAACGGCGCAAACGCTAGGACCCGGCAGCCGTGTCAGGACGCCGGCAGCTGCTTGCCGTAGTCGACCGTCTCGTCCTTGCCCGGTTCGGCCAGGGAGAACTTCTTGCCCCAGGCCGAGAAGGTCAGCGTGCCCGCGCCGCCCGCCCGGGCCAGTCGCAGGGGGTACGGCTGCCCCTCCAAAGAGACGTCCAGCGTGCCGCCGTCCCCCTGGTCACCCGTGATGCGGATCGTGCGGGTACCCGCCTGCTCGTGGTGGCCGTCGGTGTCCAGGCTGCCGTGCAGCGTCAGAAGCCCGTCGAGGAGAACGTCCTTGTCCGTGAAACCGCTGAACTTCTTGTACGCCGGGTCGCCCGACGGCACCTTCACGTACTTGCCGTCGAGCTTGCCGGCGGCCGCGTCCGTGTCCTCACCCTTGTCGTCGGCCTGGGTCCAGAAGCCCGCGTCGGCCTTCAGATACAGCTCCTCGCCGATCCGCAGCAGCTGGAAGGTGCTCCCCTCCGCGGTGACCGATCCGGAGCCGCCGGCGGAACTCAGGCGCATGTCGAGCCGGTATGTACGGCCGCTGGTGACCACGTTCCCCGACAGGCGCAGCGCGTCGGCGGACTCAGCGGCCGCCCGCGTCTTCGACTGGATCTGCTCGGCGGGCAGTTTGCCGACCCCGTTGGTGCCCGCGTCGGGATCCTCGCTGCAGCCCGTCAGGCCCGTTCCCATGACGACCAGGGCGCACATCGCGCCCACCACAACGGTCCTGCGGGCACGGCCCGGGGGAATCGCGGTCACAGGTGGGGCTGCCTTTCCGACGAGGGTCCTTCAGCGGCGTACGGCAGCGTACCGGGGCCCGGAGCCCCGGGCGGAGCCAGCTCGTCCGGAGCGCTCACCAGGGCGGATCCGATCGGTACGGGCTAGCCTTAAGCCCTCCCGAGCGGGCAATCCGGACAACGAACGACGAACGAAACACCCCGTACGCACCCCCGTACGCGGCCTCGTACGCAAAGGAAGCACAGCCATGGCAGCGGGAGCCCCCCGGATCTTCGTCTCGCACCTCGCCGGTGTCGCCGTCTTCGATCCCAACGGCGACCAGGTGGGCCGCGTGCGCGATCTGGTCGTCGTGCTGCGCGTGGGGCGCCGGCCGCCCCGGGTGCTCGGTCTCGTCGTCGAACTGTCCACCCGGCGCCGCATCTTCCTGGCCATGACCCGGGTGACGAGCATCGAGTCCGGTCAGGTCATCACCACCGGCGTGCTCAACGTCCGCCGCTTCGAACAACGGCCCACCGAGCGCCTGGTCTTCGGTGAGCTGCTCGACCGGCGTGTGACGCTCGTGGAGTCCGGCGAACAGGCCACCGTCCTCGATGTATCGGTGCAGCAGCTGCCGGCCCGCCGGGACTGGGAGATCGACCGTGTCTTCGTCCGCAAGGGCGGCAAGGGCGGGGCGTTCCGGCGCAAGGGTGAGGCGCTGACCGTCGAGTGGTCCGCCGTCACCGGCTTCACGCTGGAGGAGCACGGGCAGGGCGCCGAGAGCCTCCTGGCCACCTTCGAGCAGCTGCGCGCGGCCGACCTCGCCAACGTCCTGCACCACCTCTCCGCCAAGCGGCGCGCCGAGGTGGCCGCCGCTCTCGACGACGACCGCCTGGCCGACGTACTGGAAGAGCTCCCCGAGGACGACCAGATCGAGATCCTCGGCAAGCTGAAGGAGGAGCGGGCCGCCGACGTCCTGGAGGCCATGGACCCCGACGACGCGGCCGACCTGCTCTCCGAGCTCCCCACGGAGGAGCAGGAGCGGCTGCTGAGCCTGATGCAGCCCGGCGACGCGGCCGACATGCGGCGCCTGATGGCGTACGAGGAGCACACCGCCGGCGGTCTGATGACGACGGAACCGATCGTCCTGCGGCCGGACGCGACCGTCGCCGACGCGCTCGCCCGCGTCCGCAACCCCGACCTGTCCCCCGCCCTGGCCGCCCAGGTGTACGTGTGCCGCGCCCCCGACGAGACGCCGACCGGCAAGTACCTCGGCACGGTCCACTTCCAGCGGCTGCTGCGCGACCCGCCGTACACCCTCGTCAGCTCCATGGTCGACGACGACCTGCAGGCCCTGGACCCGGACGCGACGCTTCCGGTCATCGCCGGGTTCTTCGCGACGTACGACATGGTCGCGGCCCCCGTGGTCGACGACTCGGGCTCGCTGCTCGGCGCGGTGACCGTGGACGACGTACTGGACCACATGCTGCCGGAGGACTGGCGGGAGACGGAGTTCGACGCGGAGGGGGTGGCCCACGATGACGCCTGAGCGCGAGACCCCGAACCGCGAGCGCGCCACTTCCGGTGTCCGGGAGCGCACGCCCGTCGGCGCCACGGCGACCGGACGCACCCGCGCCCGCCTCGACCAGCCCCGCCCGCCGCGCCGTCGGCTGCTGCCCGAGTGGGATCCGGAGGCGTTCGGGCGGCTGTCGGAGCGGATCGCCCGCTTCCTGGGCACCGGGCGGTTCATCGTGTGGATGACGGTCGTCATCATCGCGTGGGTGCTGTGGAACATCTTCGCGCCCGGCGATCTGCGCTTCGACAACTACCCGTTCATCTTCCTCACCCTGATGCTGTCCCTCCAGGCCTCCTACGCCGCCCCGCTGATCCTGCTCGCGCAGAACCGGCAGGACGACCGGGACCGGGTCAACCTCGAACAGGACCGCAAGCAGAACGAGCGGTCCATCGCGGACACCGAGTATCTGACCCGCGAGATCGCCTCGCTCAGGATCGGCCTCGGGGAGGTGGCGACCCGTGACTGGATCCGCTCGGAGCTGCAGGACCTGATGAAGGAGCTGGAGGCCAGGCAGGACGGTCACGGTGCATTCCCGGCAGAACGGTCGGAACGGCCGTCGGGACGTGACGCAGAAGACCGCTGAAGGCCTTACTGAGGGGTACGTCCGGGGCCGTACCATCGTCTGTATGGCTAGCGAAGACGCGGTGCGCGAGGCACTGGCGACGGTGAACGACCCCGAGATCAACCGGCCCATCACCGAGCTCGGGATGGTGAAGTCGGTGGAGATCGGCGCGGACGGGGCGGTCGCGGTCACCGTGTACCTGACGGTCTCCGGCTGTCCCATGCGCGAGACGATCACGCAGCGCGTGACGGACGCGGTCGCGGCGGTCGAGGGCGTCACGCGCGTCGACGTCACGCTCGACGTGATGAGCGACGAGCAGCGCAAGGAGCTGGCGACCGCGCTGCGCGGCGGCCAGACCGAGCGCGAGGTCCCCTTCGCCAAGCCGGGTTCCCTGACGCGGGTCTACGCGGTCGCCTCCGGCAAGGGCGGCGTCGGCAAGTCGTCGGTGACGGTGAACCTGGCGGCGGCGATGGCGGCGGACGGCTTGAAGGTCGGTGTCGTGGACGCCGACATCTACGGCCACTCGGTGCCGCGCATGCTGGGCGCCGACGGGCGTCCGACCCAGGTCGAGAACATGATCATGCCGCCGTCGGCGCACGGCGTGAAGGTCATCTCGATCGGCATGTTCACGCCGGGCAACGCGCCGGTGGTGTGGCGTGGCCCGATGCTGCACAGGGCGTTGCAGCAGTTCTTGGCGGACGTGTACTGGGGCGACCTGGACGTACTGCTCCTCGACCTGCCGCCCGGCACGGGCGACATCGCGATCTCGGTGGCCCAACTGGTCCCGAACGCGGAGATCCTGGTCGTGACGACCCCGCAGCAGGCCGCCGCAGAGGTCGCCGAGCGCGCCGGCTCCATCGCCGTCCAGACCCACCAGAAGATCGTCGGCGTGGTCGAGAACATGTCCGGTCTGCCGTGCCCGCACTGCGGCGAGATGGTGGACGTGTTCGGCACGGGCGGCGGCCAGACGGTCGCGGACGGCCTGACCCGCACGACGGGAGCGACGGTCCCGGTCCTCGGCTCCATCCCGATCGACGTCCGCCTCCGCGAGGGCGGCGACGAGGGCAAGCCGGTGGTCCTGACCGACCCGGACTCTCCTGCCGGGGCGGCATTGAGGGGGATCGCGGGGAAGCTCGGCGGGCGGCAGCGGGGGCTTTCGGGGCTGTCGCTGGGGATTACACCCAGGAACAAGTTCTGAGACGGGCATGACAGAAGGCATTCCAGGGGCCGGGTAAGGTCCGTGGAATGCCGAGAGTCAAAGTCAGCGTCGTCGTCCCCGTCTACAACACCGGGAAGTACGTCGACGAGTGCGCGCCGTCGCTGCTCGGGCAGAGTCTGCCCGCCGACGAGTACGAGGTCATCTACGTCGACGACGGCTCGACGGACGACACACTGACCCGGCTGGAGAAGATCGCCGCCGCGCACACCAACGTCCAGGTGCACACCCGGCCGAACTCCGGCTGGCCGGGCGCACCGCGCAATCTCGGCATGCGGCACGCCCAGGGCGAGTACATCCAGTTCGTCGACCATGACGACACGCTCGGGCCCGAGGCCCTGGAGCGGCTGTACGAGCACGCCAGGCGGAACGACGCCGACGTGGTCCTCGGCAAGATGTCCAGCACGATGGTGCGGCCCCGGCGGCTGTTCCGGCACACGGTGGACGCCTGCACGATCGAGAACGACGAGCTCATGCAGAGCATGTCGCCGCACAAGATGTTCCGGCGCGCCTTCCTCGAGGAGCACGGTCTCCGGTTCCCCGAGGGCCCCTGGATCCTGGAGGACCTGGCCTTCGTCAGCGCCGCCTACCTGAAGGCCGAGCGGATCTCGGTCCTCGCCGACTACCCCTGCTACTACTGGATGAAGCGGGACGACGGCGGCAACAACACCCAGCACCGCTTCAACCCGCGCCACGGTTTCTGGTCCAACTGCCGCACCATCGTGCGGCAGATCAAGGACGGCACACCCCCGTCGGACGACGTCGACGCGCTGCAGAACCGCCTCCTGCACCGCCTCTACCACGTCGAGATCCTCTCCCGCACCCGCGAGCCCGAGATCCTCCGCGAGGACCCGGCCGACCAGCGCCCCCGCTTCGACGCGGCCCGCGAACTGGCCCTGACGGAGTTTCCCGCGGCCGTGCGCGAAGGGCTGCCCACCGTGTCCCGCCTCCGCGCCGAACTCCTCGAACGCGGTGACTTCGACGGAGCCGTGGCCCTCGCCGAGCGCATCCGTCAGGTCAAGGCCCGCAGCGCTGTCGCCGGACTGCGGTGGGAGGGCGGCCGGCTGGTCGCCGACGTCACGCTGGACCTGCTGCGCGGGGACGGCGAGCCGCTGGTGCTCGTCGAGCGGGACGGGAAGCGGTGGCTGGACCCGGAGCTGCTCGCCGGGGTGCCGGGGACCGAGGACGGCTGGGAGGTCCGCGATCCGTTCCGGCTGGCGTACGCCGAACTGGTCGTCAAGGACCGTGACCGCGAGGACTGGTGGTACCCGGAGGGCGACCTGGAGGTGCGGCTCGAGCCCTGCGGCGAGGGTCGCTCCAGGCTCGTCGCGTCCGGGCGGCTGCTGCTCGACCCTGAACGGCTCGCGGGCGGGCGGCCGTTGGAGCGCGGGGTGCACGACGTGTGGGCGTACGTCCAGTTGCTGGGCGTCGACCGAATGGTCCGCCTCACCGGCGACGGCACCCCGGGAACCCCGGCCGCGGACCCGGCGCTGACCGGCGGTCGGCTCTCGCTGCCGTACTGGACGGGCAGCGGCCAGCTCGCCCTCGACGTGGACCAGCGCCAGCGCAGACTCGGTTCCGACACCGCCGGTGCCGCCTCGGCGAACTCCGGGCGCGGGGAGCGGTCGCTCCCGCTGCCGTACGTGGCGTCCGCGGCCTCCAGCGGCCCCGCTCGCCTCAAGGTCACCGTGTCCGCCCTGACGGTGGACGCCGAGCTGGTGCCCGGTGACGACGGGACGACGGCCGTACTGCGGCTCCCCGCCCGGCTCAAACTCCCGGCCGGACGCCACCCGGTCGGCCTGCCGAAGACCGACGCCCCTCTCGCGTATGCCGTCGTCCGCGACGGCGCCCTGCTGCGTCTCGAGGGCCCGGCCCACGAGGCCGGCACCGGACGCCGGCTCCTCGACGCGGTCGCCGACAACCGGCAGATCCGGCGGGTACGGCGACGACTGGGCCGATAGGACGGTCACGGGGCACCGCGGGGAACCCCGGTGCCCCGCCGTGCGCTAGGCGTACGCCGAGATGTCCTCGATCATCGCGAACCCGAGTCCGTACGCGCTCATGCCTCTCCCGTACGCCCCCACGTGCACCCCCTCCTGCGTGGAGCCCGCGAGCACCCAGCCGAACTCCGACTCCCGGTAGTGGAACGGCGTGGGCACGCCGTCCACCGGGAGGGACAGGGTGGACCAGTCGGATCCTTCGAGGTCGTCCGCCAGGACCCAGGCCGTCTCGGTCTGCTGGTCCAGCCAGTCGTCGCGCAGGGAGTGGTCCATCTGCCCGGGCCAGGTGAACGACAGCAGGCCCACCCCGGCCAGCCAGGCGGCGGAGGAGACCGACGTGGCCTCCAGCAGACCCGTGCCGTCCGCGCTCCTGCGGGACGGGTTCGCGGCGACGGTCACCACGACCGCGAACTTCTCCTTCGACTCCCCCGTGGAGCCCGCCTCGTTCTTCACGGAGGGCTCGTCGCCGTGTCCGATCGACCCGTGCTCGACGGCCCCGTCGGCCGACGTGCCGACCTGCATCAGCCAGCGCGGCCCCGTGAACGCCTCGTCGAGGCCGTACCACGGGAAGGGCGCCTGAAGGTAGCCGTCGACCGTGCGCCGGGCGGAGGGAACCTGCTGGCCACCCTCCGCGGCCGGCGCCTGCGCGACTGCCCCACTCGTCGTCTCCATGTGCCGGACGCCTCCTACTAGCTCTCGTCGGACCGGACCGGCCCGCCCCCCTTCGGGCGGCGTCGCTGGTTCGCGTCGGCCCGCACAACAACTCGGCAGCATAGCCACACCGCTCCGAGCTGCGGGGAAACCGCCCGGCGCGCGGGGCGCACGGGGCGTGGCTTCAGGCCGTACGCAGGCCGTACGGGGTGCGGGCCGAGTATGAGACGCGTCACGTACGACGGGAAAAGGCGCCCGCCAGCTGAACTGCTCGGCAGGCGCCTTCCGGTGGGACGTACGGCTCAGGTGGCGTCCGCGTCGAAGGGCGGGCGGTCGTCCTTACCGGGCTCGTCGGGCTTCTTGGTCATGTCGATCCGGCCACCCGAGGAGGAGGACGGCGACGTGTCCGTGCTGTGCACGGCGTCGGTGACCTCGGCCATCTCCTTCTTCAGGTCGAAGCCGTTGCGGATCTCCTTGAGACCCAGCTCGTCGTTGTCCAGCTGCTTGCGGATGAACGTCTTGGGGTTGAGGTCCTCGAACTCGAAGTCCTTGAACTCCGGGCCCAGCTCCGAGCGGATGTCCTGCTTGGCGCTCTCCGAGAACTCGCGGATCTTGCGCACGGTCCGCATGACGTCCTGGATGACCTTCGGGAGCTTGTCCGGACCGAAGACGAGCACGGCGAGGACAACGAGCGTGATCAGCTCGAGCGGTCCTATGTCATTGAACACCTGAAGCTCCTTGCGATGTCCTCGGTCCTCGGCCCTCGGTGGTCTGTGCGGTCTTCCGTGGTCCGGGCCGGGTCCACGGTACCTGGGGATCCCGTACAACCGGTACTGTCCCGGGCGCTCCGAATGCGGGCAGGCGCGCGGTTTTCCGGGTTGTTTGCCTTGTGGGACCGGGCTCAGGAGCGTCTCTGTGAGGTTTCGGTCAACCCGGAGAACCCGGCCCCGGGCCCCGGCCCCCGTCCTCCGGGCAGGAAGGCACCGTCGGCCCCTGCCGGGGCGGTCCGGGGTCGGGCGCCTCCGGGCAGGGCGCCGGTCAGCGGGTGGCGCTGGGGGGCGTGGGTGCTGACGTGGTGGGGAGGACGGGTGCGGCGAGGAGGCCGGCGGCGGTGAGGTCCGGGGTGGTGGACAAGGACGTCAGGGTGAGGGGCGGGGTGGCGCTGAGCGGACGTATGAGAGGGGACATCGCGGCGGCACCGGCGACCACGGGCGCCGTGAGGGTGTGCAGCGCCGCTTCCCGCACCTGGGCGGGGATACCCGGCAGCAGTGGTGCGGACGCCGTGGTCGGGGCGGCGGGGGTACCACCCGGCATCCGCTGTCCCTGGCCCAGTCCCTGGTCCTGCGCGAGCAGCGGGCCGCCGCCGCGGCGGCGCTGGTTCTCCGGCACCGCGGCTCCCGTGCCCGGTGCGCGCGCCGGGGTCACATTGCTGCCGGCCCCGCGGGCGTCGGTGTCGCCCGGTACGCCCGTGGTGACGCCGCCCAGCGCGATCGCGGCCAGCGAGACCGCCCCGGCGGCGACGACCGCGAACCGCATGCCGCGCGAGGCCGAGCGGTCGGCCTCGTGACGGCTGACGTCATGGATGCGGAAGCCCCGGCCGGTGGAGGGCGGGAGCACCGCGGCGTGCGGGCGGGCGGGGACGTAGTCGAACGCGAAGCGCTCGCCACGTCTTACGCCGAAGGCCCCGGTGGTGCCGGGTCGCCCCGACAGTCCGGCGAACCCTCCCCCGCCGAACGGCGAGCCGTCGCCGTCCTCCGGGTCACCTCCCGGCAGGCCCTGGAGGCGGGCCAGGAAGCTCTCGGAGGGCGGGGGCGGGGCGGCCTCCGCGAAGACGTTCTTCAGGCGGCGCTGCGCGTCCGCCTCCGCCTTGCACTTCGGGCAGGTGGCGAGATGCGCGAGGACGCGCTCACGCGTGGCATGACCGAGCTCGCCGTCCACCAGGGCGGCGAGTCGGTCCCCCAGATGCTGTTCCGCGAGGCTTCCCTCGCCGGGTTTGGGCAGTGATCCACTCACGCGGATGCACCCCCTCCCCCCAGCGCGGGAACCCGGGCCATGAAGGAGCGGCGCTCAGCGCGTGCCTCGGGCGAGCGGTGCGCGAGGGCCTTGCGCAGCTGGGAACGGCCGCGGTGGATCCGCGAGCGGACGGTGCCGAGCTTGACGCCCAGGGTCGCGGCGATCTCCTCGTACGACAGCCCTTCGATGTCGCACAGGACGACCGCGGCGCGGAACTCCGGCGCGAGGGTGTCGAGGGCCTGCTGGACGTCCGCGTCGAAGTGGGCGTCGTTGAAGACCTGCTGGGGCGACGGCTCACGGCTGGGCAGTCTCTCCGCCGCGTCCTCGCCGAGAGCGTCGAAGCGGATGCGCTGCTTGCGGCGGACCATGTCCAGGAAGAGGTTGGTGGTGATGCGGTGCAGCCAGCCCTCGAAGGTCCCCGGTGTGTACGTGGACAGTGAGCGGAAGACGCGGACGAAGACCTCCTGCGTGAGGTCCTCGGCGTCGTGCTGGTTACCGGTGAGGCGGTACGCGAGGCGGTAGACGCGTCCGCTGTGCGTGCTGACGATCTCCTCCCAGGTGGGCGGAGTCCACGCCTGCCCGTCCGCGTCGGTGGCAAAGGTCGCGGTCTGGGCGTAGTCGCCGGCGTGGCTGTGGTCAGCGGTGTCGTTCACGGATCTCGGCCTGCCCGCCGATCCGAGGAAGCGCCGCAGCACTCCCCCACGATCCTCAGGCGCGGCCGCACCTCCCCTGTCGGCTCTGGTTGTCTCCAGTGGAGCCCCTACCATAGCCACCTCGCCCGTTAGCTCCGGATAAGCGGTTTTACGAGAATTTGATCTGGGCTGATACCACTCGGTCCCCTGCGTCAGCAGTTGCTCGAGGGCCCGCTCGGCTTCGTGATCCAACTGTGTCCCCCCGGGTGCGTCTCCACCCCTCTAAACGCCCGGTCCCATCTGCGGGTTCCCGACGCCAACGGATACAGTCACGCCCAGGCAACCACGGGGCAAGGAGAGGGTCATTACCGGCAACCGGCAGACGAGCTGGGCGTTCGCCGACGCCTATGTCGCCGAGGACGAAGCGCTGCGCTGGGCCCGTGACCGGGCCCGTGAGGCGGGGCTGCGCTCGGTGTCGCCCGGCACGGGCGCGGCGCTGCGGTTGCTGGCCGCCTCCGTGGACGCCAAGGCCGTCGCCGAGATCGGCACCGGGACCGGCGTGTCGGGCATTCATCTGCTGCACGGGATGCGCCCGGACGGGGTGCTGACCACTGTCGACCCCGAGCCGGAGCACCAGCAGTTCGCCCGCCAGGCGTTGCGCGCCTGTGGCTTCGCCAGCAACCGGGCCCGTTTCATCCCGGGCCGCGCTCTCGACGTCCTGCCCCGTCTCGCCGACGCCGGCTACGACCTCGTCTTCTGCGACGGTGACCGGCAGGAGGTCATGGACTATCTCGCTGAATCGTTGCGCCTGCTGCGGCCGGGTGGCCTGGTGGTCTTCGAGGGCGTCTTCGCCAACGGCCGCACGGTGGACTCGGGACCGCAGCCGACGGAGGTGCTGCGCCTGCGGGAGCTGCTGCGGGCCGTACGCGAGAGCCAGGAGCTGCTGCCGTCGCTGCTGCCGGTGGGTGACGGACTGCTCTGCGCGGTCAAGCGGTAGAACTTCGAGCGGGTGCGGGCCGTACCGCCATTCGTGGCATCGCCGGGGCAGAGCTCTGCCCCGGCACCTCAGGAGATGCCGGGGCAGCCGAAAGGGTATGGTCGCGTCCGCTCAGCCGACGACCTTCTTGAGGGCGTCGCCCAGGGCGTCGGCCTCGTCAGGGGTCAGCTCGACGACGAGCCGACCGCCGCCTTCGAGCGGAACGCGCATGACGATGCCCCGCCCCTCCTTGGTCACCTCGAGCGGGCCATCGCCCGTCCGCGGCTTCATGGCCGCCATGCTCGTTCCCCTTCCTGAAACCAGCTCATCGTCAAAGCCGACAGCCCTGGGAGGGCACGCGGGTCCAAGTGGGACACGCGCCACCGGCATCGAACACATTGCTTCCCAGCCATTATCCCGCATCTCAGGACCCGATGACCAACATCAGTCGGCATCGCTTGGGCAACGCGCGCGAGCAAAACCACTCAATTCGGCGAAGTGGCTGCGATACTCCGCCGCCGCGCGGATCCCGGCCGGCCATGAGCGCTCCTGAATTCTTTGACGCAGGTCACACGTCCGGTCCGGTCCTCGGACGACGATCTCCGCCATGCTGTCCTTCGGACATCGACGCAGTGGACACACCGGAGGGGATACGCCATGGCCGACACCGTGCTCTACGAGGTGCACGACGGGCTCGCGACGATCACGCTGAACCGGCCGGAGGCGATGAACGCACTGAACATCGCCACCAAGGTCGCGCTGCGGGAGGCCGTGGAGTCGGCGGCCTCGGACGACTCCGTGCGGGCCGTGCTGCTCACCGCCGCCGGGGAGCGGGCGTTCTGCGTGGGGCAGGACCTCAAGGAGCACATCGGGCTGCTCGCCGAGGGCTCGGCGAAGGTCATGAGCACGGTCAAGGAGCACTACAACCCGGTCGTGCGGGCGCTGACGGAGATGCCGAAGCCGGTGGTGGCCGGGGTGAACGGGGTCGCGGCGGGCGCCGGTTTCGGGCTCGCGCTCGCGGCGGACTACCGGGTGGCGGCGGACACGGCCGCGTTCAACACGTCGTTCGCGGGGGTGGCGCTGACCGCGGACTCCGGGATCTCGTGGACGCTGCCCCGCGTGGTGGGGCCGGGGCGCGCCGCCGACCTGCTCCTCTTCCCGCGGACCATGTCGGCCCGGGACGCGCACGATTTGGGGATCGTGAACCGCCTCGTGCCGTCCACCGACCTGCCCGCGGAGGCCGAGAAGGTGGCGCGGGCCCTGGCCGAGGGGCCGACGGTGGCGTACGGCGCGATCAAGGAGTCCCTCGCGTACGCGCTGTCGCACACCCTGGCCCAGACGCTGGAGAAGGAGGACGAGCTGCAGACGCGGGCGGGAGCCTCCGAGGACCACGCGATCGCGGTGCGGGCCTTCGTGAACAAGGAGACGCCCAAGTACCTGGGCCGGTAGCGGTAGGGCTCAGCGGCCTCTCGCGACGCATGTCTCCAGGTGGTCGTCCACCAGTCCGCACGCCTGCATCAGCGCGTACGCCGTCGTCGGGCCCACAAAGCGCAGGCCGCGCTTCTTCAGGGCCTTGGACAGGGCCGTCGACTCCGGGGTGACCGCGGGAACGTCAGCCAGGATCCTGGGGACCGCGTGCGAGGTGGGCGCGTGGGACCAGATCAGCTCGTCCAGCTCGCCGGGGGCCCATTCGGCCAGCACGCGCGCGTTGGCCATCGTCGCGTCGATCTTGGCGCGGTTGCGGATGATTCCCGGATCCAGGAGCAGGCGGTCGCGGTCGGCCTCGCCGAAGGCCGCCACCTTGGCGATCTCGAAGCCCGCGAAGGCGGCCCGGAAGCCCTCACGGCGGCGCAGGATGGTGATCCAGGACAGACCGGACTGGAAGGCCTCCAGGCTGAGGCGTTCGTAGAGGGCGTCGTCGCCGTGGACCGGGCGGCCCCACTCCTCGTCGTGGTACGTCACGTAGTCCGGCGTGGACAGGGCCCAGGGGCAGCGCGGCGCGCCGTCCGGCCCGGCCAGGGCGGTGCCGACGCTCACTGCTGCTCCCCGTGGCCGTGCTCCGGCTTGTGCAGGGCGACGTGGGCCGCGGCCCGGGCGCCGGCCAGCGCGGACTCCAGGTCGGCGATCCGGGCGTCCCGCTCGGCGAGCTCGGCGCCGAGGCGGCTGAGCGCGTCGTCGACGTCCGCCATGCGGTAGCCGCGGGCGGTCAGCGGGAAGCGCAGGCCGTCGATGTCGGCGCGGTTGACCGGTCGGTCCAGCGGCAGCGGGTCCTGGAGCCGCTCGGGGGCGGCGTCGGGCAGCGGGCCGTCGCTGTCGCCGCCGCCCACCACGGCGAGCGTCACCGCGGCGACCACGACCGCGAGCGCGATGACCAGGAACAAGAACATAACCATCGCTGAGGTCCCCAGGGTCCCTGCCGGCGGCCGGCCACCGGCGTCGAATGTGTCAGGGTCCGATCGTGCCATGCGGGTCGGACAGTTAGGGTCGCAGGCGGCGGATGTGCAGGACGTACTAGGAGAGGTCACAGGCGATGCTCAGGCTGGGCAGGCGTGAATTCGACGCGCACGAGCCGGTGATCATGGCGATCGTGAACCGGACCCCGGACTCCTTCTACGACCAGGGCGCGACCTTCCGCGACGAGCCGGCCCTCGCGCGCGTGGAGCAGGCGGTGTCGGAGGGGGCTGCCATCGTCGACATCGGCGGGGTGAAGGCCGGCCCGGGCGAAGAGGTGACCGCGCAGGAGGAGGCGCGGCGGACGGTCGGCTTCGTGGCCGAGGTCCGGCGGCGCTTCCCCGACGTGATCATCAGCGTGGACACCTGGCGGGCGGAGGTCGGCGAGGCGGTCTGCGAGGCGGGGGCCGACCTGCTGAACGACGCGTGGGGCGGCGTGGATCCGCGGCTCGCTGAGGTCGCGGCGCGCCACCGGGTGGGCCTCGTGTGCACGCACGCGGGCGGCTCGGAGCCTCGCACCCGTCCGCACCGGGTGACGTACGACGACGTCATGGCCGACATCCTGCGGGTGACCGTCGGACTGGCCGAGCGGGCGGCGGGACTGGGTGTGCCGAGGGAGTCGATCATGATCGATCCCGGGCACGACTTCGGCAAGAACACCCGCCACAGCCTGGAGGCGACGCGACGGCTCGGGGAGATGACGCAGACCGGCTGGCCGGTGCTCGTGTCCCTCTCCAACAAGGACTTCGTCGGGGAGACGCTGGACCGGCCGGTGAAGGAGCGCCTGGTGGGCACCCTGGCGACGACGGCCGTGTCGGCGTGGCTCGGGGCCCAGGTGTACCGGGTGCACGAGGTGGCGGAGACACGGCAGGTGCTCGACATGGTGGCGTCGATCGCGGGACACCGGCCTCCGGCGGTGGCTCGCAGAGGGCTGGCCTAGGACCGGGAGTGCAACCCCCGGTCCTGGCCGGTGCGGACGGCTGGTGTGCTGCGCCCGAAGTTCGTCGGCAGATTCGTGCCTTGCCCCGCCGGGATGGTCGGCCGCCCGTCCGGCCCCGGCCTGCGAGTACTCGACCGAGTCGGCAGCGCCGGGGCGCCGAGAACCAACGACGAATCAACGGCGCAGCACACTAGCGGCCCGCCTCCTTGGACACGAGCGCCACCGCCTCGTCCACGTCGTCCGTCACGTGGAACAGCAGCAGGTCCTTCTCCGACGCCTTGCCCTGGGCGATCAGGGTGTTCTTGAGCCAGTCGACGAGGCCGCCCCAGTACTCGCTGCCGAAGAGCACGATCGGGAAGCGGGTGACCTTCTGGGTCTGGACGAGGGTCAGGGCCTCGAAGAGTTCGTCGAGGGTGCCGAGGCCGCCCGGCAGGACCACGAAACCCTGCGCGTACTTCACGAACATCATCTTGCGGACGAAGAAGTAGCGGAAGTTGAGGCCGATGTCGACGTAGGGGTTGAGGCCCTGCTCGAAGGGGAGCTCGATGCCGAGGCCGACGGAGGTGCCGTTGGCCTCGCAGGCGCCCTTGTTGGCCGCCTCCATGGCGCCGGGGCCGCCGCCGGTGATCACGGCGAAGCCCGCCTCCACCAGGCCCCGGCCGAGCCGCACGCCCGCCTCGTACTCCGGAGAGTCCGCAGGCGTCCGCGCGGAGCCGAACACGCTGATGGCGGGCGGGAGTTCGGCGAGCGTGCCGAAGCCCTCGATGAACTCCGACTGGATGCGCAGGACGCGCCAGGGGTCGGTGTGGACCCAGTCCGAGGGGCCGCCCGCGTCCAGCAGGCGCTGGTCGGTGGTGCTCGCCGTGACCTGTCCCCGCCTGCGGAGGACAGGTCCCAGGCGCTGCTCCTCCGGCGGCTGCTTCTTGCCCTCGGGGTTCCCGGTAGCCATGTGCGCTCCCTCCGCTTGCCTGGTCTTTCCATCTCAGCGTAGATCTACGCGGGTTACGGAGGGGGGACGTCCGCGTGTCCGCCATGAAGCGCCACGGGGCGCAACCGCGCGGGAGGCGTCCTCAGGACGTCAGCCACGCCCTCAGTTTCTCCTCCGCCTGCGGGATCAGCGACGCCTTCACCCGCTCGTCCACCTTGTGCGCGAGCAGCGGCTGACCGGGGCTGTAGTTCACCGCGGGCACGCCCAGCGCGCTGAAGCGGGACACGTCCGTCCAGCCGAACTTGGGGCGGGCGACACCGCCGACGGCGGCCATGAAGGCCTGGGCGACGGGGTGGTTGAGGCCGGGGCGGGCGCCGCCGGTGTGGTCGTCGACGGTGAACTCGTCGACCCCGCAGTCCGCGAAGAAGTCCCGCACGAAGGCCTCCGCCTCGGCCTCGCTGCGGTCCGGCGCGTAACGGAAGTTGACGGTCAGGGTGCAGGAGTCGGGGATGACGTTCGTGGCCACGCCGCCCTCGACCCGCACGGCGTTGAGCCCCTCGTGGAACTCGAGGCCGTCCACCACCGGCTTGCGCGGCTCATAGGCCGCCAGCTTCGCGAGGGCGGGAGCGGCCTTGTGGATCGCGTTGGACCCCATCCACGCGCGCGCGGAGTGCGCTCGCTCTCCCCTGAACGTCAGCAGCACCCGCAGGGTTCCCTGGCAGCCGCCCTCGACCTGGTTGTCCGTGGGCTCCAGCAGGACCGCGAAGTCGCCCTCCAGCCACTCGGGGTGGGCCTCGGCCACATGCCCCAGGCCGTTGAGGTGGGCCGCGACCTCTTCGTTGTCGTAGAAGATGAAGGTGAGGTCGCGGTTGGGCTCGGGGACCGTCGCCGCGATCCGCAGCTGGACCGCCACCCCGGACTTCATGTCGCACGTGCCGCAGCCCCACAGGTAGCCCTCGTCGTCGAGGCGGGAGGGAACGTTGCCCGCGATGGGAACGGTGTCGATGTGGCCGGCGAGGATGACGCGTTCCGGTCGACCGAGGTTCGTGCGCGCGACGACGTTGTTGCCGTGGCGCTCGACCGTCAGGTGCGGCAGGGCGCGCAGGGCGCTCTCGATCGCGTCCGCGAGGGGCTTCTCGGTGCCGCTCTCGGAGGGGAAGTCGACGAGCTGCGCGGTGAGCTGTGCTGCGTCCAGCGAAAGGTCAAGAGGGGTGTCGGCCATGCTCCCGACCCTAACGCCCCGCTGTCCGCGCCCACTGTCCACATCCGGCGCAGAGGTCTCAGTACTCTCCAGTATCTTGTCCGGATGCCAGAGCCGTTGCCCCCTACTCGCAAACGCCGTGGCCGTCTCCTCCGCTTCGGGGCGGCCCTCGTGGTCCTGTGCGCGGTCGCCGGTTACCTCGTGGTGCAGTACGTCACCGGAGGCACCGACGGACCGCGCTGCAAAGTCGTCTCCGGCAGAGCGGACGGGCCGTCGTACGAGTTCACGCCGGAGCAGGCGGTGAACGCGGCGACGATCACCGCGGTCGGCACCGGGCGCGGGTTGCCGGAGCGGGCCGTGGCCATCGCGCTCGCCACCGCGATCCAGGAGTCGGGGCTGCGCAACATCACGCACGGCGACCGTGACTCCCTGGGTCTGTTCCAGCAGCGGCCCTCGCAGGGCTGGGGCAGCCCGAAGGAGATCCTGGACCCGACGTACGCGGCGGCCGAGTTCTACAAGCACCTGGCCAAGGTGGACGGCTACCAGCACCTTCCGCTGACCGTCGCCGCCCAGCGCGTGCAGCGCAGTGGTTATCCGGAGGCGTACGCCAAGCACGAGCCGGACGCCGAGCTGCTGGCCGCCGCCCTCACCGGCACCTCTGCGGCCACCCTCACCTGTGACGGCCGCCCGGACACCACCCAGGCCGCCCGGGCCGCCGACACGGGCACCCAGGCCCCCGCCACGGGCCCCGACGCGGTGCGGTCGGCGCTCGTACGGGACTTCGGGCGCGACGCGCTGGAGACGACCGCCGCGGAGGTGGGCGGCAAGGCGGCGCCGAGCCCGACGCCGACCACCGCCGACGCGCGCACCGTGACCCTCCCCGTGCGCGCGGACACCGACCCGAAGTCCGGCCGCAGCCTCAGGGAACGCGGCTGGCAGCTCGCCCACTGGGCGGTCGCCAACTCCTCGGCCCTGCACATCGAACGGGTCTCCTACGCCGGACGACAGTGGACTGCCGGGAGCACCGACAGCCAGTGGCGCGCGGCGGGCGGCGAAGGCGGTACCGGCTCGGTGCGGATACTGACGGCACGGTAGTTCGGACCATCGCCCGGAAGGGTCATGTCCGGCCGCCGCCGGAGCGGGTGTGCGCAGGTTTTCGCCATCTCACCCCCGTATCCGCGAAATCCCTTGCGATCAAAGGGCTGCGAGGATTCGGCGGACTTTCAGACCGGAAGCTTTTTGCCCGCTTTTATCCGCAGGTGATAATGCGACGCATTGCCAACTCTTTACGTTGCGCCTCCGCAACCTTCGTCGGCTTCGAGCGGTAGTCACGGCGTCCTAGCAACGTTTCCTCCGTCGAAGGAGCAACATGTCCCTCCCCCTGACCCGCAGGGTCGCCCGTGCCGCGCTGCTCGTCGCTGCCGGAGCGGCCGCCGGGGTCGGTGCGGCCGGCTCCGCCAGTGCGGCCCCCGCCGCGCTGCCCGCCACTCCGAACCTCGGCGGCCTGACCGCTCTGGACGGGGCGCACGTCGGCAACACGGTGGACGGCACGGCGCAGCACCTGACCGGGACCGCGGCCAAGACCGGTGGCAAGGCCGTCGAGAAGGCGGTGCCGTCCGCGGGCAAGGCCGTGAAGAAGGCCACGCCGGTCGCGCAGAAGACGGCGGGCGAGGCCGCCGGCTCCGCCGGAGGCGTCCTCGGCGACACGGCGTCCACGGCGACGAAGGGCGGTCTGCCGACCGACTCCCTCGCCAAGGGCGGCGGCCTGCCGTCGGCGGACACCCTGCCGGTCAAGAGCCTCCCGATCGGCTAGTACCCAGCGCACGGCGAAGGGGCCCGGGGAATTCCCGGGCCCCTTCGCCGTGTCCGGCCGTCGTGCCCGGAGCCAGTCACGCCAGTCGCTCGACCGCCGCCCGCACCCGCTCGTCCGTCGCCGTCAGTGCGACCCGTACGAACCTCTCGCCCGCCGTGCCGTAGAAGTCGCCCGGGGCCACCAGGATGCCCAGGTCGGCCAGGTGGGCCACCGTGGACCAGCAGGACTCGTCCCTGGTCGCCCACAGGTAGAGGCTGGCCTCGCTGTGCTCGATGCGGAAGCCGTGGTTCACGAGGGCCTCGCGGAGCAGCGCCCTGCGAGCCGCGTAGCGCTCGCGCTGTTCGCGGACGTGGGTGTCGTCGCCCAGGGCCGCCACCACCGCGGCCTGGGTGGGCGTCGGGGTCATCATGCCGCCGTGCTTGCGGATCTCCAGGAGGGGCGCGAGGACCGCCGGGTCGCCCGCGAGGAAGGCCGCGCGGTAGCCCGCGAGGTTCGACCGCTTCGACAGCGAGTGGACGGCCACGAGGCCGTCGTAGGAGCCGCCGTTGACGTCCGGGTGCAGGACGGAGACCGGGTCGGCCTCCCAGCCCAGCTCCAGGTAGCACTCGTCGGAGAAGACCAGGATGCCGTGGGACCGGGCCCAGGCGACGATCCTCGTCAGCTCGTCCTTGGACAGCACCTTGCCGGTCGGGTTCGACGGGGAGTTGAGCCACAGGAGCTTCAGGCCCGCCGGGTCCAGCTCGGTGGGGTCGTCGTAGACCTCGTGGTCGGCGCGGGCCAGGCGCGCGCCGACCTCGTACGTCGGGTAGGCCAGGCGCGGGTACGCGACCCGGTCGCCGGGGCCGAGGCCCAGCTGGGTGGGGAGCCAGGCGACGAGTTCCTTGGAACCCACGATCGGCAGGACGTGGCGGTGGGTGACCTCGCGGGCGCCCAGACGCCGCTCGACCCAGCCGGTGATCGCGTCGCGCAGGGCCGGGGTGCCCCAGACCGTCGGGTAGCCCGGGGAGTCCGCCGCGTCGATCAGGGCCTTCTGCACGAGATCGGGGACCGGGTCGACCGGGGTGCCGACCGACAGGTCGACGATGCCTCCGGGGTGCGCGGCGGCCGTCTTCTTGTACGGCTCCAGCTTGTCCCAGGGGAAGGTGGGAAGGCGGTCGGAGACTGCGGACACGGCTTTCGGGCTCACTTTCGGGTCGTACGGCAAACGCCTCGGCCCCGTACGGCCACGATCGGAGGCGATCAGGCCGTACGGGACCGAGGCGGCACGAGGTGCGGGCCGCTGAAGCGGATGACTATGCCTGCGGCGGCAGCGCGGCGATGAACGGGTGGTCCCGCTCGATCAGACCCAGCTTGCTGGCGCCGCCGGGCGAGCCGAGCTCGTCGAAGAACTCGACGTTCGCCTTGTAGTAGTCCTTCCACTCGTCCGGAGTGTCGTCCTCGTAGAAGATCGCCTCGACCGGGCAGACCGGCTCACAGGCACCACAGTCGACGCATTCGTCCGGGTGGATGTACAAGGACCGGGAGCCCTCGTAGATGCAGTCGACCGGGCACTCCTCGATGCAGGCCTTGTCCTTCACGTCGACACAAGGCTGCGCGATGACGTAGGTCACGCTGTCGTTCCTCCTCCATTGGGCGCTGGCGGGCCTCCTCAGGCTCCGCCGCCTGGCGCGCGGGAGCGCGGCGTCGTCGATGCCCGCACCTAGTATCTCCGTTCTTGGGCATGATCCGAACAGGAGGGGTGAACTGACCTGTGGAAATCTCCGCCGCGGGACGCCTCGTCGTCCGTATCTCCGCCGCTGACGTGGGCAAACGGGTATCCGTACGGTGCCTGGACGAAACCGCCGACACCGGGGAGAAGTTCACCGACACGGTCGGTGTTCTCACATCATGGGACGACGGTGTGCTGCTGATCACGCGCCGGGACGGCCAGAGCGTCCGTATCGCGGAATCCGCGCTGGTCGCGGGCAAGATCGTGCCCGCCGAGCCGGCCCGCCGCCGGGGCCCGGCCGCCTCCTACGAGGAGCTGGCCCGGATCACCGCGCGCGGCTGGCGGCCCGTCGAGAGCGAGTGGCTCGGCGAGTGGGAGCTGCGTGCTGCCTCCGGCTTCACCCGGCGCGCCAACTCCGTCCTGCCGCTCGGCGACCCCGGCCTGCCGCTCGACGAGGCCCTGGCCGCCGTACGCCGGTGGTACGGCGACCGCGGTCTGCCGGCGTACGTCCAGACCGCGACCGGCGCCGCGGGCACCCAGGAGGTGCTGTGCGCGGAGCTGGAGGCGCGCGGGTGGACGCGGGAGGTCACGGCGGAGCTGTGGACCGGGGCACTGGCGCCGGTCGCCGACCTTTCGGAGGCCGGGGATGTCGTGCTGTCCCGGGAGGCCGACGCCGACTGGCTGGCGCGCTATCAGCGCAAGGGGGTGAGCGAGGTGGCCCTGCGCGTCCTGGGAAGCGGGCCGTCGGTGTGGTTCGCCACCGTCCCCGGCGAGGAAGCGCCGGCCGCGATCGGGCGGTGTGTCGTGGACGGCCGGTGGGCCGGATTCGCCGCGGTCGAGGTGGATCCCGCGCTACGGCGACGGGGGCTGGCCTCGACCGTGATGGCGGCGCTGGCACAGCGCGCCCTCGACGAGGGGGCGTCGGCCGCCTGGCTCCAGGTCGAGTCGGACAACGCCGGCGCGCGGGCCCTGTACGACCGGATGGGGTTCGCCGCGCACCACGCCTACCACCACTACCGCGAACCGGAAGTCTCCGCCGGGACGCGGTAGCGATCACCGCGAAAGGGCACGAGCCAGCTATGCGTCCCCCGTTTCCACCACCGCCCGAACGTTCCGCCGAGCTCCGGAGGCGGTTCGCCGAAGAGGCGCGGTCCGAGCGGCCCGATCTGTCCGCGCTGTGCCTGCTCGTGGGGGCGCAGGCCGACGGGGCGCTCGACGAGGCCGGCATCGACGCGGCCCAGATCGAACTCGACGCGCTGGCTGGTCAGTTGCCGTTCCGGCCGGGCGGGCCGCGGTCCTGGGCGGTGTCGTTGCGGGAGCTGCTGGGCGACCGGTGCGGGTTTCGCGGCTCCGCCGCGGACTATCAGCGGCTGGAGTCCTCGTTGCTGCACGAGGTGCTGGTACGGCGGCGGGGGTTGCCGATCCTGTTGTCGGTGGTGTGGATGGAGGTGGCCCGACGGGCGGGGGCGCCGGTGTACGGGGTCGCTCTGCCAGGGCATTTCGTGGTCGGGTTCGGGCCGCCGCAGGAGCAGGTCCTGGCTGATCCCTTCGACGGGGGGCGGGTGTTGAGCGGCGGTGACGCGGAGGTGCTGGTCGCCGGGGCGACGGGGGGTTCGCTGGATCCCGCGATGCTGGGGCCCGCCGAGCCGCTGGAGGTCGTGCAGCGGATTCTGAACAACGTCCGGGCCTGGGCCGCGACTCGGCCCGAACGGTCCGATGTGGGCCTGTGGGCCGTGGAGCTGGCCCTGCTGCTTCCCTCCCATCCGGCGCGGCTGCGGTACGAGCGGGCGCAGTTGCTCGTGCAGCGGGGTGACTTCGTCGAGGGGGCCGGGGAGTTGGAGGCGTATGCGGGAGTGGTGGCCGCGGTGGACGAGGCCGCGGCGGCCAAGGTGCGACAGCAGGCTCATGCCGCGCGAGCGATGTTGAACTGAGGCCGTCCTGGCGCTCACCGGTCCGTTGTGGCTGGTCGCGCAGTTCACCGCGCCCCTGAGTGGGTCACAGCCAGCCCTTCTCCCTTGCCCTGCGGACTGCCTCGGCCCTGTTGCGTACCGCCAGCTTCTGTATCGCCGTCGAGAGGTAGTTGCGGACCGTGCCCTGGGACAGGTGGAGGGTCCGCGCCAGCTCCGCGTTGGTGGAGCCGTCGGCCGCCGCGCGCAGGACCTCTCGCTCCCGGTCCGTCAGCGGGTTCGCGCCGTCCGCCAGGGCCGCCGCCGCGAGCGTGGGGTCGATGACCCGCTCCCCCGCCAGTACCTTGCGTACCGCCTGCGCCAGTTGGGCCGCCGGGGCGTCCTTGACGAGGAAGGCGTCGGCGCCCGCCTCCATCGCGCTGCGCAGATAGCCGGGGCGGCCGAAGGTCGTGAGGATGACCAGCTTGACCGCCGGGAGTTCCCGGTGGAGCTGGGCCGCCGCCTCGATGCCCGTCGCGCCCGGCATCTCGATGTCCATGAGGGCCACGTCGATGTCGTGGGCGCGGGCCGCCGCCAGGACCTCGTCACCGCGGGCCACTTGGGCGACGACCTCGATGTCGTCCTCCAGGCCGAGCAGGGCGGCCAGGGCCTCGCGGACCATCGACTGGTCCTCGGCGAGCAGGACCTTGATCGTGCGGCTCGTCATGAGGCGGATCCTACGTCGGCCGCGGGGCCGGTGGGCACGCGGGCGACCAGGCGGAAGCCGTGCCGGGTGCCGGTGGCCTCCAGGGTGCCGCCCGCCTTCTCCAGGCGCTCGGTGAGACCGGTGAGACCGTTGCCCGGGCCGCCTCCCGAGCCTCCGGAGCCGTCGTCCTCGACGGAGAGTTCGAGCACCGGACCGTCGAGGGTCTGGCGACGCAGCAGCTCCACCGTGCAGCGCCGGGCCCCGCTGTGCCGTACGACGTTGGTGACGGCCTCGCGCAGCGCCCACGCGAGGGTCGACTCGCTCTCCTCGGGGACATCGGCCAGGTCGGGTTCGGCGGGGAGCTGGGCGGTGACCCCGGCCGCGGTCAGGGCGACTTGGGCGCCCGCCAGTTCGCCGGCGAGGCGGGGACGGCGGTATCCGGTGACGGCCTCGCGCACGTCCACCAGTGCCTGGCGGCTGACCTGTTCGATGTCGGCGACCTGCTGGGCGGCCTTGTCGGGATGGCTGGGCAGCATCCGGCCCGCGAGTTCACTCTTCAGCGTGATCAGGGACAGGGAGTGGCCGAGGAGGTCGTGCAGGTCACGGGCGAGGCGCAGCCGCTCCTCGTTCGCGGCCAGTTGGGCGACGGTCGCGCGGGCCTTGCGCAACTCCACGGTCGTGCGCACGAGTTGGCGGACGCCGGTCATGGAGTAGCCGACGAGCAGCACGACGAGGAACAGTCCCCAGGCCGAGTCCGGGTCGGTGCGCAGGCCCACCAGCGTCAGCGAGAGGGTGTTCACCGGAATCGCCCAGTACGCGGCCCGGAGCGGGAAAGTGACACCGCAGGCCACGGAGACGTACACGAACAGGCCGAGCCAGGAACCGCCGAGGCTCAGGGTCAGAACGATCGCGAGCAGCCAGAGCACACCGACCAGGGCGCAGACCGTCCGGCCGTGGAACGCCCGGCCCATGTTCCGGAAGACCAGCGCCAGATAGGTGCCGGTGAAGACCGTGAGGCCCGCCCAGCCCGCCGCGGTGGCCGAGCCGGTGTGGTGGCCGGAGGCCAGGTCGCGCACCGGTGAGCTGAGGAAGACCAGCCACGGCACGATCCACACCAGCTTGCGTATGACCTCGGCCCGGTTGCGGGGCGGTTGGCCGATGCGCACCAGCCGCTCCGCACGCGCTTCCTCGTCCCCGCCCAGCTCGTCCGTCATCGCGCTCACGCCTTCAACGTGTCCTTCCGGTACAGCCAGGCCGCGCCGCCCGCGAACAGGGCGAAGGAGACGGCCAGGACGGCGATGTCCTGTGCGTGCGGGGCGCGGCTCTGCTCGATGGCCTGCCCGAGGGCAGCGTACGCGTGCGTGGGCAGCCACTCGGCGATGTCCTGGAGCCACTGCGGGAAGGTCGTCGTGGGCATCCACAGGCCGCCCAGCATCGAGAGCCCGAAGTAGGTGATCATCGTGATCGGGCGGACCGCGTCACCGGTGGCGAGGTAGCCGATGGCGACGCCGAGCGCGGCGAAGACGAGGCTTCCGGCCCAGATCGCGCCGGTGAGGGCGAGCCACTGCCAGGCGTCGAGGCGTACGTCCTTCACGGCCGCGGCGACGACGAACACGACCACGATCGAGGGCAGGCTCACCACGGCCGCGCTCGCCGTCTTGGCGAGGACATAGCCGCGCCCCGGGAGGGTCGTCAGCCTCAACTGCCTTACCCAGCCGCCCTCCCGCTCCTTCGCGATGCGCTCGCTGTTGCCCATCAGGACGGCGGTCAGGGCGCCGAAGGAGGCCATCGAGACCATCATGTAGGTCGGCAGGGTCAGGCCCGTGCCGTCGACCTTCGTCGTGCTGTCGGCGTTGCCCGCGATGATCAGGAACAGCAGCGAGGGGTACAGCACCGAGAAGAACAGGAACTTGCGGTTGCGCAGGGCGCGGGTGAGTTCCAGCTTGATGAGGCTGTTCACTTCGACTTCGCCTCCTCGGCGGCGGTGATGGCGACGAAGGCCTGCTCCAGACCGAGCCCGGCGACTTCGAGATTGCGGGGGTAGACGCCGAGGCCGTAGAGGGCGTGGACGGTCGCGTCGGCGTCGGTGGACTGGATGCGGACGGTCTGGCCGGAGACGGCGACGGTGCTGATGAAGGGCAGGTTCCGCAGCGTGACCTCGTCGATCGTGCCCTCCAGGTCGAAGGCGATCCTGCGGGCGCCCGCCTTGGCCTTGATCTCGGCGGCGGTGCCGTCGGCGAGGAGGCGGCCCCGGTGCAGGACGAGCACCCGGTCGGCGGTGGCGTCGGCCTCTTCGAGGTAGTGGGTGGCGAAGAGGACCGTACGGCCCTGGTCGGCCTGTTCGCGCATGGTGGCCCAGAACGCCTGGCGGGTGGTGACGTCCATGCCGGTCGTCGGTTCGTCCAGGACGACCAGGTCGCTGTCGCCGGCGGTCGCGAGGGCGAAGCGGACCCGCTGGGCCTGGCCGCCGGAGAGCTTGTTGACCTTGCGGTCGGCGATCTGGGCGATGCCCGCGCGGGACAGCACCTCGGAGGGCCGGTACGGCTTCGGGTGCAGGGCGCAGGCGAGCCGGACCAGTTCGGCGACCGTGACCTCGTCCATCAGGCCGCCGCTCTGCAGCATCGCGCCCACGCGTCCGGCGACGATCGCCTCACGCGGGGTGGTGCCGAAGAGACGGACGCTGCCGCTGTCGGGCTGCTTGAGGCCGAGCAGCAGATCGAGGGTGGTCGACTTGCCGGCGCCGTTGGGGCCGAGCAGCGCCACGGTCTCCCCCGGGCGCAGGGTCAGGGTCAGTCCGTCCACGGCCCGTACCTCGCCGTACGCCTTGCTCACCTGGTCGAACTCGACCACCGGGGTTGTCGTTGTCATACGGCCATGGTGGCTCCGCGGGTGCGGTGGCGGGCAGTGTCGGCCGTCCGGAGTGCCGCATGACAGATGTCATGTCGGGCGGCACTCCGGTGCCTGCTCCGCGACCGGTCAGCTCGGGTTCGTGTCGATGACCACGATGCGATCGGCCGCCGTCTTGCCGCGCAGAGCCTTGCCCAGCGCGGAGGCGACATCCTGCGGCAGGACGTCCCGCTTGCCGCTCGCGCCGTTGATCTGCACCCCGGCGAAGGTGGTGCCGTACGCCTCCTTGAGCGCTTCGAGGTCGTACGTCTCCACGAGCTTGCCGCCGACCGCCTTGAAGCCGAGGATCTTCGGCAGGGACAGCGAGCCGAACTTGATGCTGTGCGTCGCGTCGGTCTGGACGGTGACGACGTTGGACATCGCGGGCTCCGCGAACTCCTTCATCATCCGGTCGACCTCGGCGTTCGAGACCGACGGCTGCTTGGTGGTCGTCGGCAGCGTGACCGAGCCGGCGGTGCCGGTCTCCACCTGGGTGCGGTAGGCCTCCTCGACCGCGGTGGTCGACCTGGTGACGTCGATGCCCTTGCCCGCCTTGCCGTACACGGCGACGGCCTTGCCGTTGACGAACTTGATCGTGCCGTTGGTCGCCGAGCCGGCGCCGCCCGAGGCGTCCTCCAGGGCCGCCTGGAGCTTCTCCTCGTCGACCGGCATGACCGGGTCGACGACCCGGTGGTTGCCGAAGAGGGAGCCGATCACGGAGACCGGGTTGTAGTCGCTCTTCGCGGCCGCGGCGACCGTGGCCTGGTCGTCGAGCTGGAGCCCGGCCTGGTCCGGCTTGAGGGAGACGGTGTCGCCGCCGACCGACAGCTTCAGGGCCTGGTTCACCCGGCCGCCGAGGGCGTCGTCGAGCTTCTTGACGGCGTCGTCGCGGGTGCCGCCGCCGATGTCCACGCCCAGCACGGTGGTGCCCTTGGGCACGTCGGACCGGTTCATCAGGAGACCGGCGCCGTAGGCACCGACGCCGAGGAGGACCACGGTGCCGCCGAGCAGCGCCAGCTTGCTGCGGCCCTTCTTTTTCTTCTTCTTCGACGCGGCGGCCGGGGCCTCCTGCGTCGCGGTGTCGGGCAGCTTCGGGGGCGTACGGCCGTCGGTGGCCGGCCCGCGGGGAGCGCTCCGGGTACCTGACGGTACGACCGGCATGCCGCTGGTGACGGTGTGCCCGGAGACGTTGTCCGGGGCGCCGTAGCCGGGAGCGCCCGATGAGGGGGCCGGCTTCTGCGGGGTGAGGATCGCGGTGTCGTCGCTCAGACCGCCACCGGGGCCGAGACCGGCACCGGGAGCACCGCCTGGGGCGGGGGCGCCGGGGCCGCCCGGCCGACCGAGGGTGCGGGGGCCGCCCTGAGCGGCCTGACCGGCCTGACCGCCGTAGCCGTCGGGACCGCCCGGACCGCCGAGGGTGCCGGGAGCGCCCTGAGCGGACTGGCCGGCCGGACCGCGGGTTCCGCCCGGGCCGCGTGCGCCGCTGCCCGGGCCGCCGGGACCGCCTTGGCCGCCCTGACCGCCGAAGCCGTCGGGACCGTTGAAGGACTCGGCCCTGGCGAAGGGGTCCGGTCCGGCGGGCGGCACGACCGGGCCGTCGCCGGTGACCGGGCCGCCCGTCGGGCCCGCGGGCCCCTGGGAGCCGCCCGGGCCGCCGGGACCCTGCGGTCCGCCGAAGCCGCCGCCGTAGTCGATCTGACCGCCCTGGCCGCCGCCGTAGTCGATCTGGCCGTTCTGGGGGCCGGGGCCGCCGGGGCCGCTCTGCGCGCCGAAGCCGCCCTGGCCCTGCTCCCCGCCCGTGCCGCCGGAACCGTTGCCGTTCTCGGCGAAGTACGGCAGTTCGTCGCGGCGGGGTTCGGTGCCGCGCGGGCCGGCGTTCAGCGCCTCGGTGACGTCGAAGGAGCCCGTGCCGCCACCGTGGCCCGGAGCCACCGGACCGCCGGTGGCGCCCGTAAGTCCGGCGCCGTTCGTGGCGCCCGGACGGGAACCGCCCGGCACGCTCATGGAACCGACCACCCCACCGGGGCGCCCGGTCCCGGAGCGCGCACCACCGTGACGGGGACCGGACGCGCCGGGACCACCGGCACCCGAGCCGGTCGCACCCGCGCCGGACGCACCCGCTCCGGACGCACCCGCGGCCGAACCGCCCGGCAGACCGGCCCCGTTGGTGGCTCCGCCGCCCTGAGGCCCCTTGGCGGGGCCGGACTTGCGGGGCGCGAACCAGTCGCTCGGCTTCTCGTCGGCGGCGGGCCGGCCGGCTTCGGCGGGCACTTCGACGGTGCCCGTGGACGGCGCGGAACTCGGCGCCGGCGCCTCGGTCTCGGGACCTCTGTCGCCGGAACTCTCGGTGTCCCCGACGGGCTGGCGCACCACGACCGGCGGGATGGGCCGCGAACCGGGGATGTTGATCCGGATCCGGGTCGTCAGCGTGGTCTCGGTCTTGCGCTCCTCCGGCTGCGTGGCCGAACGGCCCGCGTCCGGACCGCCGTCGGAAGCCATGGGCGTCCCGTACGGCGGCGTGCCCGAGGGGTAGGCGGCTCCGCCGCGCCCGTTGGGCCCGGAGGACGGACTGTCAGTTTCACGACTCAAGGCAGGTTCTCCCGGTTGGCTCCGCCGCCCGTTTCGACCTCACTGCTTCGGGCGCCGGCGGCGCGCACCACCATACTGGCCACTTCTGGCCTGTATCCCACGACCGCTGGGGAAACCCACACGGGACTCGCACGCGCGCGATGCGGAGAAGTGGTACGTCACTTGCCAAGTCGGACGGCATCGCCGCCCGGTTGCCGCCCCTGCCCAAGGGTGGCGCAGATCACAGCAACAGCCATGCCGCCGAGCAGGAAGAGATAGGAGCCGCTTCCCGCCGCGAAGACGAAGTCGCCTTCCGGACGGCTGGTGGTGAGAAAGATGACGGCGACCATCCAGCCGCCCGCCGGTGCGACGGCTCCGGCACGGCTGCCGGTGGCGCGGGCCCCGCCGAGCAGCAGTCCGGCCTCGCCGAGCAGCGCGAGCAGCAGTCCGCCCGGGAACCAGCCGCCCTGCACCAGCGCTCCGGCGAGCCCCACCACCGCCCCGAGCACGAAGAGGCCGAGGTAGGCGGCGACCCGTCCGGCGGAGGGGCGCTGCAGGGGCTGGGCCAGCATCGGCGCGCGGTCGCTCATGACGCGTCCTCGATCCCGGAGAACTCGATCCCGGAGAACAGGTCGGTCTCCTTCGTGGCCCCGTGTTCCCCTCTCACCAATTCGTAGTACTCGGTGGTGAAGACGGGTTGCGCGAGTTCGTTGGAGAGCGCGAAGTAGGCTCCCGACACATCGATCTGGGTCGCGTGCGCGGCCATCGCGGCGCTCTTGGCGGTGGCGTACGGCGTGCCGTCGATCTCCGTGGTGATGCGCTCGTCGTCCACCACGCCCGGTACGTCGTCGAGGGCGGCGGCCTTGGCGAAGGGGAGGCCCGGCAGATCGGCGTGGAGCTGCGCGAAGGCCTGCTCGCCGACCGTGCGGGGTACCCGGTTCCAGTAGACCTTCGGGATCCGCCACCCGGCGTCGGCGGCGAGCTCGACGGCGCGCATGGCGACGCGGTGGGCCTGGATGTGGTCGGGGTGGCCGTAGCCGCCGTTGTCGTCGTAGGTGACGAGGACCTGGGGGCGCACCTCCAGGATCACCTCGACGAGATGACGGGCCGCCTCGTCGACGTCGGCCCGCCAGAAGCAGGCCGGGTCGTCGTTGTCCGGGAGGCCCATCATTCCGGAGTCCCGGTAGCGCCCGGCGCCGCCGAGCAGGCGGGAGTCCTCGACGCCGAGCGCGCGCAGGGCCGCGGCGAGCTCGCCCCGCCGGTGCTCGGCCAGGGCGGCACCGGTCAGGTGCCGCAGCCCGGGCGGGATGACCTCGCCGAGTTCGCCGAGGGTGCAGGTGACCAGGGTCACCCGGGCGCCCTCGGCCGCGTACCTGGCCATGGTCGCGCCGTTGTTGATCGACTCGTCGTCCGGGTGCGCGTGCACCAGGAGCAGGCGCCGAGCGGGCTGTTCCGTCATGGCCCCAGCCTACGAGGAGCCACCGACAGTCCCGCGCGGCCGGGTCGTCGCGGCGGGGTCGTCGCAGTCGAGATGTCGCAGTCGGGTCGTCGCAGTCGGGTCAGAACTTGATGCTGCCGATCATGCCCGCGATGTTGGTCGTCAGCTCACTGATCGTCGGTGCGATCGACGAGGCGGCGAGATAGAAGCCGAGCAGGATGCACACGACGGCGTGGCCGCCCTTCAGTCCCGACTTCTTGACCAACAAGAAGACGATGATCGCCAGCAGCACCACCGCCGAAATCGAGAGTGCCACGGCGGCTCACCTCCAAAGATCCCAAGAGCGCGGGGGGTCGGACCAGGGGGGCAGATAAATCCATACGTCAGCCAGCAGGTTCATACCCACTATGCGGTAGTGATCATAACTATCCGGGCCTGCGCATCCGTCGGCGCACGGCCGCACAAGGGGGCGCATGGCCAATATGGTCGGGGCATGACGACCGAGGCTGACTCCTTTCCCCGCCGGCACGCCCGTACCCAGCGCTTCACGCTCGGCGCGCCGCGCGCGTTCTCCGTGGCGCCCGACGGGTCGCGTGTCGTGTTCCTGCGCTCGGACTCCGGCACGAACCGGGCCAATTCATTGTGGGTGCTCGACACGGCGGACGGCGGGGAGCGCGTGGCGGCCGACCCGCGCGCCCTCCTGGGCGGCGCCGAGGAGCGCCTCTCGCCCGAGGAACGGGCGCGCCGCGAACGCAGCCGCGAGGGCGGTGCCGGCATCGTCGGCTATGCCACCGACGCGGCCGTCGAGTTGGCCTCTTTCTCGTTGTCAGGGCGGCTTTTCACGGCGGAACTGCGGGTCGGCACGGCCCGTGAACTGGCCGTCCCCGGGCCGGTGATCGACCCCCGCCCGGCCCCCGACGGACGGCACATCGCGTACGTCGCCCAGGGCTCCCTGCGGGTCGTGGGCACCGAGGGCGAGGGCGACCGGGCGCTTGCCGCTCCGGAGTCGGACCACGTCACCTACGGTCTCGCGGAGTTCATCGCGGCCGAGGAGATGGGCCGCACGCGGGGCTTCTGGTGGTCGCCGCAGTCGGACCGGCTGCTGGTCGCACGCGTGGACGACACGCCGGTGCGGCGCTGGTGGATCTCCGACCCGGCCCACCCGGAGCGTGACCCACAACACGTCCCGTACCCGGCCGCGGGCACCGCCAACGCGGACGTACGACTGTTCGTGATCGATCTGGACGGGACGCGCACGGAGGTCTCCTGGGACCGGAAGCGCTATCCGTATCTGGCCCATGTGCACTGGTCAGCGGCGGGTGCTCCGCTGCTGCTCGTACAGGCGCGCGACCAGCGCAGCCAGCTGTATCTGGCGGTGCACCCGGAGTCCGGCGCGACCCGGATGGTGCACGCGGACGAAGATCCAACTTGGCTGGATCTTTTCCCCGGGGTGCCCTGCTGGAGCCCTTCGGGACAGCTCGTGCGGATCGCGGACGAGGGCGGCGCACGGGTACTGGCGGTCGGTGAACGCCCGTTGACGGGACCGCAGTTGCACGTCCGCGCGGTGCTGGACGTCACCGCGGACGACGTGCTGGTCTCCGCGTCGGCCGGCCCGGAGGCCGAGTCCCCTCAGACCGGCCAGGTGCACGTCTACCGGGTGAACGAGCTCGGAATGGAGCGCCTGTCACAGGAACCCGGCGTGCACTCGGCGGTGCGCGCCGGGGGTGTGACCGTGCTGGTGTCGGCGACCCTCGACCGGCCGGGCACCCGTGCGCGGGTCCTGCGGGACGGCAAGGAGACGGCGACTGTCACCTCGTACGCGGAAGATCCCGGTTTGACCCCGCGCGTGACGCTGGTCGAGGGGGGCGCACGGAGGATTCCGTGCGCCGTGCTTATGCCGCAGGACTACGCCGGTGACAGCCCCCTTCCGGTTTTGCTGGACCCGTACGGGGGTCCGCACGGGCAGCGGGTGGTCGCCGCGCACAACCCGCACCTGACCTCGCAGTGGTTCGCCGACCAGGGCTTCGCGGTGGTCGTGGCCGACGGCCGGGGCACCCCGGGCCGCTCCCCCGCCTGGGAGAAGGCGGTCCGGGACGACCTCGCGGAGGTGGTCCTCCAGGACCAGGTCGACGCGCTCCAAGCGCTCGCCGGGAACTTCCCCCTGGACCTCTCCCGGGTCGCGATCCGCGGCTGGTCCTTCGGCGGCTATCTGGCGGCCCTCGCGGTGCTGCGCCGCCCGGACGTCTTCCACGCGGCCGTGGTCGGCGCCCCGGTCACCGATCTCCGTCTGTACGACACCCACTACCAGGAGCGCTACCTCGGCCACCCGGACGAGCAGCCGGAGGTCTACCGCCGCAACTCGCTGGTCGACGACGGGGGTCTGGTCGACGCGGCCGAGCCGCACCGCCCGATGATGATCATCCACGGTCTCGCGGACGACAACGTGGTGGTCGCCCACTCCCTGCGCCTGTCCTCGGCCCTGCTGGCCGCGGGCCGCCCGCACGAGGTGCTGCCACTGTCCGGAGTGACCCACATGACCCCGCAGGAGACGGTCGCGGAAAACCTGCTGCGGCTTCAGCTGGACTTCCTGAAGCGGTCCTTGGGGATGGCGTAGGGGCGTAGGCACAGCAGCGGGCCGGGACCACATGGCAGTCCCGGCCCGCTTACGGCACCCGCACGGCCGTACGTCGTAGAGCCTGACGCGTCCGTATATCGGAACCGGGTCGGCCAAGTTGCCTCCGTGTTACTCCGGCCCCTCGGCCGGGACGACCTGCATCTCCTCCGCGAAGTGGCACGCCGAGTCGTGTGCCGCGGGCCCGCCCGCGAACCGGAACTCCGCCGGCACCGCCAGCGCCGGGACCTCCAGCGCGCAGCGCTCCCGGGCCTTCCAGCAGCGGGTGCGGAAGCGGCACCCGGAGGGGATGTTCGTCGGGGACGGGACGTCGCCGGTGAGGATGATCCGCTCGCGGTGTTCGCGGGCCTCCGGGTCGGGCACCGGCACGGCGGACAACAGCGCCTGGGTGTAGGGGTGCGTCGGATGGTCGTAGATCTCCTCGTCCCGGCCGATCTCCACGATCCGCCCGAGGTACATCACCCCGACCCGGTCCGAGATGTGCCGGACGATCGACAGGTCGTGCGCGATGAAGAGGTACGACAGCTCGAACTCGCTCTGGAGCCGGTCGAGGAGGTTGATCACCTGGGCCTGGACGGAGACGTCGAGGGCGGAGACCGGTTCGTCGGCGACGATGACCTCGGGGCGCAGGGCCAGTCCCCTCGCGATGCCGATGCGCTGGCGCTGGCCGCCGGAGAACTGGTGCGGATAGCGGTTGATGTACTCGGGGTTGAGGCCGACGACGTCCAGCAGGTCCTGGACCTTTCTGCGCCGGTCGCCCTTGGGGGCCACCTCCGGGTGGATGTCGTACGGCTCCCCGATGATGTCGCCGACCGTCATACGGGGGTTGAGCGAGGTGTACGGGTCCTGGAAGACCATCTGGATGTTGCGGCGGACCGCCTTGAGCGCCTTGCCGGAGAGCTTGGTGATGTCCTCGCCCTTGTACTTGATCAACCCTTGCGTCGGGCGCTCGAGATTGACGAGCATCTTGGCGACGGTCGACTTGCCGCAGCCGGACTCCCCGACGATGCCGAGGGTCTCTCCCTTGTGCAGCGTGAAGTCCACACCGTCCACGGCCTTGACGGCACCGACCTGTTTCTTGAACAGAATGCCCCGGGTCAACGGGTAGTGCTTGATCAGTCCACCCACTTCCAGGATCGGCTCAACCATTGAGGCACTCCGTCCAGAAGTGACAGGCGCTCGTGCGTCTGTCGTCAACGTCGTACAGAGGCGGCACGTCGGTGCGGCACACGTCCCGTGCCATCGGGCAGCGGGGGTTGAACGCGCAACCCGACGGGATGTTCATCAAGTTGGGCGGCAGTCCCTTGATCGCGTACAGCTCCTGGCCCTTCTGATCGAGACGAGGGATGGAATCGAGCAGTCCGCGCGTGTAGGGGTGGGCCGGCGCCTTGTAGATGTCGTGGACGGGGGCCTGTTCGACGATCCGTCCGGCGTACATGACGGCGATCCGGTCGGCCACGTCCGCGACGACACCGAGGTCGTGGGTGATGAGGATGAGCCCCATGTGGTACTCGCGCTGGAGTTCGGCGAGCAGGTCCATCACCTGGGCCTGGACGGTGACGTCGAGCGCGGTGGTGGGTTCGTCGGCGATGATCAGCGCGGGTTCCAGGGCCAGTGCCATCGCGATCATGATGCGTTGGCGCATGCCGCCGGAGAACTGGTGCGGGTAGTCCTTCACGCGTTCCCTGGCGGCCGGGATGCGCACCCGGTCCATCAGCTCGACGGCCTTGTCCCGCGCGTCCTTCTTCGACATCCCCCGGTGCACGACGAACATCTCGCCGAGCTGGTCGCCCACGGAGAGCACGGGGTTGAGGGAGGACAGCGCGTCCTGGAAGATCATCGCCATCTCGGCGCCGCGGACCTTGCGCCGCTCGTCCTCCTTCAGCTTCAGCAGGTCCTGTCCCCGGAAGACGATCTCGCCCCCGGTGATCCTTCCGGGAGGCATGTCGAGGATCCCCATGATCGCCTGCGCGGTCACCGACTTCCCCGACCCGGACTCCCCGAGCACCGCGAGCGTCTCCCCCGCGTCCACCCCGTAGTCGACCCCGTTGACCGCCTTGGCCACCCCGTCCCTGGTCCTGAACTCCACGTGCAGATCACGCACTTCGAGCAGCACGACGACTCACCTCGGCTTCGGGTCGGGGCGTCGCGAGGGGCGCCGGGGGTGGGGGGAACGGGGAGACGGGGAGGGGGTGTGAGGGCGGGGCAGCGGGACCGGGGGTGAGGCATGAGGGGGCCGGAACGAGCGGGGCGGAGCGTGATGGGCGTGACGGCAGCGACACGACGGGGGCGTGAGGGCGTGGCAGGGGCACCAGGGGCGGTGGCTTGATGGGCGTGGCGAGGCGGCGGCGACGAGACCTCCGACGGCCGCCCCGGACGCACCGCGTGGCGACCACGAGACGCCCGGCCGTCCGCCCGCGCGAGACTCCCGCGCCGCCAGCGCAGCACCGCAGTGAGCCCGGCCTCCTCGCGCGCCGCCGGAGCAACACAACCGGCTCGCCTCGCGGACAGCACCGCCGGGCCGGACGAGCCCGTGCGTGCGCACGGCGGACAAGGCGCCCCTGCCGACAGAACGCGATCGCAGTGGACCCCGCGCCCCCCGGAGCACACCCGCCGGACGCGCCGCGACCACAAGGCCCCCGCCCCCTCACCCGCTCGCCTCGCGGACAGCACCACCGGGCCGGACGAGCCCGTGCGGGCGGAAGGCAGACAACGCTCACCGTGCCGGCAGAACGCGACCGCAGTGGCCCCCGCGCACTCGCAACCGCTGAGCCGGACGGCCCCGCGTCGGCGTAGCGACCCTCAGCGAAGACCGGCTCTGCCGTGCTCGTCCCCGCGGTCGCCGTCACCTTCCCTCACCTCAGTTTCGGGTCGAGGGCGTCGCGGACGGCGTCGCCGAGCATGATGAAGGCGAGGACCGTGATCGCGAGGGCTCCGGCGGGCCACAGGAGCATGTGGGGGGCGTTGCGGATGTAGGCGGAGGCCGCGGAGATGTCGATGCCCCAGCTGACCGTGGGGGGCTTCAGGCCCACTCCGAGGTACGACAGGGTCGCCTCCAGCGAGATGTACGTGCCCAGCGCGATGGTCGCCACCACGATCACCGGGGCGACCGCGTTCGGGGTGATGTGGCGCAGCAGCAGGCGGGAGTTGGAGGCGCCGAGCGCCCGGGCCGCCTGCACGTAGTCGTTCTGTTTGGCGGTGATGACCGAGCCGCGCGCGATGCGGGAGATCTGCGGCCAGCCCAGCAGCACCATGAACCCGATGACCGGCCACACCGTGCTGCTCGTGACGACCGACAGGAGCACCAGGCCGCCCAGGATCACCGGGATCGCGAAGAAGATGTCGGTGGTGCGGGACAGGATCGAGTCCGAGAAGCCTCCGAAGAACCCGGCGAGGCCGCCGAGGACCGACCCGAGGATCGCGACCCCCAGCGTGGCGCAGACGCCGACCGTCACCGACGTACGGGCGCCGTACACCGTGCGCGTGTAGACGTCGCAGCCCTGGCCGTCGTAGCCGAAGGGATGCCCTGGCTGCGAGCCTTCCTGGGCCTTCGACAGGTCGCACTTCAGCGGGTTCTGGGAGGCGATCAGCGACGGCCACAGGGAGATGACGACCAGGAAGACGATCACCAGCGCGGAGATGATGAAGACGGGGTTGCGGCGCAGGTCGCGCCAGGCGTCGGACCACAGGGAGCGGGGTCTGTCCTGAGGTCCGGTGCCCTCGGGGCTCTGCTCCAGGGTGGTCGCCTCGCTCACCGCGAGATCCATCGCACCGCCCGCTCCGGTCCCGGCGATGGCTCCCTCTTGTTCCTGGGGTTCAGGCATAGCGGATCCTGGGGTCGAGGACGGCGTACAGGAGGTCGACGAGCAGGTTGGCCACCAGGAAGACCAGGACGAGGACGGTGACGAAGCCGACCACGGTCTGGGTGTTCTGGCGCAGGATGCCCTGGTAGAGCTGGTAGCCGACGCCGTGGATGTTGAAGATGCGCTCGGTGACGATCGCACCGCCCATCAGGGCGCCGATGTCGGTGCCGATGAAGGTGACCACGGGGATGAGCGAGTTGCGGAGCAGATGCCTGACGATGACCCGCCGTCTGGGCAGGCCCTTCGCCACCGCCGTACGGACGTAGTCGGAGCGCCGGTTCTCCGCGATGGACGTGCGGGTCAGCCGGGTCACGTACGCCAGTGACACGGACGCGAGGACCAGGCCCGGCACGAGCAGTTCGCCGAAGGTGGCGTCCGTGGACACCGAGGGCTTGATCCAGCCCCACTCGACGCCGAGGAGCAGTTGGAGCAGCAGACCGGTGACGAAGGTGGGGACGGAGATCACGACGAGGGTGAGGAGGAGGACGGAGGTGTCGACGGGTCGGCCGCGCTTGAGTCCGGTGATCACGCCCAGGGTGATGCCGACGACAATCTCGATGAGGATGGCGACGATGGTGAGCCGGATGGTCACGGGGAACGCCGTCGCCATCAGCTCGGTGACCTTCTGGCCGTTGAACGCGGTGCCGAAGTCGCCGGTGAAGACGTGCCCCATGTAGGTCAGGTACTGCTGCCAGACCGGCTTGTCGAGGCCGAACTCCTTCTTGAGCTGGGCGGACGTCGCCGCGTCGCACTGCTTGTCGCCACACAGGCCCGCGATGGGGTCGCCCATCACGTTCACCATGAGGAAGATCAGCAGGGTCGACCCGATGAACACCGGGATCATCTGGAGCAGACGCCGGACGACGTACCGTCCCATGGCGGGGTCAGCCGACCTTGATCTCGTTGTAGACGGGGACGCTGAAGGGGTTGAGCTTCACGTTCGAGAGCCGCTCCGAGTAGCCCGCGCTGCCGTTCTGGTACCAGAGCGGGATGGCGGCCATGTTGTCCCGTACGGCCTTCTCGGCGTCCTGGAACTTCTGGATGGCCTTGGTGGTGTCGGTCTCGGCGTTGGCCTCGTTCACGAGCTTGTCGAAGTCCTTGTTGGACCACTTGCCGTCGTTGGAGGAGGCGTTGGTGTAGTAGAGCGGCTGGAGGAAGTTCTGGATGAGCGGGTAGTCCATCTGCCAGCCCGCCCGGAATGGGCCGCTCATCTTCTTCGCGGTGATCTGGCTGCGGAAGTCGGCGAAGGTGCCGACGGGGTTGCCGACGCAGGCCTTGTCGTTGCCGAGCGCGTTGTTGATGGAGTTGCAGACGGCGTCGATCCACTGCTTGTGGGAGCCGGTGTCCGCGTTGTACGTGATCTTGATCTGGCCGCCGGGGAGCCCGCCGCCCTCCTTGATGAGCTTCTTGGCGGCGGCGGGGTCGTAGACGCAGGCGTCCCCGCACAGTCCGTCCTGGAAGCCGCCCTCCTTGCCGAGGACCGGGGAGGTCCAGTCGGTGGCGGGAGTGCGGGTCTTCTGGAAGATGGTCTTGGTGATCTGGTCACGGTCGATCGCGCGGGACAGGCCCGTGCGGACCTTCTCCGTCCCGGCCTTGTTCCAGTTCTTGTCGTAGAACGGGAAGGCGAGGGTCTGGATGATTCCGGCCGGGGTGTTGATGTAGCGGCCGCCGAGGTCGTTCTTGACGTTCTTGAGCTGGGCGGCCGGGACGTCGTCGACGAGGTCGAGGTTGCCGGCCATGAGGTCGGTGTAGGCGGTGTTGTTGTCGGTGTAGACCTTGAGGGTCACGCCGCCGTTCTGGGCCTTGTCGGGGCCGGGGTAGCCGTCCCACTTCTTCAGGGCCATCTGGGAGCCCTTGGTGTACGAGTCGATGGTGTACGGCCCGTTGCCGACCGGCTTCTTCAGCCAGCCGGCGTGGTCCTTGAAGAAGGCCTGCGGGAGCGGCGCGTAGGCCGGGTAGCCGAGGGTGTCGGGGAAGGTCGAGAACTTCTGGTTGAGCTTGACGGTGAAGGTCCTCGGGCCGGTGACCTTCAGTCCGGAGAGGGTGTCGGCGGTCTGCTTGCTGCCGTCGTCGGGGTGGGTCTTGTCGTAGCCGTCGATGTAGCCGAAGAAGTAGGCGTTCTTCTGGTTGTTCTTGAGGCTCGCCCCGTAGTTCCAGGCGTCCACGAACGACTGGGCGGTGACCTTCTCGCCGTTGCTGAAGGTCCAGCCGTCCTTGACGGTGACCGTGAAGTTCTGCGAGTCGCTCGTGTCGATCTTCTCGGAGAGCATGTCCTCGGCCTTGCCGGTCTCCGGGTTGTACTTCTTCAGGCTGCGGAAGATCATGTCGAGGACCTTGCCGCCCTGCACCTCGTTGGTGTTGGCCGGCTCCAGCGGGTTCTGCGGGTCGCCCCACGAGGAGCTCAGCACGGCGCCGCCGTCACCGCCGCTGCCGCTGCCGCTGCCCCCGCTGCCGCAGGCCGTCGCCGCGAGGGCTACCGCGACCGCGCAAGCGGCCCATGTGGCGTGCGTGGCTCCACGCATGGAGTGCCTCCTCAAGACTGATCCGTTACCGGCCAATATCGGATCAATGAGGGCACTTCGCACGCCTGGGTAGGCCTTTGGGGGCGGGGAGGGGTGGCGCGCCGGGGGCACACGACGACCGGGGGCGGAGGCAGTTCGCCTCCGCCCCCGGTCGAGGGTCGTACCGCAGTCGTCAGTCCTTGGCCGGTGCCTCCTGGGACGCCGCGTCCTCCAGGGCCTTCAGCGCCGGGTCCAGGATGACGTCCGCTTCACCGGCATCAGCGGTCGGGTTCTCCGGGAAGTGGCAGGCCGTCAGGTGACCGCCCCGGTTTCCGGAAATCTGGACCAGCGGCGGCTCCTCGGTCGCGCACTTGTCCTGCGCCTTCCAGCACCGGGTCCGGAAACGGCAGCCGGACGGAGGCGCGATCGGCGACGGGACGTCACCGAAGAGACGGATGCGCTTGCGATCGTCACCCTCGCCGTCGATCGATACCTCTGGAACCGCGGAGAGCAGAGCATGGGTGTACGGATGGCGAGGCCGGTTGTAGATCGAGTCCCGGTCACCGACCTCGACCACCTTGCCCAGGTACATCACCGCGACGCGCTGCGAGAAGTGCCGTACGACGGCCAGGTCGTGGGCGATGAACAGGAAGGCGATGCCGAGCTCGTCCTGAACCTTCTTGAGCAGGTTGACCACCTGCGCCTGGATGGACACGTCCAGCGCGGAGACCGGCTCGTCCGCCACGATCAGCTTGGGGTTCAGGGCGAGCGCGCGGGCCACGCCGATGCGCTGGCGCTGACCGCCGGAGAACTCGTGCGGGAAGCGGTTGTAGTGCTCCGGGTTGAGGCCGACGAGCTCGAGGAGCTCCCGGACCTTCTTCTCCCGGCCGCCCTCCGGCTCGATCCCGTTGACCTCCATCGGCGACTTGATGATCGTGCCGACGGTCTGGCGCGGATTGAGCGAGGAGTACGGGTCCTGGAAAATCATCTGGATCTCGGACCGCACCGGCGCCAACTGCTTGCGGGAGGCGTGCGTGATGTCCTGACCCGAGTACGTGATCTTTCCGCTGGTCGGCTCGAGGAGGCGGGTGATGAGCCGGCCGGTCGTCGACTTGCCACAGCCGGACTCGCCGACCAGACCGACGCTCTCTCCGACGCCGACGGTCAGGTCGATGCCGTCCACGGCCTGCACCGCGCCGACTTTCCGTTTGATCGGGAAGCCACCGTAGATCGGGAAGTGCTTGGTCAGCCCTTCGACCTGAAGCAGCGTCTCGCGCGCGGCGGTGTCGGTCGAGCCCTTCTGTGCCGGGAGGGTGAGGTTGTCGCTCATGTCTCGGTTCTCCCTAGCGCAGCCGGGGCTGGATCTTGTCGATGAAGATGGTCTGTTTCTGCTCCGCCGTCAGATGACAGGCAGAGGCACGGCCCTCGGCCAGCGTCGGGCGAGAGTCGGTGCACAGCGTCCCCGGCACCTCGCTCTTGAAGGCGCACCGCGGGTGGAAGGGGCAGCCGGAGGGCGGGGTGAGGAGCGAGGGCGGGGAGCCCGGAATCGGCACGAGCTCCTCGTTGACGTCGCTGTCCAGCCGCGGCATGGAGCTGAGCAGACCCCAGGTGTACGGGTGCCGGGGCGCCCGCATGACCTCACGCACGCTGCCGCGCTCCACGGCCCGGCCCGCGTACATCACCAGCAGGTCATCGGCCATGTTGGAGATGACGCCCAGGTCGTGGGTGATGAAGACGATCGCGGAGCCGAACTCCTGCTGGAGGTCCTTGAGCAGGTCCAGGATCTGGGCCTGCACCGTGACGTCCAGAGCGGTGGTCGGCTCGTCGGCGATCAGCAGCTCCGGGTCGCACATCAGCGCCATGGCGATCATCGCCCGCTGACGCATACCGCCGGAGAACTGATGCGGGTAGTCGTCGAAGCGCGCCTTGGGCTGTGGGATGCCGACCTTCTCCAGCATCTGGACGGCCCGGTCCTTCGCCTCCCTCTTGGAGGCACCCATGTGCTTCATGTACGGCTCGGACAGCTGTCGGCCCACCGTGTAGTACGGCGAAAGCGCCGTCAGCGGGTCCTGGAAGATCATCGCCATCTTGTTGCCGCGAAGCTTTTCCAGCTCGCCCTCACGAGCAGTGATCAGCTCCTGGCCATCCAGCAGGATCTCACCGTCGATATTGGCGAACTGCCGGTTGTGGAGGCCGAGGATGGTCAGGTTCGTCACCGACTTGCCGGAACCCGACTCGCCCACGATGCCCAGCGTCTTGCCGCGCTCCAAGTCGAAACTGAGCCCGTCAACGGCCTTGACGATGCCGTCCTCTGTCTTGAACCGTACGCGCAGGTCCCGCACCGAGAGGAAGGCCCCGGCATCGGCCGAGACAGGAGCCCCCGCTTCCTTGGTCACAGTGGTCACAGAAAGCTCCTAGGACAGCCGCACGCGCGGGTCGATGAACGCATAGCAGGCGTCGACGATGATGTTGAACAGAAGGATCATGGCGGCCGAGAACAGCATCACGCCGAGCAGCAGGGGTAGATCACTGAAGTTCACCGCCTCCACAGCCAGCCGGCCAAGACCTGGCAGCCCGAAGGTGTACTCGGTGATGATCGCACCACCCAGCAGAGAACCGATGTCGATGCCGAAGATCGTCACGATCGGGATGAGGGAGCCGCGCCAGGCATAGCGGAAGAAGACGTAACGCCGGGACATGCCCTTGGCACGCGCCGTCCGCACGTGCTCTTCCTGGAGCTGCTCGATCATCGACGAACGCGCCATACGTGTGTACTGGGCCGCGAAGATCGTCGAAAGCACCGCCCACGGGATGATCAGTCCGGTGAACCAGGCAACTGGGGTGTGGGTGAAGGGCACGTAATCGGGCTCGTCCATCAGGTGTGTCTGGAAGACGACAATGGCAAGCACGAGCGGACCGAGGAAGTAGATCTGCATCGAACTGAGCACCATCGCACCCGCGGTGAAGGTCTTGTCAATGACCGTACCGCGCTTCCAGGCGGCGATCATGCCCGAGCCGAGGCCGACGACCAGGAAGAGGACTGCGGCGCCGATGGCGAGGGACACCGTGGTCGGCAGGCGGTCGATCAGAGTCGACCAGACGTTCTCATTCGTGTGGTACGAGTAGCCGAAGCAAGGCGCAGGGCAGGGGCCCTGAGCGAAGTCGTTACGCCCCGCAACCAAGCCGTGCAAGAAAATCCAGAACTGCTCGGGAATCGATTTATCGATACCCAGCGTCCTGTGGATATTGGCCAGGGCGTCGGGGGTACATGTCTTGCCGCACATCAGCAGCGCCGGATCACGTGGCATGCCGAAGAAGAGCAAGAAGGCGACCACGGTCAGCAGGACCAGGATCACGGCGGCGCCGAGAGTCCGGCGGAGGATGAAGCGCAGCATCAGGAAGCAGCTTTCGGACGTGGGAAGCCGATGCGGGCCGGGGGACGCCCCGTCGTGTGAGACGGGGCGTCCCCGAACGCCTTCGGGGGTGGGGCGGAGTTACTTCACGAACAGCCTGCGCGGGTCGACGCCACCGAGGACGTCGTCGTACACAAGGCCACCGACCTTCGGCCCCGCGATCTGGGTCTGCTTGTAGTACGCCGTCGGGATGTTGGAGACGACATCCTTGACGATGTACTCGTTGACCTTGTTCCACTCCTCCGCAGCCTTGATCGGGTCCGTGATCTTGTTGATCCGGTCGATGTCTGCGTTGACCTTCTTGTCGTTGATGTGCGAGTAGTTCGAGGAACCGTCCTGGATCGCACGACCGTCGTACAGCGGCGGGATCACGGTCGAAGCGCTCGGCCAGTCGGCACCCCACGCGGTGTGGAAGATGTCGTAGTTGTTCTTGACCTTGCTGACCTGGTCGTAGTAGGTCTCGGCCGGGATCTCCTGGCGCTGGACGTTGAAGCCGGCCTTCTGAAGACCAGCCGCCATAGCGGTGGAGTACTGCTGTCCCTCAGGGGTGTTGATGTAGCCGAAGGTCAGCTTCATGCCTTCCTTGCCGGCTTCCTTGAGCAGCTGCTTGGCCTTCGCGGGGTCACCGGCAGGCTTCTTCTTCTTGCCGAACGGGTCGAAGCCGGCGTTGTAGCCGGAGACGGTCGGGCTGATCAGACCACCAGCGACCTCCATGGCCTGAGCGCCGCCATAGGCGCGGACGAAGGGCGAGACGGGCAGCGCGTAAGCGATGGCCTCACGGACCTTCTTGTCCTGCATCTCCGGCTGGGAGAGGTTGATGTTCATCTGGCCGACGTACGGCTGGTAGCCAGAGACCACACGGCTCTTCAGGGCCGCGTCGCCGAGCACCTTGGACAGGTTGCCCGCGTCGACCTGGTTGTTGAAGCTGATCGAGGTGGCGTTGGCGCCGGAGCCGTCGAGCAACGCCTTGGTGGAGTCCTCGAACTGCTTGTTGAAGAGGATGTTGAACTGGTTGACGTACTGGTGACGGATCGGGTCCGACTTCGGGTCCCAGTTGGTGTTCTTGACCAGCGTCATCGACTTGCCCGACTTGAAGTCCGCGATCTTGTACGGACCAGCCGTCATCGGGGCCTTGTCGTACTTGACCTGCGTGTCCTTCGCCTTGGAGACGATGGAGTAGCCCGCCATGGCGAGCGCGTAGGGCAGGTCGGGCTTCGGCTCCTTGAACTTGAAGACGATGGTCTTGTCGTCCGGCGTCGAAAGGATGCTGTCAGGCAGGTGCTTGCCCTTGTAGGGGCCGTCCTTGAGGAGCTTGCGGTACTCGGTACCCGGGGTGTTCGCCAGCCACTGCTGGATGTAGGTCGGGCCGTTGGAGACGAACGGAGCGAAGAGCCGCTCAAACGTCTGGCGGAGGTCAGCCGAGGTGATCGGCGTACCGTCGGCCCACTTGACGCCGTCCTTCAGCGTGTACTTCCAGGTCTTGCCGCCGTCCGTGGTCGTACCGCTGTCGGTGGCCAGGTCACCGACGACCTCGTGCTTGGCACCGTCGTTGCTGGTGGCCTTGTAGCCAGTCAGTCCCCGGTGAAGGATCGAGGACAGGGAGCCCTCGTCGGAGACGTAGATCTGAGCCGGGTCCAGGTGCGCGTAGCTGTCTCTCTGCAGCACCGTCACCGTGCCACCGGGCTTGGCACCCGGAACCTCTGCGGCCGGGCCGATCGAAGCCTGTGCGTCGCCGAAGTCTATGGAGGACTGCTGCCGCTTGGCGTTCTCCGTGTCCTTCTGATCGCCGGTGCCATTCTTGCTGCCGCCCCCGCTGCAGCCGGTGAGCGCAAGCGCTCCGGCCGCAAGCAGGGAAATAGCGGCGTACGCGCGGCGTCCACCCTTGTCCATCACTTGGTTTCCCACCATCCATGTGTCACGAGTGCGATGAAATGAAGTGCCCCCCCGGGGACGAGGAACTGCCCCGGATGGTTCGGGCGAGGACGCCCATTCCCGTTCGGTCAGCGAGCCGTCTTGGGATCGAAGGCGTCACGGACCGAGTCCCCGAGCAGGTTGAACGCCACGATGAAGATGATCATGGAGATGCCCGGGAAGAACATGTAGGTGATGTCGTTCTGCATCACGAGTTCGGTCGAAGCCTTGGAGAACATCTGTCCCCAGTCGGGCGTCGGCTCGACGATTCCCACGCCGAGGAACGACAGGCCGGCTTCGGCGGTGACGAAGGCAGGGAGCATGTACGTGGACTGCACCAGGATCGGCGTGACCACGTTGGGCAGGATCTCCTTGCGAATGACCCGCCAGGGAGAAGCCCCGCTCACCTTGGCCGCTTCGATGAACTCGCGCCCTGCGAGGGCGAGCGTGGTGCCACGCAGGATACGGGCCAGGCTCATCCAACCCAGCACCCACTGCACGGCGATCAGAGCAACCACCCGGACGTAGACCGGCGTCTCGTCCCTCGGGTCCACGAAGAGCGAGACCACGACCGGCATGCTCGCGATGAAGAAGAGCTGCGAGGGGAAGGCCAGCAAGAAGTCGACGAGTCGGCTGATGGCGAAGTCGACCTTGCCACCGAGGTACCCCGCCATGACACCGAGGAGGATGCCAGTGAGCACCGTGGCGATCGTGACCGCGACCGAGATGCCCAGCGAGTTCCTGATGCCGTACAGCAGCTTCGTGAAGACGTCGTAACCGTTGCCCGGTTCGAGGCCGAACCAGAACTCGCTGCTGATACCGCCGTTCGGTTGCAGCGGTACACCCGCGCTGTCGAACAACTCGGGGCGCTCATCGGCGAACACCGTGTACGGGTCGTTGCCGTACAGCTTCGAGATGACCGGCGCGAGCACGCCGACGGCGAAGAAGAAGACCACGATGCACGCCGAGATCACTCCGGCACGGTCCCGCTTGAAGCGGATCCACATCAGCTGGCCGGGGGAACGACCGACAAGCTCCTTGCCCTTGACGGGCTCCGGGTTCGACTCGAGCTCGGGGTCCAAGGCGAGCGACGGCGCGGAGCCTCCGGCCTTGGCAGGACTGGTCATGTGTACTTCCCCCGGGGGGTTGGAGAGTTGAGCGCAGCACAGATACCGGCAGGTTCTGTGGTTTGGGGGAACTTTCGCCAAAGTGTTCAACGCGCGTCAAGGGCGGAAGACATAGGGATCTCCCTACCGGCAATATTTTGAGGAAAAATTGCAAAGATTGACACCTGGTCGCGCTTGACACGCGAGCCGACAGACCGTCAAAACGGACATACCACAATGGATTTCGGTTCACATGTCCGAAACACGATCGGCCGCTTACCGATATCCGAACGCTGTCTCATGGATCGCGGACAGGCTTTCGCGGGCACACCGAAGGCCCGGTTCCCCGAGTGCCGGAGAACCGGGCTGCCGACAGTCGCCGGCGGTCGGGTCAGCCGTTCTTGGCGCGGCTCGCGGCGCGGGCGCGCTCGCGGGCGTCCAGGTTCACCTTGCGGATACGGACCGCCTCCGGGGTCACCTCGACGCACTCGTCGTCGCGGCAGAACTCCAGGGACTGCTCCAGGGAGAGCTTGCGCGGCGGGACGATCGCCTCGAACGAGTCGGCCGAGGACGACCGCATGTTGGTGAGCTTCTTCTCCTTGGTGATGTTCACGTCCATGTCGTCGGAGCGCGAGTTCTCGCCGACGATCATGCCCTCGTACACCTCGGTGCCGGGGTCGACGAACAGCACACCGCGCTCCTGGAGGTTCGTCATCGCGAAGGCGGTGACGGCACCGGCGCGGTCGGCGACCAGCGAGCCGTTGTTACGGGTCGTCAGCGTGCCGAACCACGGCTCGTGGCCCTCGTGGATGGAGTGGGCGATACCCGTGCCGCGGGTGCCGGTCAGGAACTCGGTCCGGAAGCCGATGAGGCCGCGGGAGGGGACGACGAACTCCATGCGCACCCAGCCGGAGCCGTGGTTGGACATGTTGTCCATCCGGCCCTTGCGGACACCCATGAGCTGCGTGACCGCGCCCATGTGCTCCTCGGGCACGTCGATGGTCATGCGCTCGACGGGCTCGTAGACCTTGCCCTCGACCTCCTTGGTGACCACCTGCGGCTTGCCGATGGTCAGCTCGAAGCCCTCACGGCGCATCTGCTCGACCAGGATCGCCAGGGCCAGCTCACCACGGCCCTGCACCTCCCAGGCGTCCGGGCGCTCGGTGTCGAGCACGCGGAGCGAGACGTTGCCGACCAGCTCGCGGTCCAGGCGGTCCTTGACCTGACGGGCCGTGACCTTGCGGTCCTTGACCACGGCCTTGTTCTCCGCGCCCTTGCCGGTGCCACCGCGGCCGACCAGCGGCGAGGTGTTGGTACCGATGGTCATCGAGATCGCCGGCTCGTCGACCGTGATGAGCGGCAGCGGGATCGGGTTCTCGGGGTCGGCGAGGGTCTCGCCGATCATGATGTCCGGGATACCGGCGACGGCACAGATGTCACCGGGGCCCGCCTTCTCGGCGGGCTTGCGGGTGAGCGCCTCGGTCATCAGCAGCTCGGTGATACGCACGTTGGACATGGTGCCGTCGCGCTTGATCCACGTGACGGTCTGGCCCTTGCGCAGCTCACCCTGCTCGACGCGCAGCAGCGCGATACGGCCGAGGAAGTTGTCGGCGTCCAGGTTGGTGACGTGCGCCTGGAGCGGGGCCTCGGTGTCGAACTCCGGGGCCGGGACGTGCGAGAGGATCGTGGAGAAGAACGGCTCCAGGCTGTCGCTGTCCTGCGGGACCGTGCCGTCCTCGGGCTTGGTCAGCGAGGCCACGCCGTCCCGCGCACACGCGTAGACGATCGGGAACTCGATCTGCTCCTCGTCGGCGTCGAGGTCGAGGAAGAGGTCGTACGCCTCGTTCACGACCTCGTCGATGCGCGAGTCGGGGCGGTCCGTCTTGTTGATGCACAGGATGACGGGCAGGCGGGCCTGCAGTGCCTTGCGCAGCACGAAGCGGGTCTGCGGCAGCGGGCCCTCGGAGGCGTCGACCAGCAGCACGACCGCGTCCACCATCGACAGACCGCGTTCGACCTCGCCACCGAAGTCGGCGTGGCCCGGGGTGTCGATGATGTTGATGGTGATGACGTCGCCGCCATCCTTGGGGTGGTACTTCACGGCCGTGTTCTTGGCCAGGATCGTGATGCCCTTCTCACGCTCCAGGTCGTTCGAGTCCATCATGCGGTCGTCGAGCGATTCGGCGGCGTGCGCGGCGAAGGCGCCTGCCTGCTTCAGCATGGCGTCGACAAGAGTCGTCTTGCCGTGGTCGACGTGAGCGACGATGGCGACATTGCGGATGTCGTGGCGCGTGGCCATATTGCGGCGTACTCCCAAGTGGTGAGAAGGCCCTGCTACGAACGTCCGTGTGACGCGGGCCTGCCGGGCTCAACATGCCACGGCCTCACCCCATCGTACGTTGCCTCCCGGGTAGGGGCTCGCCGGGCTCAGTGAGCGGTGGGGCCGGCCGCCGGCTTCGCGCCCTTCTTCAGGAAGCCCATGTCCTCGTAGACCGGCGTCTGGAATCCGAAGGAACCGGCGTTCACCAGGTTCTTCTTCGCGGCCGTCAGCTGGGGCCGCTGATACAGCGGGATGGATCCCGCGGCGGCCCAGATCCGGGAGTCGGCCTTGCGGATCAGGCTCCGGCTCTTGCCCTCGTCGAGCGTGGCCACGGCCTGGTCGAAGAGCTGGTCCACCTGGTCCGTGCCGACCCGGGTGTAGTTCTGCTCGACTTTCAGCGACCCGTCGGCGGCCGGCACCGGCTTCGCGAAGATCGGGCGGGCGTCGGTGGCGGGGAAGGCGGACGCGGGCCAGGAGTACAGCGCGAGGTCGTACTGCCCGGACGCGATGTGGTCCTTGAAGTAGCTCTCGTCGGAGACCTTGGAGATCTGGGTCCGGATGCCGACCTTCGCCAGCATCGCGGAGATCCGTCCGGCCACCGTGCGCAGCGTCTCGGAGCCCGGTCCCGACGGGAGTACGAACCGCAGGGCGAGCGCCTTGCCGTTCTTGGCCAGCACCTTCGTCGCCGCGTCCGCCGGAGCCGCGGTGCCCTTGGGGGCGTATGCTCCCGGCGCGCCGCCCTGCTTCAGCCTGTTCGCGTACTGCTTGCCGTCCTGGGCGAGGTGCCGCGGGCCGTCGCCGCCGCTGCGGTGGTCCTTGGGGTCCTTGTCGTCGCTCTTGTCGTCCTCGCCGACGATGTACGTCCCGTCGTCCCCGTCCGCGGAGTTGCGGCCGGCCTTCCTGCCCTCGGTCCCCGCCGCCTTCTCGCCCTTCTTCTTCTTCTCCTTCTCCACCGGGCCCCCGGGCACCCACCCGGCGTCCGCGAGAAGTGCCCGGGCCTCCTTGGTGTCCTGGCCGCCGAGCGCGCCGCTGTTGTCGGCGTAGGCGTCCTGGCCGGAGAGCGCGAGGTGACTGCCGACCGGCACGGCGGGCAGCCCGAGCGGGGAGAGGACGACGGCGGCCAGCGCCTTGCGGTCGATGGCGCGGGCCACGGCCCGGCGCACCCGCTCGTCGGCGAGCGGACCCGAGGCGCCGTTGAGGGCGAGCTGGGTGTAGGCGGGCTCCAGGGATCTGCGGACCTCGAAGCCCTTCAGCGCCGCCTGCTCACGCGCGTACGCGGCGAGCGCCCTGCGCTCCTTCTGCCGGGCGCTGAGCTCCTCGTCGGCGGCCTCCTCGTCGTCCCCGTGGGCGAGGGCCCAGGAGCGCAGCGCGTCGGCGGCTTTCAGGTTGCTGCCGGAGCGGCGGCCGTGGAGCCCGTCGGGGCCCGCGAGCGGGCTGCTGCCGGAGGTGGCTCTCGCGCGGGCGGCGAGGCTGATGCGGCCGAGTGCCTCGGGGTCGACCTCGGCGAGCTCGATCGAGCCGGCGGCCAGTTCGGTGGCCCGCTTGTCGCGCGGAACGGCGCGCAGCACGATCTCGTTCAGCTTGGCGGGGTGCCCCCACCAGCGCGGATTGCGGGTGAGGGTGATCTCGTCGCCCTTGCGGTCGACCTTCTTCACCTGGAAGGGACCGGCGGTGGTCTTGAGCTTCTTGCGGGCGGAGTCGTTGAAGGAGTCCGGGGTGCCCATGACGTCCTTCGGGTACAGCGGCGAGAACAGCGAGCGCCAGTCGGCGTACGGCCGCGCGAAGGTGACCTTGACCTCCAGGTCGCTGGCCCCGCGCTCGATCCTGTCGATGCGCTCGTAGCCGGCGTTGCGGGCGGTCCAGTACGCGGAGTCCTTGCCGGACAGGGCGCGCCACTGGGCGGCGAAGTCGGCGGCGCCGATCTCCCGGCCGTCGCTCCACACGGCCTGCTGGTTCAGCTTGTACAGCACGACCTGCTTGGGCTCGGTCTCGACGACCTTGGCCGACTCCAGGTAGTCGGCGTCGACCTGCGGCCGCCCGTTCGCGTCCAGCCGGTACATCGAGGGCAGAACCGCCTGGGCGACGGTGGTGGTGGTCGCGTCGGCGTCCGCCTGGAAGGTGTTCAGGGTCTCGGGGACGGCGTCCACCGCCCAGTGCAGGGTGCCGCCGTCGGCGACCAGGTCGCGGGCGGCGGGCGCGATGTCCTGCTCCGCGAGCGGCTTGCTCGCCTTGTCCTCGGAAGTGCACCCGGACAGCGCGGTGACCGCGAGCGCGCCCGCGATGAGGAAGCCGACCGAGCGCGTGACCGCGCGCAGGGCGACGCCGTTGTGGGACATCTCTGCTTACCTCCGGGAGCCGCGGGCGTTATGATCACTTTTGGCGGTATATGGAGCTGATCACATGTATGCGGCCACTGAAGAGGAAAGGGTTCGGCAACGGACGGCGACACGGCGACGACAGCCGGGAAGCCCACCCGTGCGGCGCAATCGACGGCGCACGAGGGGCGCGCACGGAGGCTCACGATCCGCCAATCGGTGCACGTCCCTTCACACCGGCAGGTGTGACGCGCAACACTCGCAGGCGCATGACCGTTCCCGTCCAGGGCAACCCCGCCCACGGAAGTGAGGTCACGTCATGTCCGTGAACGACGAACTGGCAGCGGCCCAGCGCTCGCTCGACGAGGTGCTCAGGTACGTCAAGCGCCTGGAGCAGCAGCTGGGCAGCGGCGGTCTGGAGATGCGCCGGGTGCGGATCGACACCGACCGCCTGCGCGAGAGCCTCGCCCTGCTGAGGGAGACCGACCCGGCGCTGGCCAAGGCCCGCCGCCCGGATCTCGTCTCCATCTCCGACACCCCGTACGACAACACCCTGTGGACGGACTCGGACGACGAGGGACTCGGCGCCCGCGACCGCCGAGCCCCCTGATCCCGACCGGAGTCAAGCGTTGGCCACTGGTACGGAACCCCCCGACACCGAATCCCATCCCGTGAGCGGCGGCGTACGCGCCGGTACGCGCGCCGCGATCGACGCCCCGCACCTGCGCACCGACCGCTGGTGGCTGGCGCCGGCGGCCACGGCCGCCGGGCTGCTCGCCTTCATCGTGTACTCGACCTGGCGGGCGTTCGCCGGCACGGACTACTACGCGGCCCCGTACGTCTCGCCGTTCTACTCCCCCTGCCTCGCCGAGCGCTGCGCGCCCATGCGCCACGGCCCCAACTGGGAGATCTTCGGCGGCTGGTGGGGCATCTCGCCCGCGATCATCATCCTGATCTTCCCGCTCGGCTTCCGGCTGACCTGCTACTACTACCGCAAGGCCTACTACCGGGGCTTCTGGGCGTCCCCGCCGGCCTGCGCGGTGGCCGAGCCGCACAAGAAGTACACCGGTGAGACCCGCTTCCCGCTGATCCTGCAGAACATCCACCGGTACTTCTTCTACGCCGCGATCGTGGTCGCCGGGATCCTGACGTACGACACCGTGCTCGCCTTCCGCGACGAGCACTACGCGTGGGGCCACATGGGCCTCGGCACCCTGGTGTTCCTGATCAACATCGCGCTGATCTGGGCGTACACCCTCTCCTGCCACTCCTGCCGGCACATCGTCGGCGGCAAGCTGAAGCACTTCTCCAAACATCCCGCGCGCTACAAGGCGTGGCAGTTCGTGGGCAGGCTGAACGCCCGGCACATGCAGCTGGCCTGGGCCTCGCTGGTGAGCGTGGCGCTCGCCGACTTCTATGTGTATCTGGTCGCCTCCGGTGCTTTCGACGATCCGCGTTTCTTCTAGATTGAAGGTGCCTTCTGATGTCCGTGGTCGACCGGCAGGAATGGGACGTCGTCGTGGTCGGCGCCGGAGGGGCCGGGCTGCGGGCCGCCATCGAGGCCCGCGAGCGCGGCGCCCGCACCGCCGTGATCTGCAAGTCGCTGTTCGGCAAGGCGCACACGGTGATGGCCGAGGGCGGCATCGCGGCCAGCATGGGCAACGCCAACGCGAACGACAACTGGCAGGTCCACTTCCGCGACACCATGCGCGGCGGAAAGTTCCTCAACCAGTGGCGGATGGCCGAGCTGCACGCCCAGGAGGCCCCGGACCGGGTCTGGGAGCTGGAGACCTGGGGCGCCCTGTTCGACCGTACGAAGGACGGCCGGATCTCGCAGCGCAACTTCGGCGGCCACGAGTACCCGCGCCTCGCCCATGTCGGCGACCGCACGGGCCTCGAACTGATCCGCACACTCCAGCAGAAGATCGTCTCGCTCCAGCAGGAGGACCACAAGGAGACCGGCGACTACGAGTCGCGTCTGAAGATCTACCAGGAGTGCACGGTCACCAGGGTCCTGAAGGACGGGAGCCGCGTCTCCGGTGTCTTCGCCTACGACCGTGAGACCGGCCGTTTCCTCGTCCTGGAAGCCCCGGCCGTCGTGATCGCGACCGGTGGCATCGGCAAGTCCTTCAAGGTGACGTCGAACTCGTGGGAGTACACCGGCGACGGCCACGCACTGGCCCTGCTCGCGGGCGCACCCCTGTTGAACATGGAGTTCGTGCAGTTCCACCCGACCGGCATGATCTGGCCGCCGTCGGTCAAGGGCCTCCTCGTCACCGAGTCGGTGCGCGGCGACGGCGGAGTGCTCAGGAACGCCGACGGCAAGCGGTTCATGTTCGACTACGTCCCGGACGTCTTCAAGGAGAAGTACGCCGAGTCGGAGGAGGAGGGCGACCGCTGGTACGAGGACCCGGACAACAACCGGCGTCCCCCGGAGCTGCTCCCCCGCGACGAGGTGGCCAGGGCCATCAACTCCGAGGTGAAGGCGGGCCGCGGCTCCCCGCACGGCGGGGTCTTCCTGGACGTGTCGACGCGGATGCCGGCGGAGGTCATCCGGCGGCGGCTGCCCTCGATGTACCACCAGTTCAAGGAGCTGGCGGACGTCGACATCACGGCCGAGCCGATGGAGGTCGGGCCGACCTGCCACTACGTGATGGGCGGCATCGCCGTCGAGTCGGACACGGCGGCGGCGCGCGGGGTGCCGGGGCTGTTCGCGGCCGGTGAGGTCGCGGGCGGCATGCACGGCTCGAACCGGCTCGGCGGCAACTCCCTCTCCGACCTGCTGGTGTTCGGGCGCCGGGCGGGCTGGCACGCGGCCGAGTACGCGACCGGGCTCGCCGAGAGCCGCCCACCGGTGGACGAGGTCCAGGTCGACGCGGCGGCGGCCGAGGCGCTCAGGCCGTTCTCGGCGGAGGGCACCGAGCCCGCCGTAGGACCTCCGGAGAACCCCTACACCCTCCACCAGGAGCTCCAGCAGGCGATGAACGACCTGGTGGGCATCATCCGCCGCGAGGGCGAGATGGAGCAGGCCCTGGAGAAGCTCGGGGATCTTCGGGTGCGGGCCCGGCGGGCCGGCGTCGAAGGGCACCGGCAGTTCAACCCGGGCTGGCACCTCGCGCTGGACCTCAGGAACATGCTGCTGGTCAGCGAGTGTGTGGCGCGGGCCGCGCTGGAGCGGACCGAGTCGCGCGGGGGCCACACCCGCGAGGACCACCCGGGGATGGACCGCGAGTGGCGCAACGTCAACCTGTTGTGCCGACTGACCGACCCGACGGGCGGGCTGGCGGCCACGGACCCGGTCCGGGGCCAGATCGACCTCACCCGTGAGACCACCGACCCCATCCGCGCCGACCTGCTCGCCCTCTTCGACAAGGAGGAGCTGGTCAAGTACCTCGCCGAAGAGGAGCTGTACGAATGAGCGGCTACACGGCCCACTTCAAGGTGTGGCGCGGTGATGTGAAGGGCGGCGGCCTGGAGGACTTCAAGGTCGAGGTCAACGACGGCGAGGTGGTGCTGGACATCATCCATCGCCTCCAGGCCACCCAGGCGCCCGATCTCGCCGTCCGCTGGAACTGCAAGGCGGGCAAGTGCGGTTCGTGCTCGGCGGAGATCAACGGGCGGCCCCGGCTGATGTGCATGACCCGCATGTCGGTGTTCACGCCGGAGGAGACGATCACCGTGACCCCGCTGCGGGCCTTTCCCGTGGTCCGCGATCTCGTCACGAACGTCGGCTTCAACTACCAGAAGGCCCGCGAGGTCCCGGCGTTCGTGCCGCCGCCGGATCTCGGGCCCGGCGAGTACCGGATGATGCAGGAGGACGTGGACCGCCCGCAGGAGTTCCGCAAGTGCATCGAGTGCTTCCTGTGCCAGGACACCTGCCATGTCGTGCGCGACCACGAGGAGAACAAGACGGCGTTCGCGGGCCCGCGCTTCCTGATGCGGGTCGCCGAGCTCGACATGCATCCGCTGGACGCGGCGGAGGAGTCCGGCCTGGACCGCAAGAAGACGGCCCAGGACGAGCACGGTCTCGGCTACTGCAACATCACCAAGTGCTGCACGGAAGTGTGCCCCGAGGGCATCAAGATCACGGACAACGCGCTGATTCCGCTGAAGGAAAGGGCGGTCGACCGCAAGTACGACCCGCTGGTGTGGCTGGGATCGAAGATCAGGAGGAGGTCTTCCTAGCCGGCTTCATGGCCTGCCGCTGGATGGACAGCCCCACGGCGAACACGGCCATGCCGCTCATCGCGACCGGGAAGTCGCCCATGTCCGGTCCCTGGAGCGGGCCGACGAACAGATACGTGCCGATCCCGGCCATGGCGGCCAGGGTGCCGTAGCCCCACACGCGGGGCCGCAGCACCTTGGCCCGCCCGCGGCCCGGCATGATCCACCCGGTGGTGATCGCAGCGACGGAGAGCACCGCTCCGATCGCCAGGACCAGAACGGCCAGGATCTCCAGTACGTCGTGCATACGGATCATCGTCCCACGAGCTCCAGCACCCTGACCAGGTTGGATTCCGCGATCTCCCGCATCCGGTGCGGGTTCGGGAAGTCGCCCTCGATCAGGCGGAGGGGGCCGGCGACCAGGGACACGTGCATGGCGAGGCGGTAGAGGTTCATCCGGTCCTCGTCCAGACCGGGGGCGCGCAGGACGTCGTAGTACCGCGGTCCGAAGCGGATGCGCAGGAAGACGTGCTCCCACTCGACGTCGAAGTACATGAGCCCGTCGATGTCGATGAGGGCGGGCCTGCCCCGGTCGTCCAACAGGACGTGGTCGGCGCCGAGTTCGCCGTGGACGAGACTGTGCCGGGCACGAGGCCGGACGGCTGCGGCGAGCCGTCGGACGGTCTCCTCGAGCTCTTCCCGTACGACGGCGATCCGTTCCTCCCGTACGGCGGCCTGCTCGATGTGGCGCAGGGCTCCCTCGGTGATGCGCCGGGCGGCCGAACCCGACAACGAGGTACCACCGTTGTCGACCAGGCCGACCTTGCCGAAGGCGGGGCCCTCCTGCGCGTGCAGAGCCCCGAGTTCGGCGGCCAGCAGCTCCAGCGCGGCGCGACCGGCGGCCGGGTCCCGCTCCAGGGCCTCCTCCAGACTGCCGCCCCGCAGGTCCTCGACGACCACGGCGTCAATGGCGGTGTCGGCGTGCAGGAGGCGGGCTGTGCGCACGCCGGCCGCGACCAGCCGGTCGTGGGCGGCCGTGAACACGTCGGGACCGTTGCCGGCGGAGAAGGGGTCGCGGGGGTCGGAGGGGCCGGCGTCCCAGTAGTCCTCGTCCGGCGACCAGACGTAGGCGACGACCGTCGTACCGTCGTCGAGGGCCAGCCGGTAGACACCCTTCTTGCTGCCACCGCGGAGCCGGGTGACGCCGGTGAGGGCGCGGCCGGTCGCGGCGCGGGCGAGCGGGGCGAGGTCGTCGCGGGTGAGGTGTCTGCGGGTGGTGGTCATCCCGCAGATCGTCGCAGTGCGGTGCGCCGGACCGCAGGTGGTTTTCTAGCGGACCCAGTCCTTCTCGTACGCCGTCCAGTCCGCCTCCGTGGCCGCGAAGTCGACGTACAGCGCCACGCCGAAGTTCGCGCGGTCCGCGTCCGTGCGGGAGAGCCCGAGGCGGACGCCCCGGACGGCCGCGGGGACCGTCTCGGCGAAGGACCAGTGGTCGAAGTTGTCCTCCCGGTAGAAGGGCAGGCCCATCAGCAGGTCGGTGGAGTCGGGGGTGACCTCCAGGGCCAGTGAGGTCTGCTGGGCGACATAGCCGCCGTACAGGCTCTCCAGGGGCGTGGCCGTGTCGTACGACATCACCGCGATCTGGTCGACCCGGCGCGCGACCTGACCGAAGTAGGCCTGCGACCACCACTTGGGGTGCCCGGTGAGCGTGCCCGCGACGGAGTGCAGTGCGGGGAGCGGGTCGATCTGGTGGGCGGCGGCGGAGAGCGGCACTCCGTGGGCGCGGGTGACCTGGTGGAGGGCGTCGAGGAGGTCGAGGTAGTCCTCGTCGCCGGAGTGCAGGGGCTCCAGGTCGAAGTGGGCGCCGTCGAACCCGGTGTCGAGGATCTGACGGGTGGACCGTACGACGGCGGCGCGGGTGTCCTTCTCGGTGAGGCGCAGTCCGTCCGGGCTCTCGGTGGCGAGCTGGTCGCCGAGCCACGCCTGCACCCGGATGCCGGGGGCCGCCTTGTGCGCGGCACCGATCAGCCACCGCGCCTTCGGGTACGCCGACCCGGGCAGCGTCCCGTCGTGTTCCAGGGGCCCCGCGTGGACGTACAGGTCCCGGATCCCGGTGTCGCGCAGGCGCCGGGCGAGGGCGGTGACGTCGGCATCGGTCTTGCGCCCGTCCACCCAGGCGTGCCCGAGCCAGATCGCGTCCTTGCCCCGGGTGCGGGTGCCGTCCGCGGGGTCACCGGCGTAGTTGAGACGGAGGGCGACGGCGACGGTGAGAAGGGGAAGGAGGAGGACGAGCACGAGCGCGATCAGACCCCGGCGGAGCCGGCGGCGACGTGTGGGACTCGGCGCCGGTGCCTCCTTGTCCGCCTCGCCGTTCCCGTCCCCGCCCTTGTCGACCTGTATGTCCCGCACCTCTGACATCCGCTCCCCACTCCCTCGCGTACCCCCACCCGTCCCACCCCGCTCGCGCCCCCGCATTCCAGCCCATACGCTCCGAAAGGTGACGCCATCCTTGATACGGGGCCGACCGCGGCGAGGCCGCTCCCACATATCCGCGCGGGTGGCACATGCCCTGCTGGGTGTCGTCGCCGGGGTCGTGTGGCTGGTGTTGCCCTGGATGACGATCAACGACGACGCTCCGGTTGCAGGCGCGCGCACGAGCGCCGCCACCCCGGCGGAGGACACGTCCTCCGGCACCGACCTCGTGCTGCCGCTGGCCGCGCTCGCCGTGGTGCTCGCCCTCGCCGCCTACGGCTCCGTCCGCCGGATACGCCGCACCCGCAGCCGTACGACACCGGCGGCCGCCGGCACGACCCACGTCGGCGCGTACCCCGCCCCGGCGGCCACGCCCCCGCTCGCCGACCTCGACGAGCGCTCCCGGGCCGCCCTGGTCGACGCCGACAACCGGCTCCGCGCCTTCCGCGAGGAACTGACCTTCGCGGAAAGTGAGTTGGATCCCGAGATGCTTGCCCCTCTCGTCGCGGCGGCCGAGGCGGCGGAGGCCGAACTGGCGGCCGCGTGCGCGATACGGCGGCGGTACGAGGCGGGCGTGCCGGAGGAGGCGGCCGCCCTCGCCGGAGTCGTGGGCCGCTGCGAGGAGGCCGGGCGGCGACTGACCGGGGCGGCGGAGAGCCTGCGCGCCCTGCGGGGGCTGGACCGCGACCCCGCCGCGGCCCTGGCGTCGGCCGAGACCCGCTTCCGTGAGCTGACCGCCCGCACCGCCGGGGCGGAGACCACGCTCACGGACGACTCCGTCGCCGGGTATGTCGAACTGGCCAAGGACAGCCTGGTCACCGCCACCGTCCAGCTCAACAAGACCCACCAGGCCACCGCCTCTGGCCGGCCCGACGAGGCGGCCCACCACCTCCGCGCGGCGGAGACCGCGATCGCCCGGGCCGATGCGCTGGTGAGGGCCGTGACCCGGCTGCGCGAGACGCTCACCGAGGCCGCCCGGCTGATCCCGCCCGTCCTCACGGGCGCGGAGGCGGAACTGGCCCCCTTCCGTGACGGCACCGCGGACGAGGGCGAGACCCGTACCCGGCTCCTGCACGCCGACGCGGTCCTGGCCGCCGTACGACAGGAGACGACGTCCGGGCAGCCGAACGATCCGCTCGGCGTGCTGCGCCGGATCGTGCACGTGACCGCGCCGCTGGTGACCGGCCGGTCCGGGGTACTCCCGGTGGCCGCGCTGCTGGTCGCCCGGGAGTCCGTGGCCGCGGCGGACGACTACGTCACCGTCCACCGCGAGGCGGTCGGTGCCGCGCCCCGCGTGCTGCTGCAGGAGGCGCGGCTGACCGGTGATCTCCCGCGGGCGGACGTCCTGGCCCGCGAGGCGCGTGACCTCGCCGAGCAAGACGTACGGCTGCGCGGGCACCCCGCCTAGAAGAGGCTCAGCAGTGCCTCCGCCGGGTCCACCATGCCGTTCTGCCCGTCCGGCAGCGGGAGTTCGAACCACACCGTCTTGCCGCGCGGGGTGCGCCGGGAGCCCCAGGCCGCGCTGAGCAGGCCGACCAGTTGGAGGCCCCGGCCGCCCTCGTCGGTGTCGCGGGCGCGGCGGCGGCGGGGCTGGACGAGACCGGAGTCCCAGACCTCGCAGACCAGGGTGCGGTCCAGGAGCAGACGGAGCCGGATGTCGCCCTCGCCGTACCGCAGGGCGTTGGTGACCAGCTCGCTGACCAGGAGTTCCGTGGTGTCGACCAGGGGCTCCAGGTCCCAGCTGAGCAGCTGGCCGCGGGCGTACTCGCGGGCCCGGCCCACGCTGCGCGGCTCGCGCGGGAGGGTCCAGTCGCCGACCGAGTTCGCGGGCAGGCCCTGGACACGTGCCATCAGCAGCGCGATGTCGTCCTCGCCGTGGTGGGTGTCGAGGGTGTTCAGGACGTGGTCGCAGACGTCCTCCAGCGGGGCGGAGGGGTCGGTGAGCGCTCCGACGAACGCCTGGAGACCTTCGTCGAGGGGGTGATCGCGGCTTTCGACCAGTCCATCCGTGTAGAGCGCGAGCAGGGCGCCTTCGGGTAGTTCGACCTCCACCTCCTCGAAGGGCTCGCCGCCGACACCGAGCGGCATGCCGGGCGGCACGTCCAGCATCAGCGCGTCCTCGCCGGGTTCGACCAGGACGGGCGGCAGGTGGCCCGCGTTGGCGAAGGTGCAGCGGCGGGTGACCGAGTCGTAGACGGCGTAGACGCAGGTCGCGAGGTACACCTCCAGGAGGTCCGCCTCGCGGGGGCGGCGGGCCGCGCGGGTCGCCTGCTGGACCCCGCCGGGGGCGCCGAGACCGCGGGCGATCTCGTCCAACGCGCTGAGCACCTCGGCCGGTTCGAGGTCCAGGAGGGCCAGGGTGCGGACGGCCGAGCGCAGTTCGCCCATGGCCACGGCCGCGCGCAGACCGCGGCCCATCACGTCCCCGACGACCAACGCCGTCCGGTGACCGGGCAGTTCGATGACGTCGAACCAGTCGCCGCCGACCTCGCTGGGCCGGTCCGCGGAGGAGTTGCCGGGCAGATAGCGGCAGGCGATGTCCAGGCCGGCGGCCACCGGGTCGCCGGGCGGCAGCAGGGACCGCTGCAGCATCAGGGCCCGCTCGTGCTCCCGCCGGTACAGGCGCGCGTTGTCGATACAGACCGCGGCCCGCGCCGCCAGCTCCACCGCGAGATCCCGGTCCCGGTCCCCGAACGGCTCGCTGCCCTTCGTCCGGGAGAACTGCGCGAGTCCTACGACGGTGTCGTGGGCGACCATCGGCACCGCGAGCGTGGACAGCACGAGGCCGCCCTCCTCGGCCGGGATGTACTGCGGGCGGGCGGTGCGCAGGGCGTCCGCGCAGGGCGAGTTGAAGGGATAGTGGTGGACCGCGCCGAGCGCGACGGGGGCACCGGAGCCGGCGAAGGGGGCGTCGGAGACCGCGCTGGCGAAGGCGACCCTGCGCAGTTCGGCGCTGCCGTCGGCGAGCCCCGGCGGAGTCTCGTCGCCGGCCAGCAGGCCCTGGTAGAGGTCGACGGTGGCCAGGTCGCAGAAGCCGGGGACGACGACGTCGAGGAGTTCGCGGGCCGTGGTCTCCAGGTCGAGCGAGTTCCCTATGCGGGCGCCGGCCTCGTTGAGGAGGGCGAGATTGCGCCGGGCTGCCGCGGCCTCGCGGGCGGCGGCACGGCGGGCGGTGATGTCGGTTCCCAGCCAGGCGATGCCGATGGGCCGGCCGGACCCGCTGCGCACCCGGTACAGGTTGATGGACCAGTGGCGGCGCTCGTCGGAGCCCGGCAGGAAACCGGTGACGTGCATGTCCGTGATGGAGTCGCCGGTCTCCAGGACCCGGCGCAGGGTGGCGGTGACCCGCTCGGCCTCGGGGCGCGGCAGATAGTCGTGGACGCCCCTGCCGCGGTGGTCGTCCGGGCTGCCGCCGAAGAGAGAGGCGAAACGGTAGTTGACGCGGCGCACCCGCAGCTCGGGGTCGATCAGCACGAAACCGAAGGGGGATTGACCGAAAATCGCCTGCGAGGCGGCGAGGTCGGTCTCGATGCTGCGCAAGGTGCGCACGTCCACCACGATGCAGACGGCGGCCTTCTCGCCCTTTTCGGTCCGCGTCGGCATGACGTAGACCTCGGCGAGTCCCTCCCGGCCGCACTCGCCGTCGGCCGCCGACGCGGGCACCCGGAAGGGGACCACTCCCGTCCACTCGCGGCCGTCCAGGATCTCCGCCATCCTGCGCTGGCCCTGTGCGCGCAGGTCGTCGTCGATGAACGCCTCGATGGGGTCCATGCCGACGGCGTGCTCGGCGGGGATGCCGAAGAGCTGCTCGGCGCGCAGACTCCACTGGTCGACCAGACCGTCGGGGCCTATGGAGAAGGACGCGACCTTGATGTAGTCGTAGATCGAGCCGGGCGGGCTGCTCTGCCACATGGCGTCACCGGACGGCGCGTCGCCGTGACGGGCATGGACCGCGACAGCATCCATGGCCGCAGCCCTCGCGCCCTCCGACGGGTCCTTCGACTCCGTGGCCTTCGCTGGTATCTCGCTCACGCGAACCGTCCCCTCCAGCTCACCGCGTCCGGTACCGGTCACCGGGGGCGGCTGCCCGCAGTATCCAGCACTACGGCGCCGCACAACACGGTGTTCACGATCACAGCACGATCCCGACGGTTTTCGGTCCGGGCTGCGACAACACTTCCAGTCTTCTAACCAGCCAACACGGCGTCGAACCGCCGCGATCACGTCCTGTTCATCCTGGTACCGAGAGTTCGAACCAGACCGTCTTGCCGGTGACGCCGGGGCGGGTGCCCCAGCGGTGGGCGGCGTGGGCGACCAGTTGCAGCCCGCGGCCGCTCTCGTCGTCCAGTTCGGCGACGCGTTCGCGGGGCAGATCGGGCAGGGGGTCGGAGACCTCCACCAGGAGCACGCCGTCGCCCCTCTCCGGGCGGACCAGGCGGACGCCGATGGGGCCGGTGGCATGCCGTAGCGAGTTGGTCACCAGCTCACTGACCAGGAGGGCGGCGACATCGGCGAGACCATCGAGGTTCCAGGCGGTCAGCCGGCTTCTGACAGCCGTGCGGGCAGCGCGTACGGCACCCGGGTCCGCCGGGAAGATCCACTTGGCGCAGTCGCCTTCGGTGTCGATCACGCCGATCACTTCCCGGGCCAGCCCATGTCCGCTTTCGTGGGGTTAAGGGGCACATACCCGATATCAATGGTGAAGTATCGCAGCGAATGGGGTAAGCGGGGCCCGTTCAAGGGTCCCTAGGGCCGCTGGAGCGCCTTCAGTGCGCCGATCGCTTCCACGTCCTGGTCGAGCCAGTTCACGTCCCCGAACTCCTGCGGGGTCAGCCAGCGCAGCGCGTCGTGGTCCTGCAGGGGCTCGGGATCTGCGGAACCCGGCAGCAGGCGAGCCTTCCACGCCTGCAGAACATACGGGGGTCTCAGCGGCCACTCCCCCGGCACGCGCTCCAGCGCCTCCGCCTCGACCCCGAGTTCCTCGCGCAGTTCGCGTACCAGCGCCTGCTGCGGCGACTCCCCCGGCTCCACCTTGCCGCCCGGCAGCTCCCAGCGGCCGGCCAGTTCGGGCGGTGCGCTGCGGCGGGCGGCGAGGAGGCGGTCGCCGTCACAGAGGGCGGCCGCCACCACCACGATCCGTTCCGTCATGCGCCGGAGCCTACGGGAGGCTCCGTCAGTCGGCCGAACTCGAGCCGTTGGGGCCGATGCGCTCGACCCAGTAGAGCTGTTTGTGGCCGCGGGCATCGAGACTGTCCGCGATCTTCTGGGCCTCGGCCCGGGTCGCGTACCTGCCCACGCGGTAGCGATTGCCGTTGTCGTCCTGTCGTATGACGAGCCAGGGGAGAGTGATCGTGCCGTCGTTCATTGCGCCCCACCGCTCCTTCCCGACCTGCGTCGAGCCCCACCCGATAAGGAAACCGCACTCCGCATATGCCCGAGCCTACGCCCAACCTTTACGCAGCGAACACGCGTTTTCACAAAGAGGTACGCAACCAGCCAGGACGGACTCCTACGGCAGGGGGCGCGCCGATGAACACGCCCCCGGTGGACGGCACTGCCTCCGGTCGGGGGCGCCTTGGACACAGCGGTGTCGACCTGCGAGAACGGCCGAATTCGAACGGCGTTCGCCTACGGGCCGGTTCGGTGTTCGCCCCGGGCAACCTCCCCGGGGCGCGCGCTACTTCACCGGGAGGTGGTACGCGACCTGGTAGCGGTCGGCCGGAATGACCACGTCGGCCGTCTCCACCGGGCGGCCCGAGGCGTAGTAGGTGCGGTGGACCACGAGGACGACATGCCCCGGGACACCGCCCAGCGCGAGCAGCTCCTCGGCGAGACCGGGGCGGGCGCCGACCTCCTCGGTGACGTTGTCCACGACGACGTCGATGGCGGCCATGCGCTCGACCACGCCCATGCCGCCGAGGGGACCCTCCTCGGGGAGCATCACGGGAGTGCGCCCGGTGACCGCGAGGGGCTCCCAGGAGGTGGAGAGCATCATCGGCTCACCGGCCTCCCGGAAGACGTACTTCGTGCACATCACCCGGTCACCGGGCCGGAGGGCGAGCCGCTCGGCGACGGCCACCGAGGCCTCGGTCTGCCGGCTGCTGGACTCCCAGGTGCCGCGCCCCTCCCCGTCGGCCTGCTCCTGCCGGAAGGGGGTGGCCCCGGAGGCCGGGCGGTAGCCGGAGCGGGCGATCCGCCGGGGCACGGGCCGCTCACGGACGTACGTCCCGGAGCCGGAGCGGCCCTCGACCAGGCCCTCGGCCATCAGCACCTTGCGGGCCTCCAGCGCGACGGTGTCCGAGACGCCGTACTCCTCGCGGATCCTGGCCTGGGAGGGCAGGCGGGTGTGCGGTGGCAGCGAACCGTCGACGATCTTCTTGCGGAGATCACCCGCGACGCGCAGGTACGCCGGCTGCTCACCGAATGTCACTGGCCGCTCCCATCAGGTTGTACAGACAGCAACAGCCTGGCAACCGTGGGTTGGCCCGTGCAAGCAAAGGCCAGGGAATCACTCGATGTGATGACATGTGCCGGTGGGGGGCTTTACGCAGGCACTTTCTCCCCGCTATGGCGGCGCTCACACATTGAGCTCGCCGCCGCCCGAATTGCCGCCCTCGTCGCCGGAGCCCTCGTCGTACGTCGGCCGCTTGGTGGCCAGCCCCAGAGCCTTGCGTGCGGTGACCGTGCTGGGGCCGTCGACGTACTCGTACCCCTTGTCGTAGTGGGTGTAGAAGGCGTCCACGTCCTCGTCGTCGGCCGCGGTGACCGCCTTCGCCCACTCGCCGCGCGCCTGCTCCATGTCCTTCACCAGGGCCGCGACCTGCTTGTCGGCCTTGTCCGGCCAGGAGTGGGAACCGAGGGCCCTGATCTGCTCGCCGAGGCTGTCGTGGACGTCCCGCGACCAGTCCCGGTAGCCGGCCAGGTCGTCCTCCGGGTAGTCCTCGGGCTCCTCCCACAGCACGGCGTCGAGGGCGTTGAGGGGCTTGAGGAGGGAGATCTGGTACGTGTCGAGCGTGGTCTCGTCGGCGCGCAGTGAGCCTTTCAGGGTCGCGTTGTCGTCGGTGTTGCCGAAGATGCAGGTGACCTCGCGGTCGCCGAGTCGCCAGCTCTGCCGGGTCGGGCCGAAGTAGTACACGTCGACGCTCTTGGGCAGCGCCCAGGTGTCCATGGCGTAGGTGTCCTGGAGCGGGTAGCACTTCTCGTCGGCGGCGTCGGAGACCGCGCGGTCACCCGGGAAGGCGGAGCCGCCGGCCATCGTGAACTCGCCGAACACCTCGCCGTCGTGCTCGCCCGCGCAGGGCACCTCGTCGACGTCGTAGGTCAGGCCGTCGAGGGACTCCCCCGGCGCGTCGAAGCACTGGCCCTTCACCACCGAGAACGCCGTGCTCTCCGTCGCGGTCTTCTTGAACCCCTCCCAGGCGTCGGAGAGCCCGCCGGTGGCGAGCACCAGGACCCACAGGGCCAGACCCAGCGACGACAGGACCGACCCGGCGATCGCGAGCGCCTTGCCGGACTGGTCCTTCTTCTTGATCTGCACCAGCGCGATCACGCCGAGCACCAGTCCCACGGCCGGGAAGCAGCACAGGACGCCGAGCACCAGGGAGGCCACGGCGAGACCGCTGACGGAGGAGGGGCGGGCGTAGGGGCTGTAGCCCTGCCCCCAGGTCCGGTACGGCGGGCCATAGGGTTGCCCGTACGGCTGCTGTCCGTACGGCTGTGGTCCGTACGGCCCCTGCCCATACGGGTGGTGTCCCTGCGGCTGTTGTCCCTGGGGCTGTTGCCCCTGTGGCGGCGGCCCGTACGGGTCCGGGGCCGGGGACGGTCCCTGGGCGGGGTCGGGCTGGTGGGGCCCAGGGGGCGGGGGTATGGACACGGTTACCGTGCTCCTGGTTCAGGCAGTGGTGGGGAACTGACGTACGACAGGGCGCATGGTATGCGCGGGGCGGGCGGGGTGGAATGCCGATCACGGGTGCGACGACCCAGGCGGTGAACGGGCTCACGGCACGGTGGGCGGGGATGGCTTCCGGGGGGACCGTGTTCTCGGCCGCCGGGGTGTGGCCGCTGCTGGCGTTCCTGGCCGACGGGGCACAGGGCGCGGCACGGGCCGAGCTGGCGCGGGCTCTCGGAGTGCCCGCGGAGCAAGCGGCCGCCGCAGCACGGGAGTTGCTCGCGGAACTGGCCGACACCCAAGCCCTGGACTCGGCGCTCGGACTGTGGACGCAGCGGACGCCGGCGCCGCGCGAGGAGTGGGAGGCCGGGCTGCCCACCGACGCACACGGCGTCCTCACCGGCGATCCCGCCCTGGACCAGCGGGAGCTGGACGCCTGGGCGGAGAAGCGGACGGGCGGGCTGATCGAGCGGATGCCGGTGGAGGTGCGGGACGACACCACGCTGGTGCTGGCGAGCGCGCTGGCCCTGCGGACCACGTGGCTGCGGCCCTTCGAGGTACGTCCGGTACGGCCGTCCGCGGGCCCCTGGCAGGGCCGGACCCTGCGCGGGCTGAACCGCCGGAGCGTGCGGCTGGACCGGGTCGGGGTGGCGACCGTGCCCGAGGGTCGGGTCACCGAGGTGAGGGTGCTCGGCGACAACGGCGTCGACGTCCATCTCCTGCTCGGGGACGAGCACATGACGCCGACTCAGGTGATGGCGGCGGGGCCGGCCGTGCTCGACGGCACGTGTCCGGTCGTACGGGGATCATCGCTTCCGTACGGGGCCGCGGGGCCGGGGCTGCGGGTGGAGGAGCGGCCGTGTGCCGGCCCTCAGCAGCCGACGCTGGAGGTGACGACGGCGGCGTTCGAGGTGCGGGCGCACCACGATCTGCTGGACCTGCACGGGCTGTTCGGCCTCACCGCGGCTCGGGACACGCGGCAGGGCCACTTCCCCGGCATCAGCGCCTCGCCCCTGGCCGTCGGCTCCGCCCGGCAGTCGGTCCTGGCCCGCTTCGACGCACTCGGCTTCGAGGCGGCCGCGGTGACGGCGGTCGCCGCGGCGCCCGGTGGGCCGCCGCCCACGCCCCGGTACACGGCGACCGTGGTCACGGCCGCCTTCGACCGCCCCTTCGGCTTCCTCGCCGTGCACCGGGAGACGCGGCTGGTACTGACGGCGGGGTGGGTGACGGAACCGGCGCCGTTCAACTGACCGCTGTCAGTTGTCAGCCGTCAGTCGTCGAAGGCGGTGGCCCGGGTGCTCTTCTCCCAGGCGGCGACGTCGGCCCGTACACCGTCGAGGTGGTCGAGTACGGCGGTCACCGCGTCCTCGCCGAGGGGCAGCCGCAGCGGGGTCTCCTCGGCGTCGAGGGCGGCGCGGATCAGGGCCGCCGCCTTCGCGGGGTCGCCGGCCTGGGTGCCGTCGCCGCCGGAGACGAACCCCCGGGTCTCGCTCACCTTGGCGTAGACCCCGCTGTCGGCACTGGCTCCCGCACGGCTCGCGTCGAACAGTGAGGTACGGAAGGCCCCCGGCTCCACGATCAGCACCTTGATGCCGAACTCCCGTACCTCGTCGGCGAGAGCCTCGGACATGCCCTCCAGCGCGAACTTCGTCCCGCTGTATGCCGAGAAGCCCGCGAAGGACAGCTGCCCGCCCATGCTGCTCATCTGCACGATCGCGCCCGAACGCCGCTCGCGCATGGCCGGCAGCACCGCCCTGGTGAGCGCCGCCGGCCCGAAGACATGCAGGTCGAACAGCTCGCGCAGTTCGTCGTCGGTGGTCTCCTCGAAGGCGCCGACATGCGTGCGGCCCGCGTTGTTGACCAGCACGTCGATCCGCCCGTGCCGGGCCACGACATCCCGTACGGCGGCCTCCGCCGCGGACGTGTCGGTCACGTCCAGACGCACCGCCTCCACCTGGTCGGGGTGGGCGGCCACGAGGTCGTCCAGCGCCTCGGGCCCGCGGACCGCGCCCACCACGACATCGCCGTCGGCCAGGGCCGCCTCGGCGATCGCCCGCCCGAACCCGCTGCTCGCGCCCGTGATCAGCCAGACCTTGTTCATCACAGCTCCTCTTCTTGGGTTGTTCCACGAACCAGCCTGCGGTGGAAGTCGGTTGCCGGTCCAAGACCCACGGTGATAACCGATGGCTATGACGACCGACGTGCATGTACGGGATCTGCGCTACTTCCTGGCGGTGGCCGAGGAGCTGCACTTCACGCGTGCGGCCGAGCGGCTGTATGTGTCACAGCCCGCGCTGAGCAAGCAGATCCGGGCGCTGGAGCGGCAGTTGGACGTACGGCTGTTCCGGCGGGAGCCGCGGGGGGTGCTGCTCACCGAGGCGGGCGAGGCACTGCTGCCGCACGCCCGCCAGGTGCTGGCGGCCTGGGCGGCGGCGGACGCCGCGATGGCGACGGCCCGGGCGGCGGGGCGGGGCACGCTGGTGGTGGGCATGAGCACCAGCCCCGGGCGTGGTGGCCTGCTCCCGGCGATCCGCTCCCGCTTCACGGCCGCGCATCCGGAGGCGGTCGTACGGCTGCGGCAGATGGGCTGGCAGGACCCGACCGCGGGGTTGGCGGACGGCGAGACGGAGGTCGCGTTCGTCTGGCTGCCGCTGCCCGACGAGGAGCGCTACGGGTGGACCGTGGTCGCCGAGGAGCCCCGCCTGGTCGCCCTCCCCGACACCCACCCGCTCGCCGCCCGGGCCGAGGTGGACTTCGCCGACCTGGCCGACGAACCGTTCCTCGCCCTGCCGCCGAGCGCCGGCCCCCTGCGCGACTTCTGGCTCGCCCTCGACGAACGGGCCGGATGCCCGCCCCGCGTCGGCGCGGAGATCGCGGGCACCGAGGAGACGTACGAGGCCCTCGTCGCCGGCCTGGGCATCTGCCTCGTGGCCGCCGGCAACGCCCCTCTGATCACCCTGGGCGGGGTGGTCACCCGCCCGGTGCGCGGAATCGGCCCGAGCAGATACGCCCTTGCCTGGCGCAAGGAGGACGGGGGGCGACCGCTGGTACGGGGGTACGCGCAGGCTTGTCGGTCGGTGGCGGGGGCGGGGGCGGTCTGACGAGGGCGACCATCCGCGCGGGGTGCGGTGGGCGTGGGTGGTGGTCGCGCAGTTCCCCGCGGTGCCGCTGCGCTGGGCCGGGCCGGGGCGCCTATAGGGATGCCAGGTCCGGTTGCCGGGCGGCTACCAGCCGGTGGGGGCTGGTCACGCAGTTCCCCGCGCTGCCGCTGCGCTGAGCCGGGCCGGGGCGCCTATAGGAATGCCGGGTCAGGTTGCCGGGCGGCTACCAGCCGGTGGGGGCTGGTCACGCAGTTCCCCGCGCCCCTGGGGAGCTGCGGTCACCCTGCGCCAGGACGGACCGTCCGCCAACCTCGCGCGCTACACGCGCCCTCACCGGAGCCGCACCGGCCGCCGCAGGCACTCAAGGGCGCGGGGAACTGCGCACGATGCCCGCCCCCACCACACAGGCCGTGAGCCGGAGCCGGCCCGGCCGCACGGGACGGTCGGCGTCGGCCCGGAGGACGGGTCCGGATCCCCTGTGCGTCCGGGCTGACCACTTGGGACCTCGCGGGGCAGGTGGGGAGGGAGCGGGGTGGGTTGGCGGTCCTCGTGGCCGGCGGGAGGCCGGTTCACTCCGCTGCTGTGAGCCTGTCGTCCGTCATGCCCAGGCGGGCCTGCTCCTCCTCGACGATCCGGCGGGCCAGTTCGGTGTCCGACACGTCGATCGCGTCCGGGGATGCCTCGGCGACGGCGCTGCGGCGGGCGTAGGCGTCGAAGAGGCGTGTCTTGGCCTCCAGCAGCTTCACCAGGCGTTCGTCGACGCCCCCGGTGGCGAGGAGCCGGTACACACGGACCGGCCTGACCTGACCCATACGGTGGGCCCGGGCCACCGCCTGGTGCTCGATGGTCGGCTTGATCTGGGGTTCGCAGATGACGACCACGGAGGCGGCCTGCATGTTGAGGCCGACGCCCGCTGCCTGGATCTGCGCCACGAGCACCGCGGGGCCCTGAACACCGGAGAAGTCGTCGACGATCTGCTGCCGCCGCCCGGCCGGAACGCTGCCGGTGAGCGGACCGAACAGGGGCACGCCCTCGGTGTTCTGGGCCGCCAGCGCTTCCTTCACCACGGTCAGTACGTCCTTGAAATAGGAGAAGACCACCGTCTTCTGCCCGTTCTCCCCCGCCTCCTGAACGATCTCCCGGAGCCGGTCCAGCTTGGCGGACTTCTCGGGGCGCAGGTACGCGGCCCTGCGCATCGCCATGAAGTTGCCCGCGCGTACGGCTTCCCGGTACGCCTCCTCGTCCGACGCGCTCAGCTCCTCCCACTCGTCGGTCTGCTGCAGACTCGGGAGTTCCGTCAGTACGTCCTCCTGGTTGCGCCGCAGGTAGACCGGGGCCACGGCCTTGCGGAAGGCGACCGATCCGGCGAACGCGTCCCGTTCGCCGAGGGAGTCCGCGAGGTCGCCGTCGAGCATCCGGACCAGGTTGTGGAACTCCACGACGCGGTTCTCCATCGGCGTTCCGGTCATCAGGAGGGTGCGCCCGCAGCGCTCCGCCCACAGAGCGACCGCCTGGGACCGCTTGGCCTTCGGGTTCTTCACGGAGTGCGCTTCGTCCACCACGAGCACTCCGACCTCCCCGTAACCCGGCGCGGGAAAACCGCGCAGCGCGTCGAAGGTGGTCACCCCGACCCCGCCCCGCCCCTTCCAGTCGGCGAACGCCTCGTGGCGGTCGGGGCCGTGGAGCACCATGACCCGCAGGGCGCTGCGGGCCTCGATCTCCCGCGTCCAGTTCACGAGGACGCTCGCCGGGCAGACGACCATGAAATGGCTCTGTCCCTCGGTGGTCAGGTGTGCCAGCACGGCAATCGCCTGGATGGTCTTCCCGAGGCCCATCTCGTCGCCGAGAATCACCTTGCGCTGCGCGAGCGCGAATCGCGCGCCGAACGACTGATACCCGCGCAGGGACACCCGCCGGTGCGCGTCGTCGAGACGCTGGCCGCGTACCCTCTCGGCGATCTCGTCCGGCAGGAAACCCTCGGCGGCCGCCGCGTCCGGCGGCCGCCCGGAGATCTCGGCGAGCAGGCTGTAGTACTCGGCAGAGCGGAGTTCGAAGTCCACCCAGGCCGCGATGTCGGACGAGGGCCCCCGGAGCAGGTCCACCGATGCCTGGGCGAACAGCCCGGCCAGGCCCGCTCGGTCCGCCTCGTCCACCAGTGACCGGATCACGGTGACCGCGGCCGACGCGCGAGCCTTCTTCTCCGGGCCCGTCAGGAACATGCGGATGCGGCTGGTGGCGGGCCCCGCGTCGGCGAGCAGCGGACCGAGCCGTTCCGACAGGACGGCGGCCCGGTCCACCGCACGGCGGGCGTCGGACCCGGCCTCGACCAGTACGTGCAGGGCCATGACGAGCGCGGTCGTGCCCGGTTCCGGCCGGTCCACGTCGATGTGGACGGCCACGGTCTCGTGCACGGCCTCGGCGAGCCGACGAGCGGCCGCGAGCATCTGGTCGACGGTGCGCTGCCCGACACCGGGAATCTGCCGCAGCCGGTAGGGGCCCGCTTCGAGAACACTGCTCACGGTGCGCAGTCCGCTCTTCTCGACACTGCCCAGCCGCAGCCGCCCTTCGGTGACGTCCTGCAGTCGGGCGACGGGGATGGTGTCGAGTTCCCGCTTCACCGCCGCGTCGTGGATCGGCTGGAGCGCCGCCCGTGCCGCCTCCACCGCCCTTCGGTGGTCACCGGCCACCGTCCGGGCCGCCTCGTACAGCCGCGCTCCCCTCGCGACCGTTTCCCGCTCGCCACGCCCCACGTTTCCCGCCCCTCCGTTGCCCTCCCGCATCCTCCCACCGCTCGGACGGGCGGCGCGGACGGTGCTGTGGCGATGACTGTGAAAGGGCACAGCTCTGTCGGCCTGTCGCGATCGCGGCAGGCCGACACAGTGGCGGACGCATTGAACGCCGGCTCTTTGCCGAACCCGCATGCGACGCGGCCTCCGCCCCTCCGTGTCCCCGAGGGCCTTCGCCCGAAACGCTCCCCGCCGACGGATCACACCGCGCCACTCGCGAACGGCCGCACGTGTTCAGACCTCGGGTGTGGGCACCCGGCGCCCATGAAGATGCCGACCTCGCCTGTGATCGACCGTTCCCTTCCGGCGTTCGTCCAGGGCTACTCCTGGCTGCCCGGCCTCCTGGGTGAGCGCCCCGACGGCGTGGCGCGCACCCGTGTGATGGGCAAGCCCGCGCTCGTGGTGCGGGGGCCGGAGGCGGTGCGGTTCTTCTACGACGAAGACAACGTGCGCCGCGGCGGCGCGCTGCCGGAGCCCGTGCTGAGCACCTTGTTCGGCCACGACGCCGTCCACACCCTCGACGGCGCCGCGCACCGCGCCCGCAAGGAGTTCTTCCTGCCGCTGCTGCACCCCGACCGGATCGCCGGCCTCGTCGAACACGTCACCACCGCCTGGGACGACGCGGTACGGGAATGGAGCGGTGCCGAACAGATCGTGCTCTTCGACGCGTCGAGCGTGGTGCTCACCCGCGGTGTGTGCCGCTGGGCGGGCATTCCGCTCGACGATGACAGCGCGGTGGAGGACCTCGCCCGCGACCTGGTCGCGATGGTGGACGGTTTCGCCACCGCCGGACCACGGCACTGGCGGGCGCGGCGGGCCCGAAGCCGCCAGGAGGACCGCTTCGCCCGGCTGGTCGAGGATGTCCGCTCGGGCCGCGCCGACGCCCCCGAGGGATCGGTGCTCGGCGCTGTGTGTGAGCACCGCGAGGCCGGAGGCGAACTGCTCCACCCCCACACGGCCGCCGTCGAGCTGCTGAACGTCATCCGCCCCACCGTCGCGGTCTGCTGGTTCGCCTCCTATACGGCGCACGCCCTGCATCTGCGGCCCGAACAGCGCGAACGGCTGCGCGACGGCGACACCGCCTACGCCGCCGCGTTCGTGCACGAGGTTCGCCGCTTCTATCCGTTCGCGCCGTTCCTCGGCGGCCTCGCCACCCGAGACCTGACCTGGCGAGGCGTCTCGGTGCCGGCCGGCGGGATGGTGCTCCTCGACGTCTTCGGCCAGAACCACGACGAGAAACTGTGGGGCGATCCGTACGCCTTCCGGCCGCAGCGGTTCCTCGAACACCCGGTCGAGCGCGACGAACTGATCCCGCAGGGCGGAGGCGAGCCGCGCACCGGACACCGCTGCCCCGGCGAGGGCCTCACCATCGGGCTGCTCGAAGCCCTCGCGATCCGCCTCGCCCGCCTCGAGTACACCGTTCCCGACCAGGACCTGAGGATCTCCCTGCGGCGCATCCCGGCGAGGGTGCGAAGCGGCTTCGCCGTACAGGACGTACGAGTGCCGAGCGAACGTCCGCTGGCAGTCGGGTGACGGAGTCACGCGCACCCGCCCCCACGGGTCCGGACGATCGCCGTGCGCTCAAGGGCATGGTGTAGGCGGCAGACCTCGGCTTCGAGGTCCGGCGGATTCCCGCCGCCGACCGCCCGCACCGGGTCGTGAGGACGACACTTCCCTGCTCCTCACCTCGGCCACTCGTGCAAGGATCGTACGAGGCCGTTCATGCGCTGCGACTGCGGGGAGGTGACAGCCGTGTCCGGCACCGATCCGCTGGGCGGTGGAGACGCCGGGGAAGAGACGGACATCGAGCGGGCCCGCATCGCTCAACGGCTCATCGCCGGGGTGCGCGGACTGCCTCCGCAGGACGTGCCGGACGCACTGTGCCGAGCATGTGCCAGGCTGCTTCCGGCGGGCCTGGGGCTCTCGGTGTCGGTGCTCGGCGACCACTCGGACACCGGCGTGGTGCTGTGTGCCAGCAACCACGTCTCCGCACATCTGGCGGAGCTCCAGTACACCCTCGGCGAGGGACCGTGCCGGGAGGCGACTGGCCTGCGTGCCCCCGTGTTCGCGACGGATCTCACCCGTCCCCCGGATGCCGACCGCTGGCCGCTCTTCTCCGTTCAAGCCGCCAGGGCGGGGGCACGGGCGGTCTTCTCGGCCCCTTTGATGGCGGCCGGGAGCCCACTGGGCACCCTTGATCTGTACCGAGAGACGTCGGGCTCGCTGAGCAGCGATCATGTGCGGACCATGCTTCTGGTCGCTGACGCGGTGACGTTGGCGGTGCTGGCGCTGGACCCGGGAGCCGCCGATCTCGAAGGAGTCGTCGCATGGCTGTCAGGAGCCGAATCGGACCGGGAGGAGATCCACCAGGCCACCGGAATGATCATGATGCAACTGGGCGTCAGCGCCGAAGAAGCACTCCTGCGCCTGCGCGCCCGAGCCTTCACCCAGGGCCGCACCGCCACCCAGCTCGCCAAAGCCATCATCGCCCGCACCACGGACCTCCACGATGACTGAACCGCCCGCATCCCTGCCGGCACCCCCAACCCCAGCGCCGGGGAGGCACCCATGAACCGCGAGCGACAACTGACGCAGGCATTCCTCACCCTCTCGGACACCTACACCGCAGAATTCGACCCCCTGCACCTCTTCCACCACCTCGTCCACGCCTGCCACGACCTCCTCGACACCGACGCCGCAGCCGTCATGATCGCCGACGCCCGCGGCAGCCTGCGCACCATGGCCTCCACCAACGAAGAAGCCGCCTTCACCGAACTCCTGCAAACCCAGAGCGGCCACGGCCCCTGCATGGACAGCTACCGCATCGCCGAACCCGTCAGCATCCCCGACATCACCACCGAACACACCCGCTGGCCCCACCTCGCCACCGCCATGACCCACACCGGCTACCACGCCCTCCAAGCCATCCCCCTACGCCTGCAAAAACGCCCCCTCGGCACCCTCACCCTCCTACGCCGAGCCCCCGGCCGCCTCCCCGACAACGACACCCACCTCGCCCAGGCCCTCGCCGACTCCGCCGCCCTCGCCCTCATGCACTGGACCACCGAACCCACCCCCACCCACGACGTCATCACCCGCGTCCAAAGCGCCCTCGCCGCAAAAGCCACCCTCGAAATCGCCAAAGGCATGATCGCCCAACACGCCGACACCACCATCACCGAAGCCGCCCACCTCCTCACCGCCTACGCCCACCACCACCGCCTCCGGCTCACCGACACCGTTCAAGCCCTCGTCACCCGCGCCCTCCCCCCCGACACCATCACCGAGGTTCTTCGGTGAAGCGTTCAGAGATGCACGGAAGCAGCGTCCTGGGGTAATAGTCGACAGTGTCGTCCTCACGATTCGGCTCCGGCGTCGACGACCCGGGCGGGAGACCCGGGATCTGGGATGTGATCACGATGGACAACCCGCTGAACGGCACCCCCATGCGGACCGGTGTCCCCTCTGATCCGGGACGGGAAAACCTCCTGAACAAGATCAGCGAGTTGCAGGCGGAGATCGGCCAGCTGCAGGAGGCCATCGTCTCCCACGCCGTGATCGACCATGCGATCGGCGTGGTCATCGGACTGGGCGGCATGCGGTCCGACCAGGGCTTCGAAGTGCTGCGAGAGGTGTCGCAGCACACCAACATCAAACTTCGACAGGTCTCCGAAGAGATCGTGGACTGGGTCCGCACCGGAAAGCTGTCCGACGAGGTCCGCGCCGCACTGGACCAGGCGCTGGCCGCCGCACGGTCCGGACCCCACACAGCCGAGCCGGAACCCACCTCACCAGAGCCGGCAGAGATCACCGGCACGCGGCAGAGCATCGAAGAGCGGGACGGGGACGGCGCTTAGCGAGCGCCGACCGGAGCCGCATCGCCGACGACGCGGCTCCAGCCAGGTCCTCCGGAGGAGGAGAACTCACGGGTGCTCGGGCTGCTGGTCCGCCCTTGTCTCCTTTGCGGATCGGACATGCCAGGACACCTCGCTCACCTCGGAAATCCTTCGGTCCGGCGCGTTCCCCGGAAGGTCCGGCCGAAGAAGCGTGCCGGCCGCCCGGACCGCGGTTCATGTGCTGTCGTGCGACACGTCCTGCAGCACAAGGACCGCGACGTCGTCGGTGCGTTGCCCGGCGGTGCCGGACTTCCTGAGCAGGTCGTCGATGAGAAGGTCCAGGTCACGCTCGTCGGCCTGGGCGAGGTGCTGCGCGAGGTGGGCGATGGACTCGTCGAGATCGACCCCCGGTGTTTCGACGAGGCCGTCGGTGTAGAAGGCGAGCATCAGGCCGTCGGTCAGCGGGATCTCGGTCAGGGGAAAGTCGGCGTCGGGGTCGATTCCCAGGAGTGGTCCGGGCGGGACGACGGCGGGCCGGGTGGTGCGGTCGGGCAGGCGCAGCAGGGGTGGCGGGTGGCCGGCGCTGGCCAGGCACACGCTTCGGCGGGCGAAGTCGAAGTGGGCGTACAGGCAACTGCTGAAGAGTTCGGGGGCCAGGTCGGTCAGGAGCCGGTTGGTCCGGGCCAGAACCTGGTCCGGGGGCGTGCCGAGGGTCGCGTGCGCGTAGACGCCGGTGCGGACCTGGCCCATCAGGGCGGCGGCGGCGACGTTGTGTCCCTGGACGTCGCCGATCACGGCCGCGGCGGCGGTGTCACCGAGGCGGATCAGATCGTAGAAGTCTCCGCCGATGTCCATGCCCCGGGTCGCGGGCAGGTAGCGGGCGGCCACGCGCAGACCGGTGACCCGGGGAAGGGCGCGCGGGAGCAGTGCCTGCTGAAGGCCGTGGGCAAGGTCGTGTTTGGCGTCGTAGAGGCGGGCCCGGTCAAGGGCCTGGGCGATGAGCCCGACGAGCGAGGTCAGGACGGCGCGTTCCTCGGCGGGGAACGGGTGCGGCCGGTCGTAGGACAGGACACAGCAGCCGACGGGCCGGCCGGAGATGATCAGGGGCAGGAAGGCCCACGCCTGCTTCCCGCTGGCCCGCGGAGCCTGCGGGTAGCTGCGGCGCATCTCTTCCGGGTCGGCGAAGAACGCCGGGATGCCGCTGTCGAGGACATGCCCGGCCGGCGTGAAGTCGGTGTCCAGGGGCAGCCCGTCGAGGCGCTCGATGACGTCGGGGTCGTAGCCGCGGTGTCCGGTGATCCGCAGCCGGCCGGCGTCGGCGGTGGACAGGACCAGGCCCTGGGCTCCGAAGGCGGGCATGACCTGGTCGGCGACCAGGGCGATGACGTCCTGGACTCCGACGACCTCGGTCAGTCCCGCGGCGAGGTGGGTGAGCTGGTACAGCCGGCCCGCGTCGGCCGGTGCGCCGGTACGGTGACTGCGGGCGGGCGCCGGGGAGGGCATGGGCTCGACACCGCTGGGAACGATGCGGACGCTGATGCCGCTGGCGTCCGGGTAGAGATGGAAGTCCAGCCACCGGTCCGGTGGGCGGCAGGCGGTGAACGAGACGGGCTCGCGGCTGAGCACCGCGGCACGGTAGCGGTCCTCGTAGACGGGGTCGTCCAGCCAGCGCAAGGACTGCCACGGCAGGGTGCCCAGCAGACGGCCCGCCTCACAGCCCAGCAGCTCACAGGCGCCGGAACTGAGATAGCTGAACTGCCCTTCGAGGTTCAGCGCGCAGCTTCCGCCGGGCAGGCGCTCCACGAAGTCGGCGGCGGCCATCGCCGGGCTCTCGGGCCGGCGCCCGAGGGACACGACACGAGGCCGGCCCTCGCCGGAGGGGGCGTTTCCGTGCGCGACGGCGTCCTCCAGCAGCCGGGCCAGGCGCCGGCAACTGGACATGATGTGCCCCTGCTCGCGTCCGGTCATGTACGGCGGTCGGGTGGCCGGCCACATGAGCAGCAGCGTTCCCCACGGCCGGACGCCGACCACCGGTGCGGCGACCAGGGCCAACGGGTAGGGAAGCACCACCGCGGTACGGGGGTAGGCGCGGACCATCTCCTCCTGGCTGCCCACCCATACCAGGCGGTTCTCACGGACCGCGACGGCCACCGGGGCCGGGGCGGCCGTCGGCACCCGGGCCCACGGTGCGGCGAATTCGGGGGGCGCCCCGCACAGCACGTCCAGACTCAGCAGCCGCTCATCGGGGGTGAGCAGGTAGAGGGCACCGATGGACGCGCCGGTTCGGCGCACCGTCTGCGCGAACACGGCATCCAGATCGCCGTGGTCGCCGGCGGCCTGATCACCCGCGCTGGTCATGAGGCACCTCCAGCGTCTACAGCCCCGACACCGTCCAAGTCCTCGTCACCTGGACGTGACCGCGCGGCTCAGGCGACGTCGCGGTCGAGCAACTCCTTGACGCCCTGAGCCGTCAGTGCCAGCTCCTCCGGTGTTCCGGCGTCGATGACCAGCGCGAGCTTCTCGGACGGCCAGCGGTGGGCGAGGACGCCGAGGGTCACCTGCTGGTGCTCGGTGATCTGCGGGAGGGCATGCTGCATGCGGGTCCGCGTGGTGAACACCGGCACCAGTTCGGTGCCGTCCTCCACCTGGTAGACGGGCAGTGTCACCTCTCCGGGAACGCCGTCCTGGGCGGCGGCGTCGGCGGTGGGCACGAGGACGTCACTGCCGGCAAGGGTGTCCAGCTCGGCTTCGTCCGCGTCGCCGGCCACGACGGCGCGCAGGGCCAGCTGCACGGCGGGGGCGGCGCCGTTGGAAGAGTGATCAGTCATGGCTGCTCCGATCGGCACGTCGAAGGCGCGGGGCAGCGCTGCTCCCGCTCGTGTTCCACGGCCCGACTACCCACGGGGTCATGGCCCATGTGTGGGGTGGGGACGCGACCGGGTCCCAGGGAGAGAAAGGCCGAGGGCCCGACTCCGAAGAGTCGAGCCCCTTCTGACCGACAGATTCCTCACACGTTGAAGTGGAACTCAGCCACAAGGCTTGACCTGCGGAAATGCTGGCGCATCCCAGCACCATCCCGGCACGGGATGTGCGACAAAGTACAAGACGATCCAGGGGCGCCATTACACGTCAGCTCCCACGCCGATGCGGGCCGCGCATCATTTCTGAAGCCGGGTGTATCTCCCGGCAGAGCAGCCGTGCGAAGGCGTGGCGTTCGCTGCGAGGTAGTTTCCGGGCACAGTCAACTCCGGACAGAGCAGCGTGCTTTTGGCACACGCACCCGGGGGTGGGAAGCCGGTGGTCGAACATCTGGTCGGGTCGGGGACCGAAGCGGGTGTCGTACTCGATGCGTCGTGGAGGTCCGCTGACCAGGCCCGTGCTGCGTGCGGTCCAGGCGCAGACGACCAGGCAGGCGGCCTGCTGGGCCAAGAACGCGGCCGAAGGACGGAACCCGTCGTCCGTTCTACCGATCAGCTCAGCCGAGTTGATCAGCCCGCACACCGGCCGTCCGAGAAACTGCCCGACGAGCTCCCGCTGTTGATTGTCCAGGCCTTTCAGGTCTCGTTCGGTCAGTGGCTCCTGCCCGCGGGCGATTCGGGACAGCGGGAGCCCGGTCAGTTCATGCAGTCGCTGCTCCGCGCTCTCCCGGTGTGGTTGGCCTTGAAGTAGCAGCGCAGGCAGGGGCCGGTGGGCAGTGCCTCGTGCAGGGTGACGGTGGTGCCGACCGGGCCGCCGGTGCGAGATCGGCATGCAGTCGCTGCAGGACGTGCCGGGGTCGGCCTCCGCGGCAAAGCCGCGGAACGTAAACGCCTTGCAGACCAGCAAGCCAGAGAGGTACAGCAAAAGCGCTGGGAAGCCGCCATGCAGGAAGCCCGCGCCACCTACGCCCACGCCTACCGCGTCAAGCACCTCGGAGAACAGGCGGACGCCTGGTACCAAGCCAGCCGCCTGACCGAGTACCTCGCAGCAGTGCGCGACCACGCCACATCACTGCCGCCCGGACAGGAGCAGACCGAGGTCGAGGCGTGGCTCGTGTTCGCGGACGCGCACCTCCACCACCTCACCGAATCGGTCTCAGCGCCGAAACACAAGAGACGGAAGAGCGGCAACACAGCGGCGGATCGCCGGTTACCGAAACCGGCGATCCGCCGAATGCCGGTGGCTCCACCGCCACTCACTTAACAACCGTCGAAAGGCAGAAAGGGGACCAGGAGAAATCACACCGCCACGAGCCGGACCCTCTCGCCGCACAGCTTGGCCATGTCGTCAATATCGGACGTCAGCATGACCACGGGGCGGTGCTGTCGCAGCGCGGCCTCGGCGACGGCCGCATCGATCGCGTACTTGTGTCCGTGCAACCCGGCATTCATCAGCAACTTCGAGGCCGCCCTCGCCTCCTCGTCGCCGACTGGGACGACCCGCAGCCCGGAAAGCACCCAGTTCAGGCGGGGCTTGTTCGTACGAGCGTGGACGGCTTCGATGATGGCGAGCGCACTGATCACGACCTCCATGCCGCGCGAGCGCGCCTCAGCGATCAAAGCCACCACCTGCTCGTGGTCGGCGAGCAGTTTCGAGAGTCCCTCGCTGTCGAGGACCAGCGTCCCCTCGTGACTCAACCTGCGGCGGGCCACTCTGCCTCCTCGGCGAACACCTCGTCGAGGAACTGCCGCGCCCGCTGGCGAGCCGGCTCGGAAACCGGCCCCTTGCGGCTCTCGTAGTCCGCCAAGTACTCGTCCAGGACCTGCCCACGCAGCTCACGCTCGACCGCCTCAGCGATGAACGCGGAGAACTCCCGCTTGCCCACCCGCGCCCGGATTGCCTCCGCGGTCCCCTCCGGCAGCGACAGGCTCACCCGCGTCGCCGGTCCTTCCCCGATGCTGTACGTCGTCTCACCCATACGCCGAGTGTGTCAAACAAGTAGGAAAAGTGCCACGGCTCGCATCTGCACGGGCCCCGGAGTCGTGAAGAAGTCGTGGAATGGAGGCCCACCCGCCCGCCTGTCGCATCGGGAGATCGCTGCCCGAACCCCAGCACGGGCGTTCTCATCCCCTCCCAGCACGGTAGGGATGAGCAGGGGTGATGACAGATGACGAGAGGTCAGCCATCCCAGCACGGGAAAAACTGAGGGCCCGACTCCGAAGAGTCGGACCCTCTCTGACCTGTATGTTTGCCAGATCAGCGAAGTGGTGATAATTCGCCCGCTAGACGTTGAAACGGAACTCCACGACATCCCCGTCCTGCATGACGTAGTCCTTGCCCTCCATCCGCGCCTTCCCCTTCGCGCGGGCCTCGGCCACCGACCCCGTCTCGACCAGGTCGTCGAAGGAGATGACCTCCGCCTTGATGAAGCCCTTCTGGAAGTCGGTGTGGATGACTCCGGCAGCCTCGGGGGCGGTGGCGCCCTTCTTGATGGTCCAGGCGCGGGACTCCTTGGGGCCTGCCGTGAGGTAGGTCTGCAGGCCGAGGGTGTTGAAGCCGACGCGGGCGAGGGTGGCCAGGCCCGGCTCCTCGGCGCCGACCGACTCCAGGAGCTCCATCGCGTCCTCCTCGTCGAGCTCGGCGAGGTCCGCCTCCAGCTTGGCGTTGAGGAAGATCGCCTCGGCGGGGGCGACCAGGGCGCGCTGCTCTTCCTTGAAGGACTCGTCGACCAGCTCGTCCTCGTCGACGTTGAAGACGTACAGGAAGGGCTTCGTGGTCAGCAGGTGCAGGTCGTGCAGCAGTTCCTCGTTGCCGGAGCCCTGGACGATGCCCGCGGAGAACAGGGTGTCGCCCTTCTCCAGGATCTCCTTCGCCGCCTCCACGGCCGCGACCTTCGGGACGATGTCCTTCTTGATCCGCGACTCCTTCTGGAGGCGGGGCAGGACCTTCTCGATGGTCTGGAGGTCGGCGAGGATCAGCTCGGTGTTGATCGTCTCGATGTCGTCCTTGGGCGAGACCTTGCCGTCGACATGGACGACGTTCTCGTCCTTGAAGGCGCGGATGACCTGGCAGATCGCGTCCGACTCACGGATGTTCGCGAGGAACTTGTTGCCCAGGCCCTCACCCTCGGAGGCGCCCTTCACGATGCCCGCGATGTCCACGAAGTCGACGGTGGCCGGAATGATCTTCTGGGAGGAGAAGATCTCGGCCAGTTTCGCCAGCCGCGCGTCCGGGACGCCGACCACGCCGACGTTCGGCTCGATCGTGGCGAACGGGTAGTTGGCCGCCAGCACGTCGTTCTTGGTCAGGGCGTTGAACAGGGTCGACTTGCCGACATTCGGCAGGCCGACGATTCCGATCGTGAGCGACACGTTGCGACTTCCCGTACGTGAGAGGAGACGTGAGGAGACTGGGCGGCCAGGGGGCCGATCCACCAGTCTACGGCGTGCCGCAGCACGCTCCGGCGGCCCTCTCGAACGCATGGCCAAGGTCTTTCCCACGGCGTGTCCGACGAGCGATTCCGCACATAAACAGACCTAGGTTGGTCCAGTGGAGCAACACAGGACACGACCCCCGCACAACGGAACGCGACGACCGGCCCAAGGAGCGCCGCTGCCCGCGCAGGCCCGCGGCGAGCGACGGCCACCGGTGGTCCGCAGACCCACGCCACCGGTGGTCCGGACGCTGCGGCGGCTGCGGCGGCTGCCGAATCCCCGGCTCACCGGGCTCGGCGCCGGCCTGTTCTGCGGCGCGTTGATGTTCGTGCTGGGCTGCCTCGTCTCCCTGTTGTTCGGCTCGTCGCTCACGACGTACGGAGTGCTGTTCGTGCCGGTCAGTGTGCTGACGTCGGTCTGGATGCGCCGGGGCGACCTGCTGACCGCCCCGATCGTCGTCCCGATCGCGTTCGCCGTCGGGCTCGTCCCGGTCGCCGACAGCGGCGGCGGCACCTCGGGACGCCTTATGGGCCTGTTCACCGCCCTGGCCACCCAGGCCGGCTGGCTCTACGCCGGCACACTGGCCGCCGGCCTCATCGCACTGGCCCGCAGGATCCACCTGGTACGCGACCGCTCACGCTGAAGCGCCGACTGGGGCCGAGGGTGCGAGGAACCGCTCCGGGGCGGCCGACTCGGGCGGCACAGCCGGGGGCGGCACCGGCGACGCGTGGGGCTCTCGGGACGCCCTCGGCCCGAGGCCCCTGCCTGCCGGTCACTCGGTGCCGACAACCGACCGCACCGCGCCGGTCCACAGGTGGCGCCGGCTCAGTCGGGGGCGGGCCCCCTTACTGCTGCACCGCCCGCATCGCCGCCCCCACGATCCCCGCGTTGTTCTGCAGCTGGGCCGGGACGATCTCGGCCTTGATGCCCTCGATGTGGGGCAGGAACTTCTGGGACTTGCGGCTGACGCCGCCGCCGATGATGAACAGCTCGGGCGAGAAGAGCATCTCGACATGGGCGAGGTACTTCTGGACGCGGTGGGCCCAGTGCTCCCAGGTGAGTTCCTCGACCTCGCGGGCCTTGCTGGAGGCCTTCGTCTCGGCGTCGTGGCCATGCAGCTCGAGATGGCCCAGCTCGGTGTTGGGGACGAGGACGCCGTCGACGAAGACCGCGCTGCCGATGCCGGTGCCCAGGGTGAGCAGGATGACGGTGCCCTTGCGGTCCTTGCCCGCGCCGAAGCTCATCTCGGCGACGCCCGCCGCGTCCGCGTCGTTGACCACGGTCACCGGCAGCCCGCCGAGCCGGTCGCTGAACAACGCGCGCGCGTCGGTGTCGATCCAGCTCTTGTCGACATTGGCCGCCGTACGGATGTGGGATCCGCCGGTGACCACACCCGGGAAGGTCAGCCCCACCGGGCCGGTCCACCCGAAGTGGTCCACGATCTGCTTCACCCCGTCGGCCACGCCGTCGGGCGTTGCCGGGTGCGGGGTGAGCACCTTGTGGCGCTCCTGGGCGAGGTCGCCCTTGTCCAGGTCCACAGGGGCGCCCTTGATCCCGGATCCGCCGATGTCCAAGCCGAAGATCTGCATGGCCCTACGTTACGACGGACGACTGACAGTCACGCCGGGGAGGTCCCCTTACGCTCCGCGACCAGCGCCGCGGCCTCCTCGCGCAGGTCCCGCCGCAGTTCCTTGGGCAGGGAGAAGGTGATGGACTCCTCGGCCGCCTTCACGAGTTCGACGTCGCCGTAGCCGCGCTGCGACAGCCACTCCAGGACCTCCTCGACGAGCACCTCCGGCACCGAGGCGCCCGAGGTCACACCGACCGTGGTCACGCCCTGGAGCCAGGCCTCGTCGATCTCGCTCGCGAAGTCCACGAGGTAGGCCTCGCGGGAGCCGGCCAGCTTGGCGACCTCGACGAGCCGCTTGGAGTTGGAGGAGTTGCGGGAGCCGACCACGATGACCAGTTCGGCCTCGGCGCCCATCTGCTTCACCGCGAGCTGGCGGTTCTGCGTGGCGTAGCAGATGTCGTCGCTGGGCGGGGAGATGAGCTGCGGGAACTTCTCCTTCAGCGCGTCGACGGTCTCCATGGTCTCGTCGACGGAGAGCGTGGTCTGGGAGAGCCAGACGACCTTCGACTCGTCGCGGACCTCGACCTTGGCGACGTCCGAGGGACCGTCGACGAGGGTGATGTGGTCGGGGGCCTCGCCGGAGGTGCCGATGACCTCCTCGTGGCCCTCGTGCCCGATCAGGAGGATGTCGTAGTCCTCGTTCGCGAAGCGGACGGCTTCCTTGTGGACCTTGGTGACCAGCGGGCAGGTCGCGTCGATGGTGGCGAGCTTGCCGCGCGCGGCCTCCTCGTGGACGACGGGGGCGACGCCGTGCGCCGAGAACATGACGATGTTGCCCGGCGGGACCTCCTCCGTCCGCTCGACGAAGATGGCGCCCTTCTTCTCCAGGCTCTGCACGACGTACTTGTTGTGGACGATCTCGTGCCGGACGTACACCGGAGCGCCGTACTGCTCCAGGGCTTTCTCGACGGCGATCACGGCGCGGTCCACACCCGCGCAGTAACCACGGGGGGCGGCGAGCAGGACACGGCGGCCAGGCGAAGCGGTCATGCGTCCCATCGTAAGGCCGCGTTCGGCCGGTCAAAGATCGCGTGCCCGTGACCTTCCTGGGAAAACGGAGCAGGAGGGGGCGGGCGAGGCACAGGCGGAGGCACCATGTCCGGTACCGGTACGGCGGACCGTACGGCCGAGGAGGAGCACGGCGGCCTGCGGCGCAGCCTGGGCTTTCGGGACCTCATCGTCTACGGACTGCTGTTCATCGCTCCCATGGCCCCCGTCGGCGTCTACGGCACCCTGGACGCCAAGTCGCACGGTGCGGTCGCGCTCGTCTATGTCGTCGCCACGGTGGCGATGGCCTTCACCGCATTCAGTTACGCCCAGATGGTGCGAGTCGTCCCCCAGGCGGGGTCGGTGTTCGCCTACGCGCGCGCGGGGCTCGGCGAGCGGGCCGGGTTCGTCGCGGGCTGGATGGCGATGCTGGACTACCTCCTCATCCCCGCCGTGGCGTACCTGTTCTCCGGGATCGCGATGAACTCCCTGGTGCCGGAGGTCTCGCGCTGGGTGTGGACGGCGCTCGCGGTGGCCGTCACGACCCTGCTGAACCTGTGGGGCGTACGGGTCGCGGCGCGGGTCGGCTTCCTGGTGCTGGCCCTGGAGATCGTGGTCCTGCTGGTCTTCGTGGTGTCCGCTGCCGTGGTCCTCGCGCGGGGCGGCGTCGAGCGGGGCTGGCTGTCGCCGCTGTCCGGGGACGGCACCCAGGGTGCGTTCGCGCTGTCGGCGGTGCTCGGCGCGGTCTCGGTGGCCGTCCTGTCGTATCTGGGCTTCGACGCGATCGCCTCCTTCGCGGAGGAGGTCACCGGCGGTTCGGCGAAGGTCGCGCGCGCGGTGCTGTTCTGTCTGGCCCTCACGGGTGTGCTGTTCGTGGCGCAGACCTACCTGGTCGCTCTCCTCGACCCGACGACCTCTGCCGAGTTCGCGGCCGACCCGGGCCGGCAGGGCTCGGCCTTCTACGACGCCGTCGACAGCGCGGTCGGCACCTGGCTGCACGACCTGGTGGCCGTCAGCAAGGCGATCGGCGCGGCCTTCGCGGCGCTGGCGGGCCAGGCGGCGGCCGGGCGGCTGCTGTTCGCGATGGGCCGCGACCGGCGCCTGCCGCGCGTGCTGGCGAAGACGGACTCCGGTGTCCCGCGCGTGGCCCTGCTGTGCGCGGCCGGCATCACACTGGTCGCGGCGGTGTGGGCGGCACGCCGGGACGACGGCATGGATCACCTGGTGTCCGTGGTCGACATCGGCGCGCTCACCGCCTTCACGCTGCTGCACGCGAGCGTGCTGGGCTGGTTCGCGATCCGGAGGCGCGGTGGCCCGGTGGTCTGGTGGCGGCATGTGCTGGCGCCGGTCGTGGGGGCGGTGATCACCGTGGCGGTGATCGTGGAGGCGTCGGGGGCGGCGCAGGTGGTGGGCGCGGTGTGGTTGCTGGTCGGGCTCGGGGTGCTGGTAGCCCAGCGCAGCCGGTAGTTCGCCACCGGTGACGGTGCGTTGTCGTACCCGGCCGTTACGCTCGCGGCATGGCTGTGAACTCGACCCCCGAAACGCCTCTGCCCGTCGGCGAGGTGTCGCGCCTCATCGGCGGCTGGATCGACCGTCTCGGCGCCGTGTGGGTCGAGGGGCAGATCACCCAGCTCTCCCGGCGCCCGGGCGCGGGCGTGGTGTTCCTCACGCTGCGCGATCCGTCGTACGACATCTCGGTGAGCGTGACCTGTTTCCGCCAGGTCTTCGACGACGTCGCCGATGTCGTCGGCGAGGGCGCCCGGGTCGTCGTCCTGGCGAAGCCGGAGTGGTACGCGCCGCGGGGGCAACTCTCGCTGCGGGCCGCCGAGATAAGGCCGGTCGGCGTCGGTGAGCTGCTGGCACGCCTTGAGCAGCTGAAGAAGTCCCTCGCCGCGGAGGGGCTGTTCGCGCAGGAGCGCAAGAAGCCGCTGCCGTTCCTGCCGCAGCTCGTCGGGCTGGTCTGCGGGCGCGCCTCGGCCGCCGAGCGGGACGTCCTGGAGAACGCGAGGCACCGCTGGCCGGCCGTCCGCTTCGAGGTGCGCAATGTGCCGGTGCAGGGGGTGCATGCCGTCCCGCAGGTCGTGCAGGCGGTCAAGGAACTCGACGCGCTGGACGATGTGGACGTGATCATCGTGGCGCGCGGCGGGGGCAGCGTGGAGGATCTGCTGCCGTTCTCCGACGAGCAGTTGGTGCGGGCGGTCGCCTCCTGCCGTACGCCGGTGGTGTCGGCGATCGGGCACGAACCGGACACCCCGCTGCTGGACTACGTCGCCGACCTGCGGGCCTCCACGCCGACGGACGCGGCCAAGAGGGTCGTACCCGATGTCGGGGAGGAGTACGAGCGGGTGCAGGCGCTGCGGGATCGTGCCCGGCGGTGTGTCGAGTCCTTCCTCCAGCGGGAGGAGCGGGGCCTCGCGCAGGCGCTCGCGCGGCCGTCGATAGAGGATCCGCACCGGATGATCGACGAGCGCGCCGACCATGTGGCCGCCCTGGCCGACCGCGGCCGCCGCACCCTGGGGCATCTGCTGGACCGCGCGGACTCGGAGCTGACGCACACCCACGCGCGCGTGGTGGCCCTCTCCCCCGCCGCGACCCTCCAGCGCGGGTACGCCGTACTGCAGAAGGCCGACGGGCACGTGGTGCGGGCACCGGACGAGGTGACGGCGGCGGAGCCCCTGCGGGCGCGGGTCGCCGAGGGTGAGTTCGCTGTCCGAGTCGATGCGTAGGGTGGGCGGATGACCAGCAAGGTGGCGGAAGAGGCGCTCGGGTACGAGCAGGCGCGGGACGAGCTGATCGAGGTCGTACGGCGGCTGGAGGCGGGCGGTACGACGCTGGAGGAGTCCCTCGCGCTCTGGGAGCGCGGCGAGGAGCTGGCCAAGGTGTGCCGGCGGTGGCTGGACGGGGCGCGGGCCCGGCTGGACGCGGCACTGGCCGAGGAGTCGGAAGACGGCGAGAGCGACTCCGACTAGCCGCGGGCGGAAAAGCTGGTGTCTGTGAAGCGGATCACCACGCCCTGGATTTGATTGAAGGTTGAACTTCATTGGCGTACGGTCGGAGACGTCAACCGGTCCACGGTCCGTTTCCGGGGCCCACGCACCTCTTGAGAAGGTTCCTCCATGTCTCTCGTTCTTGACCCCGCCGCCCAGGACCTGCTGTTCCGCGAGGCCCGCACCGCGAACACCTTCACCGACGAGCCGGTGACCGACGAGCAGGTCCAGGCGATCTACGACCTGGTCAAGTACGGCCCGACCGCCTTCAACCAGAGCCCGCTGCGCATCACCCTGGTCCGCTCCGCCGAGGCCCGCGAGCGCCTGGTCCAGCACATGGCCGAGGGCAACCAGCCGAAGACCGCCACCGCCCCGCTGGTCGCGATCCTCTCCGCGGACAACGAGTTCCACCAGGAGCTGCCGGAGCTCTTCCCGCACTTCCCGCAGGCCAAGGACGTCTTCTTCAGCGAGCGCCCCGCCCGCGAGGGTGCCGCCGGGCTGAACGCCGCCCTGCAGGCCGCGTACTTCATCATCGGCGTCCGTGCCGCGGGCCTCGCCGCCGGCCCGATGACCGGTGTGGACTTCGAAGGTGTCCGCAAGGAGTTCCTGGACGACGACCACACCCCGCTGATGGTCGTCAACATCGGCAAGCCGGGCGCGGACGCCTGGTTCCCGCGCTCCCCGCGTCTGGCGTACGACGAGGTCGTCACCACCGTCTGAGACGGCTGACACACGACGAGAGGGGCCCGGCCGCCAAGCGGCCGGGCCCCTCTCGTGCGGTTCACGCCATCTTGAGGGACTTCGCCATCTCGGTCAGCTGGGTCAGCGATCCCGTGCCCGCGACCACCGTCGTCGCCCCGTCGCCCTGGTGCACGAGGGCGTCGTAACGGCCGCCCGAGTACCGCGTCCAGGTGCGGCCCGCGATCTTCTGGGTCTGCTTCGTCGCGTCGGCGCCCTGGCTCGCCGCCTCGATGAACGCCGACGGCTTCTGAGTCGACTGCTCGATCTGCACGTACTGATCACCGGGGGCCTGGAAGCCCAGGTGCCAGGCGTCGAACTCGTCGCCCCGGAAGCGCACCGAGGTCGCCTTCCAGCCGGCCGGCAGGCCCTCGGGCGCGGCGACCGGGTAGGAGGCCGCGCGGCGGGCCGTGAGCAGCTCGACGCGGTAGTCGACCGTCTTGATGTCGGGAGCGGAGTCGTCGTGCGGAATGAACACGTAGATGACCGCCGCCGCGATCCCGATCAGGCCCAGGGAGAGAATCATGTCCCGGACCGTCTTCTGCTTGCCGTTCGAACCTGCCACGCCCCCTATCGTCGCAGGTACCCGGTCCGCTCATCCGTGGGGTCCCCTGCTCATTTTGTCGGACTGGGGATAGAGTCGACGGTCGAACCCTCATCCGGCCGTCGTCGTATCAGAAAGGTGCGCTCCGATGACCGAGCATCATCATCTGCCGTCCGAACTCGAAGTCCCCTCCGAGGCCCCCGACCGCAACCTCGCCCTGGAACTCGTCCGGGTGACCGAAGCCGCCGCGATGGCCGCGGGCCGCTGGGTCGGCCGGGGCGAGAAGAACGGCGCCGACGGCGCCGCGGTGCGCGCCATGCGGTCCCTCGTCTCCACCGTGTCGATGAACGGCGTGGTCGTCATCGGCGAGGGCGAGAAGGACGAGGCCCCGATGCTCTTCAACGGAGAGCGCGTGGGCGACGGGACCGGCCCCGAGTGCGACATCGCCGTCGACCCGATCGACGGAACCACGCTGACGGCCAAGGGCATGCCCAACGCGATCGCGGTGCTGGCCGCCGCGGACCGGGGATCGATGTTCGACCCGTCCGCCGTGTTCTACATGGACAAGCTGGTCACAGGTCCCGAGGCCGCCGACTTCGTCGACATCAACGCCCCGGTCTCCGTCAACATCCGGCGGGTCGCCAAGGCCAAGCGGTCCACCCCCGAGGACGTGACTGTGGTCATCCTCGACCGGCCCCGGCACGAAGGGATCATCAAGGAGATCCGGGAGGCCGGAGCACGGATCAAACTGATCTCCGACGGTGACGTGGCGGGCTCGATCTACGCGCTGCGCGAGGGCACCGGCGTCGACATGCTGCTGGGCATCGGCGGTACGCCCGAGGGGATCATCTCGGCCTGCGCCGTGAAGTGCCTCGGCGGGACGATCCAGGGCAAGCTGTGGCCGAAGGACGACGAGGAGCGGGCACGGGCGATCGACGCCGGGCACGATCTGGACCGGGTGCTCATGACGGACGACCTGGTGTCCGGGGAGAACGTGTTCTTCGTGGCCACGGGCATCACCGACGGGGAGCTGCTCCGGGGCGTCCGGTATCGCTCGGAGACGGCCACGACCGACTCGATCGTGATGCGGTCGAAGTCGGGGACGGTTCGGCGGATCGACTCGGTGCATCGGCTGAGCAAGCTGCGGGCCTACAGCGCGATTGATTTCGATCGCGCCAAATAGCCCGTGGGCTGTGCGGCGTTGGCGGCCGCGGGTGCGTCGTGGCTTGTCGCGCCCACGCGGCGGAGCCGCACATCGATACAGTCCCGCGCCCCCAGGTGAGTTCACTCGCCGTTGATCAAGAAGGCGCCCCCGGTGCGGTGGGGGCGCCTTCTTGCGCGAGTACTCAGCCCGCCTGGGCTATGCGGGCCGCCCTCGCCGCGTTCTTCAGTTCCATGTCGCGGCGACGCCTGCGGGCCAGCACGACCCGGCGTTCCGCTGCGGTGAGGCCGCCCCAGACGCCATAGGGCTCGGGCTGGAGCAGGGCGTGTTCGCGGCACTCGACCATGACCGGACAGCGGGCACAGACGCGCTTTGCGGCCTCCTCGCGGGAAAGCCTGGCGGCGGTGGGTTCCTTGGACGGGGCGAAGAACAGGCCGGCCTCGTCGCGCCGGCACACCGCCTCGGTGTGCCATGGAGCGTCTTGGTCCCTGTCCCGCACTGGCACCCGCTGAGCAGGAACGGCAGCTACCTGCAGGGACGAATGCGGCGGTTGCAGCACGGTCTACTCCTGACGACGGCTTCGCGAGCGAGAGACGATGGAGCAAGCCCTACCCGCTGTACGCGCGCCTATGCACTGAGTCCCGAACCGCTGGATCCCGGGCGGTCGCGTGCGCTTCCGGGAGCCGCCCGCGGACGGATCCTTCCGCCGCGGACACACCCCGATTCACAAGCGTCAACGATCCAGGTGTTTGCGCAAACTCTTGTCGACCTTGCGATCGACCGCGCGCTGAACCCGATCGAGGATGTCCGCGACGAGCTTGCCGCGCTTCGGCTTCGCGTCGACACTGCCGAGGACGGCCCAGCCGTCGACGTACACCACGGGCGCGTCCGGCTCGGCCGAGTCCAGGGTGTCCACCTGGAAGTCACCGAGGACACCGACTCCCGTGCCGCGCAGCGAGATGTTCTCGGGGACCCGCACCTCGACACTGCCGCAGAGCGAGAACGCCTTGATGACGACCTGGCGGTACTCGAAGATCGCCTCGCTGAGGTCTATCTCGACGCTGCCGAAGATCGCGTAGGCGTGGATACGGCGGCCCGCGCGCCAGCGGCCCTTGCGGACGGCGGCGCTGAAGACCGCCACCACGTTGTCGTCCGGGTCCGGGGGAATCGCGTCGGTCGGACGGTTGGGGGCCGGGGACCAAGTGGGGGCGGTACGGCGCCCATGGGCCGCCGGCAGGTCCCGTATGAAGACCTCCAGCTCGCCCACCGTCTTGGCGCTCAGCACCCCCTCGACCCGCTCGGCGTGCTCATCCGCGCTGAGGCGGCCCTCGGCGAGGGCCTCGCGCAGGATGTCGGCGACACGGTCGCGGTCGGCGTCCGAGGCACGCAGGTCGGCCACCGCGGGTGCGGGGCCCGAGGGCGCGGGGCCCGCGTGCCGGGCAAGGTCGGGCTTCTGAAGGTCCACGACAGCAGCGTACCCAAACGCGATAGATCGCGACTAGCCCTGTGGACAACTCTTGGCCTACGGACGGGACCTCACTGAGCCTTACCTCACAAACTTCCGTCCCTGGACAGGTTCTAGGCTGGTGGGGCCCGCCGACGGAGGCGGGTGGTCGACCCGCAGAGTGAGGAATGGGCTGAGATGCCTGAGTTCGCGTACACCGATCTGCTCCCCACGGGAGAGGACACCACCCCCTACCGGCTGGTGACCTCCGAGGGTGTCTCCACCTTCGAGGCCGACGGGCGGACCTTCCTCAAGGTGGAGCCGGAGGCGCTGCGCAAGCTCGCCGCCGAGGCCATCCACGACATCCAGCACTACCTGCGGCCCGCGCACCTCGCCCAGCTGCGGCGGATCATCGACGACCCCGAGGCGTCGAGCAATGACAAGTTCGTGGCGCTGGACCTGCTGAAGAACGCGAACATCGCGGCGGCGGGCGTCCTCCCGATGTGCCAGGACACCGGCACGGCGATCGTCATGGGCAAGCGCGGACAGAACGTCCTCACGGAGGGCGGTGACGAGGCGGCCCTGTCGAAGGGCATCTACGACGCGTACCTGAACCTCAACCTGCGCTACTCGCAGATGGCCCCGCTGACCATGTGGGACGAGAAGAACACCGGCTCCAACCTCCCCGCGCAGATCGAGCTGTACGCCACCGACGGCGGCGCGTACAAGTTCCTCTTCATGGCGAAGGGCGGCGGCTCGGCCAACAAGTCGTTCCTCTACCAGGAGACGAAGGCCGTCCTGAACGAGACCTCCATGATGAAGTTCCTGGAGGAGAAGATCCGTTCGCTCGGTACGGCCGCCTGTCCGCCGTACCACCTGGCGATCGTCGTGGGCGGTACGTCGGCCGAGTACGCGCTGAAGACCGCGAAGTACGCCTCCGCGCACTACCTGGACGAGATCCCGGCCGAGGGCTCCGAGCTGGGCCACGGCTTCCGGGACAAGGAGCTGGAGGAGAAGGTCTTCGAGCTGACGCAGAAGATCGGGATCGGGGCGCAGTTCGGCGGCAAGTACTTCTGCCACGACGTCCGCGTGGTCCGCCTCCCCCGGCACGGCGCCTCCTGCCCGGTCGCCATCGCCGTGTCCTGCTCGGCCGACCGCCAGGCCGTCGCGAAGATCACCGCCGAGGGCGTCTTCCTGGAGCAGTTGGAGACGGACCCGGCGCGGTTCCTGCCGGAGACGACGGACGAGCACCTCGAGTCCGACGGTGACGTCGTCAAGATCGACCTCAACCAGCCGATGGACTCGATCCTCGCCGAGCTGACCAAGTACCCGGTGAAGACGCGTCTCTCGCTCACCGGCCCGCTGGTCGTGGCCCGTGACATCGCGCACGCCAAGATCAAGGAGCGGCTGGACGCGGGTGAGGAGATGCCGCAGTACCTGAAGGACCACCCGGTGTACTACGCGGGTCCGGCGAAGACGCCCGCGGGCTACGCGTCCGGTTCCTTCGGCCCGACGACGGCCGGCCGCATGGACTCCTACGTCGAGCAGTTCCAGGCGGCGGGCGGCTCCAAGGTGATGCTGGCCAAGGGCAACCGCAGCAAGCAGGTCACCGACGCGTGCGGTGCGCACGGCGGCTTCTACCTCGGCTCCATCGGCGGCCCGGCCGCCCGGCTCGCCCAGGACTGCATCAAGAAGGTCGAGGTCGTCGAGTACGAGGAGCTCGGCATGGAGGCGGTCTGGAAGATCGAGGTCGAGGACTTCCCGGCGTTCATCGTGGTCGACGACAAGGGCAACGACTTCTTCCAGGACCCGGCACCCGCACCGACGTTCACGACGATCCCGGTGCGCGGGCCTGGCCTGGCTTAGCGCCTGAGGTGCGGCGGGGGATGGTTTCGCCCCCGCCGCCCCTACCCGTCCCGTCCCCAGGGGCTCCGCCCTTTCGACCCCGTGAGGCTCCGCCCCTGGACCCCGTCGGCCTGACGGCCTCGCCCTCGAACTCCCCCAGAGGGGGCACCCCCAGACGGGCTGATCGGTGCCGTCGGACGAACAAGCCGAACGACTTCTTCCAGGACCCGGCACCCGCACCGACGTTCACGACGATCCCGGTGCGCGGGCCTGGCCTGGCGTAGCGCCCTTCGGCAGCGGCGGGGAGGGTTTTCGCCCCGCCGCCCCTACCCGTCCCGTCCCCAGGGGCTGCCGCCCCTTCGACCCCGCCGGGGGCTCCAGCGGAGCGGCGGGGATGGACGACGCCCCTCGAACCCACCGCGCGTGCGCCCCGGCCTCGGTTCGGTCCAACGGTGCCGCCCCCGACGCCGAACGGGCTGAGAGCCGCGGCGGACGCAGCTCCTGCGGGGCACCAGGGATGGAGTACGCCCCGACGGTCCCACCGACCTGCGCCCCGCCCCGGGCTCGCCCTGCCCTCACACCGCGGGCGGACTGAACGGTCCCGGCGAGCAGGTAAAAGCAACGACCCCTTCCAAAGCCAGGCCAGGCCCGGCCCCTCAGCATCCCCCTGCAAGAGTGCAGCTCCCGCAGGACGCCAGGGATGGATTGCGCCCCCTCCACCCCACCGGACCTGCGCCCCGCCCCGGTTCGGCCTGACAGGGTGGGACTGAACCGTCCCGGCCGGCGGGCAAGAGGAACGGCTCCGCTCAGAGTCCGCCGGACGGCGGGCGTCGGGGACGTGCCGTTGGTGATGGGTCGGTCGGGCGCGGGTAGCCGCTGGGTTCCGGTGGTGTCCGTAGCTCGGTGACACGTCGCGGGTAGGCCTACGGCGGTTTCCGGACCGGTGGGTGCGGCAGGAATAGGTGCCACAGGGGCAGACGCTGACCAAGACGGAGGTGATCGGCAGTGGCCGACGAGCAGCAGGAACAGGCGTTTCGTATCGAGCACGACTCCATGGGCGAGGTCCGGGTCCCGGTGGACGCCAGGTGGCGGGCCCAGACCCAGCGGGCCGTGGAGAACTTCCCGATCTCCGGGCAGCGGATCGAGCGGGCGCACATCGAGGCGCTGGCCCGGATCAAGGGGGCGGCCGCGACGGTGAACGCGCGGCTGAACGTGCTCGACAAGGACATCGCGGAGGCCATCCAGGAGGCGGCCGACGAGGTGGCCCGCGGTGACTGGGACGCGCACTTCCCCGTCGACGTCTTCCAGACCGGGTCCGGCACCTCGTCCAACATGAACACCAACGAGGTCATCGCGACGCTGGCGACCGAGCGGCTCGGCCGTGACGTGCACCCCAACGACCACGTCAACGCCTCCCAGTCGTCCAACGACGTCTTTCCCTCCTCCATCCACATCGCCGCCACCGCAGCCGTCACCCGGGACCTGATCCCCGCGCTCCAGCACCTCGCCGACGCCCTCGCCCGCAAGTCCGAGGAGTTCGCCGACGTCGTGAAGTCCGGGCGGACCCATCTCATGGACGCCACCCCGGTGACGCTGGGTCAGGAGTTCGGCGGGTACGCGGCACAGGTGCGCTACGGGATCGAGCGGCTGCGGGCCTCTCTTCCCCGGCTCGCCGAACTGCCGCTCGGCGGTACCGCCGTCGGCACCGGCATCAACACCCCGCCCGGTTTCTCCGCCGCCGTCATCGAGGAGGTCGCCCGCACCACCGGGCTGCCGCTCACCGAGGCGCGGGACCACTTCGAGGCGCAGGGTGCCCGGGACGGGATCGTCGAGACCAGCGGGCAGCTCAGGACGATCGCGGTCGGCCTGACGAAGATCGCGAACGATCTGCGGTGGATGTCCTCCGGGCCCATGACCGGGCTCGCGGAGATCTCCCTGCCCGACCTCCAGCCCGGTTCGTCGATCATGCCCGGCAAGGTCAACCCCGTGATCCCGGAGGCCGTCCTGATGGTCGCCGCCCAGGTGATCGGCAACGACGCGACCGTCGCGACCGCCGGTGCGGCCGGCAACTTCGAGCTCAACGTCATGCTGCCGGTCATCGCGAAGAACGTCCTGGAGTCGGTCCGGCTGCTCGCCAACGTCTCCCGGCTGCTCGCCGACCGGACCGTCGACGGCATCGTGGCCCACCGCGAACGGGCCCGGAAGTACGCCGAGTCCTCGCCCTCCGTGGTCACCCCGCTCAACAAGTACATCGGGTACGAGGAGGCCGCGAAGGTCGCCAAGAAGGCCCTGGCCGAGCGGAAGACGATCCGGCAGGTCGTGGTGGAGAGCGGGTATGTCGAGCGCGGCGACCTGACGGAGCAGCAGCTCGACGAGGCGCTGGATGTCCTGCGGATGACACGGCCGTAACCTTTCCCGCCGTCGGCGTGAACCGTGACGCGCACCGCAGCGTCGTATGCCTATGGCACCTAATATCTGTGCATGGCAGACGGTGGAGCGGTGAGAGCGGTGGAAGCAGGTACGTCGGCGCATTTCTGGGAGCCCGGGAGTCACATCCTGTGGCGCTACCGGGAGAACGCGGGCGCGCACTTCCACATCGTCCGCCCGGTCACCGTCGTACGCGACGACGAGGACCTGCTCGCCGTGTGGCTGGCGCCGGGCACCGAGTGTGTGCGGCCGGTGCTGGCCGACGGGACGCCGGTGCACGCCGAGCCGCTGGAGTCCCGTTACACCAAGCCGCGTGCCGTGCAGCGGGACCGCTGGTTCGGCACCGGGGTGCTGAAGCTGGCGCGGCCGGGGCTGCCGTGGTCGGTGTGGCTGTTCTGGGAGCCGGGCTGGCGGTTCAAGAACTGGTACGTGAACCTCGAGGAGCCGCTGGCGCGCTGGGCCGGGGGTGTGGATTCCGAGGACCACTTCCTGGACATCACCGTGGATCCGGACCGCAGTTGGCAGTGGCGGGACGAGGACGAGTTCGCGCAGGCCCAGCGGGACGGGCTGATGGGCCCGGACCTGGCCGAACAGGTCAGGTCGGCGGGGCGCTCCGCGGTGGAGGTGATCCGCGCCTGGGGCCCGCCGTTCTCGGACGGCTGGCCCGACTGGCGGCCCGATCCGTCCTGGACTGTCCCGCTCCTTCCGGAAGACTGGGACCGTACTCCCGCGCACTTGTCCTCATGAGACCCTTGATGCGCCCCCGGGCTGCAAACGTAGGATCGTCCTCCGCAAGAGTGCGCAGTGGCAACTACCGGAGCGGGCACTGGGCTTGACCGATCGTCACCGAGGGGCGGCAGGACGTGAGCGTGGGGTACGAGGGCAACACCGGTACGGGCCTCGGAAGGTTGACCAAAAACGCAGGAACAGCCCCTGACCACGCGGGAATTCCGTTCCTGGGACACGTATTCCGGGTATCGGGATTTCGGCGGGACCCACTGCGCGTACGGCGCGCAGCCCCGGACGGACGGATTCGACACGCGTGACGGAGCACCCGACCTCCTTCGAACGCCCCCAGCCGGGCGTCGACCCCACGGACCCCCGCGGGGCGCTCCTGCGTTCCCCGGCGCCACCGCCCGCCCAGGGCGTCGAGGCGCCGACCGTTTTACCGGTCCAGGCGCGCTCCGGTGACTCCGCTCCGGAGGCGGCACCCGTCGTCCAGGCCGGCAGCGGCACGACCGGCAGGACCGGCAACCACAAGGACATGGGCATGAACCCGGCCGGTACCGGCCCCGAGCACTCCCAGCCGGCCGCCGCGGAGCCGGACACGCACCGCCCGCGGCCCGCCCCGGAGGGGGTGCCGGTCCAGCCGGGCGGTGGGGACGAGCGGCCGCTCCCGAGCGGTGACGAACGCCGTACCGGGCAGGGGCTGGCCCCGGGCCGACCCACGCCCATGCGGCGTGACGGCGACCGGCTGCGCTTCGTGGGCGCGGCGACCCGCCGGATCGCGCGCGGCATCGACCTGGACGAGATCGTGATGGGTCTGTGCCGGGCGACCGTGCCGACCTTCTCGGACGCGATCCTCGTCTATCTGCGCGATCCGCTGCCCGTCGGTGACGAGCGGCCCACCGGCCCCCTCGTGCTGCGGCTGCGGCGCAGCGACCGCATCCCGCAGCAGGAGCGGGACCTGGAGGACGGCATCCTGCCGGTGCCGGTGCCGGAGAATCCGACCGAGCTGGACGCGCTCGGCACCGAACTGTGCGAGGTGCAGCCGGGCAGCGCGCTCGCCGAGGTGCTGCGCGGGGTGCGGCCGGTCTTCACGGACACCCCCGCGGCCCATGCGGCGCTGCCGGAACTGCTCGGCGAGGGCTGCGAGTTCGCCGTACCGACCGGTCGGCGGGCGATTCTCGCCCCGCTGCGCGGCCGGCGGCGGGTCATCGGCGCCGCCCTGTTCCTGCGCCGCCCCGACCGCATCCCCTTCGACCCGGACGACCTGCTCGTCGCCGCCCAGCTGGCCACGCACAGTGCGCTGGGCATCGACAAGGCGGTCCTGTACGGCCGTGAGGCGTACATCGCCGACGAGCTGCAGCGCACCATGCTGCCCGAGACGCTCCCGCGGCCGACCGGCGTACGGCTGGCCTCGCGCTATCTGCCGGCCGCCGAGACGGCCCGGGTGGGCGGTGACTGGTACGACGCGATCCCGCTGCCCGGCAGCCGGGTCGCGCTGGTCGTGGGTGACGTGATGGGGCACTCCATGACGTCCGCGGCGATCATGGGCCAGCTGCGGACGACCGCGCAGACGCTCGCCGGGCTCGACCTGCCCCCGCAGGAGGTGCTGCACCACCTCGACGAGCAGGCCCAGCGGCTCGGCACGGACCGCATGGCGACCTGCCTCTATGCCGTGTACGACCCGGTGTCGCACCGGATCACCATCGCCAACGCCGGTCATCCGCCGCCGGTGCTGCTGCATCTGGGCGGCCGGGCCGAGGTGCTCCGGGTGCCGCCGGGCGCGCCGATCGGTGTCGGGGGCGTGGACTTCGAGGCCGTGGAGCTGGACGCGCCGGCCGGGGCGACGCTGCTGCTGTACACCGACGGGCTCGTCGAGTCCCGGCTGCGGGACGTGTGGACCGGGATAGAGCAGCTGCGCGAGAAGCTCGCCGCCACCGCGCAGCTCACCGGGCCGGATCATCCGCCGCCGCTGGAGGCGCTGTGCGACGAGGTGCTGGACATGCTCGGTCCCGGCGACCGGGACGACGACATCGCGCTGCTCGCGGCCCGCTTCGACGGGATCGCGCCCAGTGACGTGGCGTACTGGTTCCTGGAGCCGGAGGACGCGGCGCCGGGCCGTGCGCGGCGGCTCGCGCGGCGGGCGCTGTCCCGCTGGGGCATGGAGGACATGACCGACTCCGTCGAGCTGCTGGTCAGTGAGGTCGTGACCAACGCGGTCCGGTACGCGACCCGGCCGGTGACGCTTCGGTTGCTCCGCACGGATGTGCTGCGGTGCGAGGTCGGGGACGACGTGCCGCAACTGCCGCGGCTGCGGCAGGCGCGGGCCACCGACGAGGGCGGCCGGGGCCTGTACCTCGTCAACCGGCTGGCCCGGCGGTGGGGAGCGACCCGGCTCAGCACCGGCAAGGTGGTGTGGTTCGAGCTCAACCGGAACTAGCTCGAAGGCGAACCTCGAAGACGAACAGGGGGCGCCCGGCAGAAGCCGGGCGCCCCCTGTTGCTGTGTCGCTATTGGTTGCCGTTCGGGTCGAACGGATTCGCCGGTGAGGTCGTTATCCCGGCCGGACTGCTCTGCTCGCCGGTCGGCGCACTCTGCGACGGGGTCTCGGACGGCGTCTCGGAGGGGGTCTCCGAGGGCGTCTCCGAGGGTGTCTCCGACGGCTTCTCCGTGGTCGGGGTCGACGACGGGGTCTCGGACGACCTGCTCGCCGTGGGACTCGGGGTCCACGTCGGCTGGACCGCGGCGCCCTGGTCGGTGTCGAGGTCGAACTTGGTGTTCTCGGCCGCGACGCCGAAGGTGTACGCCGCCCAGATCTGCGCCGGGAAGCCACCGCCGTTGACGCGGGGGAGGCCGGCGGTCTTGTACATCTTGGTCTGGGCGCCGGTCTTGGCGTCCTCGCCGAACAGGGCGACCGAGGTGACCAGGTCCGGGGTGAAGCCGTTGAACCAGGCCGAGAGGTTGTCGTCGGAGGTGCCCGTCTTGCCGGCGACCTTACGGCCGTTGCGGGCCGGGTTCTCCGCCACGGACACCTTCGCCGTACCGTCGGCGACCACGCCGGTCAGTACCGAGGTCACCGTGTCGGCGGCCTTCCGGCTGATGACCTGCTCGCCGATCGGGTCCGGCAGCCGGGTCTCGGTGCCGCCCTGCTCGGCCGACTTGATGATGGTCGGCGTGACCTGCTTGCCGTGGTTGTCGAGCGTGGCGTAGACGGCGGCCATCTGGATCGGGCTCGCACCCATGGTGCCCAGGGTGTAGGCGGGCAGCGGCCTCAGCTTGCCGGTGTCCATGCCGAGATCGGTGGCCGTCTTCAGCACCTTGTCCATGCCGACGTCGACGCCCATCTGCGCGAAGACGGAGTTGATGGACTGGTTCATCGCCGTCTGGACGGTGACCTGCTTGCCGTAACTGTGGTTGTCCTCGTTCTCGGGGGCGAATCCGACCTTGTCGCCGTTGCTGTCGACGACCTGGCGCTTGCTGGTGCCGTCGTAGATCGTGTTCGCGCCGATCGCCTTGCCGCCCTGTGTCTCGGAGGCGTTCTCCAGAGCGGCGGCGAGGATGACCGGCTTGAAGGTCGACGCGGGCTGGTAGTCGGTGCGGTTGGCGTTGCTGATGAAGTGCTTGGTGTAGTCCTGGCCGCCGTACAGGGCGACGATCTTCCCCGTCCTGGGGTCGACGGAGACGGCGCCGGCCTGGACGTTCTTGTCGACCGACCGCTTCTTCGGGTCCAGCTTGCTGATCAGCTGGCTCTTGACGGACTTCTCCAGCTGGGCCTGCTTCTTCTTGTCGATGTTCAGCGTGATGGTCCAGCCCGAGTTCTCGACCCGGGCCTCCGCCTCGTCCTGGGTGATGCCCTGCGTCTTGACCAGCTGCTTCTCCAGCTGCTGGTTGGCGAGCTTGACCAGGTAGCCCTTCTGGCCCTCGAGACCGGGAGCGGCCTTCGGAGGCTTCGGCACCGGGAACGTCATGGCGTCGCGCTCGGTCTTCTTCAGCCAGCCCTGCTCGACCATGTTGTCCAGGACGTAGTTCCAGCGGGCCGTCACCAGTTTCTTGCCGGTGTCGCTGGCGACCGCCCAGTCGTACTGGCTCGGGGCCTGGAGCAGCGCGGCGAGGTACGCGCCCTGTTCGACGCTGAGCTTCTTGGCGTCGACGCGGTAGTAGTCCTGGGCGGCGGCCTGGATGCCGTAGGAGCCGCGACCGTAGTAGCTGGTGTTGATGTAGCCCGCGAGGATCTTGTCCTTGGACGTCGTGCGGTCCACCTTCAACGAGATGACCAGTTCCTTCAGCTTGCGCGTGACGGTCTGGTCCTGGTCGAGGTAGTAGTTCTTGACGTACTGCTGGGTGATCGTCGAGCCACCCTGCTTGCCCTTGCCGGAGAGCGTGTTGAGCAGACCGCGGGCGGTGCCTCTGAGGTCGACGCCGGAGTCCGTGTAGAAGGTCTTGTTCTCGGCGGCCACGAAGGTGCGCTGGACGGGCTTGGGCACCTCCGAGAGGTCCACGATCTCGCGGTTCCTGTCGCCGACGCGGGCCATGACCGAGCCGTCGCTGTACTCGTAGATGTTGCTCTGCTTCTGCGCGTCCGCGTTGCCCTTGGGCACGGAGATCATCATGTACATCACGATGAAGGCGCCGATGCCGAGCAGGCAGAAGCCGAGGAAGGTGCCGAGGATCTTCTTCCAGGTGAAGAGCCGGCGTATGCCGCTCTTACCTTTTTTCGCGCCCTTCTTCCCCTGCGCCGCTCTGCGCGCCGCGGCCCTGCCGCCGGTCACGATGCCGTCGCTCGGCGTCCCGGACGAGCGCGTGGGCGGCGCCGCGCGGCGGCCACCGCGCTGACGTGCTCTTCTCTCTTCCGCTCGTCCCATGGGTCGACTCGCTCCGCTTCCTCATCGGCGGCCACACCGGTTCGTGGCTCAGGTCAGCTCAGAAAGCTAACACCGGTCTATATGACACAGCGCCTTCGATCGGGTCCCGGGCGGGCGTGAGAATCAGCACCCTCCTCCTCGGAACCAGACCTTCGAGAGGGTGTCAAGGTTGCCAGGACGGGGTAAAGTGCTATCACTTTGATAGAACCGAGCTAGACGGGGGACCACTATGTCCGCGCAAGACTCCGCACCCATCGCCGACACACCCGACATGCCCGCCCCACGCGTACGCGAGGTGGCCGCGCACAGCATCGGCGGCGCGCTCGTGCTGCTGCTGGGCCTGGCCGGGCTGCTGATCGCCGTCTTCCTGTTCGCCGCGAGCGGGGAGAGCCCCGGCTTCGCCGTCGGCGGGGTCCTCGTGCTGATCGCCGCGCTCATCTCGCTGCGCGGCCTGAACACGGTGGCGCCGGGCGAGGCCCGGGTCGTCCAGCTCTTCGGGCGCTACAAGGGCACCATTCGTCAGGACGGCCTGCGCTGGGTGAACCCCTTCACCTCCCGGACCAAGGTCTCCACCCGGGTCCGCAACCACGAGACCGCCGTCCTCAAGGTCAACGACGCCTACGGCAACCCGATCGAGCTGGCCGCGGTCGTGGTGTGGAAGGTCGAGGACACCGCGCAGGCCACCTTCGAGGTCGACAACTTCGTGAAGTTCGTCGCCACCCAGACCGAGACGGCCGTACGGCACATCGCCATCGAGTACCCCTACGACGCCCACGAGGAGGACGGGCTCTCGCTGCGCGGCAACGCCGACGAGATCACCCAGAAGCTCGCCACCGAGCTGCACGCGCGCGTGGAGTCGGCCGGCGTGCAGATCATCGAGTCCCGCTTCACCCACCTCGCCTATGCGCCGGAGATCGCCTCGGCGATGCTCCAGCGGCAGCAGGCCGGCGCGGTCGTCGCGGCCCGGCGGCAGATCGTGGAGGGCGCGGTCGGCATGGTCGAGGAGGCGCTCGCCCGGATCACCGAGCGGGACATCGTGGAGCTGGACGAGGAGCGCAAGGCGGCGATGGTGTCCAACCTGATGGTGGTGCTGTGCGGCGACCGCGCCCCGCAGCCGGTCCTCAACACCGGGACGCTCTACCAGTGACGGCACCTTTCGAGGGGGACTCCCCCGAGCGGCGGCCTCAGCAGCGCAAGCAGGTGCTGCTGAGGCTGGACCCGCTGGTGTACGAGGCGCTGGCGCGCTGGGCCGGGGACGAACTGCGGTCGGCGAACGCACAGATCGAGTTCCTGCTGCGCAGGGCTCTGAAGGAGGCCGGCCGCCTGCCCGGGGACGCCGGCCCGCTGCCGCGCCGGGGGCGGCCCCCCAAGGACACCCGGGACGCCCGGGACACCCAGGGCCCTTGAGCGCGTGTAGCAGAACCGTGACAATCGGCCCTCACCTGCGGCTCCACACACCCCGGACGCGACTGCACACCGCGCGTATACACGGGGGGTATACACCGCATGTACAGTCCTCCTCATGTCCATCGGTCACACCCTCCTAGGGCTCCTGGAGTCCGGGCCCCGCCACGGTTACGACCTCAAGCGGGCCTTCGACGAGAAGTTCGGTCACGACCGGCCGCTGCACTACGGCCAGGTCTACTCGACGATGTCGCGGCTGCTGAAGAACGGCCTCGTCGAGGTCGACGGGGTCGAGCCCGGCGACGGCCCCGAGCGCAAGCGGTACGCCATCACGGACGCCGGGGTCACCGACGTACAGCGGTGGCTCGCCACGCCCGAGAAGCCCGAGCCGTATCTCCAGTCCACGCTGTACACCAAGGTCGTCCTCGCGCTGCTCACGCACCGGGACGCCGGAGACATCCTCGACAACCAGCGCGCCGAGCATCTGCGGATGATGCGCATCCTCACCGACCGCAAGCGCAAGGGCGACCTCGCCGACCAGCTGATCTGCGACCACGCCCTGTTCCATCTCGAGGCCGACCTGCGCTGGCTGGAGCTGACCGCCGCGCGTCTCGACAAGCTCGCGGAGGTGGTGGTCAAGTGACCCCGGCCGGTTCCCTGCTCGTCGCAGACGAGCTGCACAAGACCTACGGTCCGACCGTCGCGCTCGACGGCGCCCAGTTCTCCATCCACCCCGGCGAGGTCGTCGCCGTCATGGGCCCCTCCGGGTCCGGCAAGTCGACCCTGCTGCACTGTCTCGCCGGGATCGTCACGCCCGACTCGGGCTCGATCATGTACAACGGCCGCGAGATGGCGACGATGAACGACGCCGAGCGCAGCGCTCTGCGGCGCTCCGAGTTCGGGTTCGTCTTCCAGTTCGGGCAGCTCGTCCCCGAGCTGACCTGCGTGGAGAACGTGGCGCTGCCGCTGCGGCTGAACGGCACCTCCCGCAAGGAGGCCGAGAAGGCGGCCCTGGGCTGGATGGAGCGCCTGGAGGTCGACGACCTGAGGAAGAAGCGGCCCGGTGAGGTCTCCGGCGGTCAGGGGCAACGCGTGGCCGTGGCCCGGTCCCTGGTGACCAACCCGCGCGTGCTGTTCGCGGACGAGCCGACCGGCGCCCTCGACTCACTCAACGGGGAGCGGGTCATGGAGCTGCTCACCGAGGCCGCCCGCTCCACCAACGCGGCCGTCGTCCTCGTCACGCACGAGGCACGGGTGGCCGCCTACTCCGACCGCGAGATCGTCGTACGGGACGGGAAGTCCCGGGACATGGAGCGGGTCGTATGAGCGTGAGGCAGTGGTGGAGAGACCTCTCCATGGGGGTTCGGTTCGCCTTCGCGGGCGGGCGCGAGGGGTGGGTCCGGGCGCTGCTGACCGCGGTCGGGGTCGGGCTCGGGGTGGCGTTGCTGCTGCTGACGACCGCGCTGCCGAACGCGCTCGCCGTGCGGCACGAGCGGGGCGACGCCCGCGCGGACACCAACTACGGGCAACACCTGAAGAAGGCCGACAACACCCTGCTGTCGGGGAACGCGTCGACCACCTTCCGGGACACGGACATCCGCGGCCGGGACCTGGAGCCCGAGGGGCCGAAGGCGCCCCTGCCGCCCGGGGTCGCGAAGTTCCCCGCGGTCGGCGAGATGGTCGTCTCCCCCGCGCTGAAGAAACTGCTGGAATCCGAGGACGGCAAGCTGTTGCGGGAGCGGCTGCCGAACCGGATCGCCGGGACGATCGCCGAGAGCGGGCTGATCGGCTCCCACGAACTCGCCTTCTACCGCGGGGCCGAGGGGCTCGCCGCCCAGGGCCTCAACAGCCCCGGGGTCACCCGGATCGACAAGTACGGCAACCCGTACCCGACCGACTCGAACTCCGACCCGGTGCTGGTGCTGCTGGTCCTCGTCGTCTTCGTGGTGCTGCTGATGCCGGTCGCCGTGTTCATCACCGCGGCCGTGCGCTTCGGCGGCGAGCGGCGCGACCGGCGGCTCGCGGCCCTGCGGCTGGTGGGCGCCGACGGCCGCTCGACCCGGCGGATCGCCGCCGGCGAGGCGCTGGCCGGCGCGGTGCTCGGACTCGTCCTCGGCACCGGGTTCTTCCTGATCGGCCGTGAAGTGGCGGGCTCCGTCGAGGTGTTCGGGCAGAGCGTGTTCCCGAGCTACCTCAACCCCTCGCCGATGCTGGCCCTGTTGATCGCGGTCGCGGTGCCCGCGGCGGCCGTCCTCGTGACGCTGCTCGCCCTGCGCGGCGTGGTGATCGAGCCGCTCGGCGTGGTGCGTACGGCGAAGCCCGCGCGGCGCCGGCTGTGGTGGCGGCTGCTGGTGCCGCTGGCCGGACTCGCGATGCTCTACCCGATGGTCGGGAAGGGCCGCGACGGCGGCGACTTCAACCAGTACCTCGTCACCGGCGGCGTCGTCCTGCTCCTTGTCGGCGTGACCGCGCTGCTGCCGTGGATCGTCGAGGCGGTCGTGGCCCGGCTGGGCGCGGGCGCGGTGTCCTGGCAACTTGCCGTGCGCAGGCTCCAGTTGAGCAGCGGCACGGCCGCCCGGATGGTCAACGGGATCGCGGTCGCGGTGGCCGGGGCGATCGCCCTGCAGATGCTGTTCGCCGGCACCGACAGCGAGTACACGAAGGACACCACCTACGACATCTCGCGGGCGCAGATGCAGGTGCAGGTCCCGGAAGGGGGCAAGCTCGACGCGGTCGCGAAGGAACTCGCCGCGACCAAGGGCGTCCAGCATGCCTATGCCTTCGAGGAGGGCTACGTGGCCGACGGGCGGGGCGACCGGGCGCGCTGGACCCGGGCGACCGTCGCCGGCTGCGCGACCCTGCGCGAGGTGGCCGCGCTGCCCTCCTGCCACGAGGGTGACACCTTCGCCGTACGGGGCGGCGATCCCGAGGCCGAGGCCGGGGCCGCGCCGCTCAAGCCCGGGGGGAAGGTCTACTTCGAGACCACCGACGACCCGGAGAAGAGCAAGCTGGTGGCCTGGACCGTGCCGAAGGGCATCAAGCAGGCCCGGTCCGTCGCGGATCCGACGGGCTACAAGCGCGGGGGCATCCTGATCACCCCGAGCGCGGTGGGCTCGACGGTCGTGCCGGGACTGAGCGGAGAGGTCTATGTGCGGCTCGACGAGTCGCTGCCGGACGCCCGCGAGTACGTACGCAACACCGCGGCCCGCATCAACCCGCACGAAGAGCCGATGACCTGGGTCTCCAGCGAGCGCAACGACCGCTACGACACCATCCGCACCGGCCTGTTCGTGGGCGCCGCCTGTGTCCTGGCGCTGATCGGGGCGAGCCTGCTGGTCTCCCAGCTGGAGCAGTTGCGGGAGCGCAAGAAGCTGCTGTCGGCGCTGATCGCCTTCGGCACCCGGCGGCGCACCCTGAGTCTGTCGGTGCTGTGGCAGACGGCGATCCCGATCTCGCTGGGGCTGCTGCTGGCCTCGGTGGTGGGGCTGACGCTGGGCGCGGTCCTGCTGAAGATGACGGGCACGGCGGTCCGCGTGGACTGGCCGAGTGTGCTGTCGATGACCGGTGTGGGTGCCGGGGTCGTCTTCGTGGTGACGCTGCTGAGTCTGCCGCCGCTGCTGAGGCTGATGCGGCCGGACGGGCTGCGGACGGAGTAGCCGCCCGCAGCCGGGTGTCCGCTCAGAGGCTGTACTCCTTCACCACCCGCCGGACCTGGGCGAACAGCATGCCGACGTTGACCGACTTGCGGCAGACCACGACGGCCACGACGTCCTGCTGTTCGACCAGCCGCACGAACAGGTGCGTGAGGTTCTCGCTGTTGACGAGGATCTCCTGGAAGAAGTGGCTGTCGCTGCTGACCCCGCGGCGCTCCTTGAAGACGTCCTCGATCATCACGACCGTACGGCCCTGGAACAGGTCGAGCGTCGCACCCGCCAGGAGGTCCAGTACCTCCGGCGGGTGGCTCTCGACGGTCTCGTACGACAGCAGCATGCCGGTGGACATGTCGACCACACCGGACGCGACGCAGTCGGGGGCATCGGTGCGAAGGGACTTGACCAGGCCCATCACCTGGTCGGAGAAACCTGGGGTCATACGCTTCGTCGCCATCCCTTCAGACTCCCTCTGGTGCTTTCCCGGACGCCTTGTCGGTGAGGATCGAGCCGATCCGGTTCAGGGTCGGCTGGGTCGCCCGGTGCAGGTGGTCCACGTCCAGGCCCTCGTCGCCGAGCACGACCATCAGGGCGGTCTCCCCGACGGCGTAGAAGGCGGCGCAGCCGTGGCTGCCGTACGTCACCGTCCGGCGCAGCGTGCCGCGGGCGGTCGCCCCGGCGGTGCGCCGGGCGAGGCCGAGACCGGCCGCCGCGAGCGCGGCGAGGCCCTCCGGGTCGATCGAGTCGGCGGTGTCCGCGGCGATGAGCAGCCCGTCCGCGGCGGCCAGCGCGGTGTCCGTGATTCCGGTGACCTGTTCGCGCAGACCGCGCATTTCGAGCGCCAGCGCTTGGTGATCCATATGAATTCCACTCCCCTAATTCTGTTCGCGTCTGATCGGCTTTTTCATGTGGACGTCCCGTTTCTGAGCCGGAAGAAACCGCCGGGTTTTCGGCGGGGCAGATCGGTTCTCGCCGGGGCCGGAGGCCGCTCCTCGGGCGGGGGCCTGCGGGGCCTCAGTTCGTCGCCCTCGGGGAGGGAACGGACCGCGACGGGCGCGGGCGGTCCCGCACACACCAGGAGCCCTTCGTCGAGCATGCGGGCGATCTCGACCGTCACGGTGTAGACCCCGCGCCCGACCCGGAAGGCGAGGTCGCGGGCCGTACTGCGGCCGTCGGCCTGCGTGAGCAGCTCGCGCCGCAGGGCCCCGGCCGCGCTGCCCGTGCCGGAGCGCACGGGACGCTCCCGGTCGGGGTGCACGGGGTGCGGCAGGGCGGCGAGGGCGGCGAGTCTACGGACCGCGTCCTGGAGCAGCCTGAGGGGCGGCTCACCCAGGGGGACCTGCGCGAACGGCTCCGCGGTGGGGAGGCGTTCGCACTCCTCCACCCGGCCCGCGGCCATCGCGAACGCGGCGTCGTGCAGGGCCAGCGAGCACACCACCCGCAGCTGCGCGGCCCCCGCGTAGCCATGCGCGATGAGCGCGGTGGCCGGCCAGCGCGAGCCGTCGGACTCCCGCACCAGCTGGGCCCACTCCTCGCCGCTGACCCGCCCGGAGCGCAGCAGCAGCGCCTCCGGGCCCGGGGCGCCGGGAGACTCCGCGGCGACCACCCGGCCGTCCCCGAAGTGGAAGGTGCCACCGGGCGTGCCGGTGATCCGCAGCTCTCCGGTGAAGCCGTCACGGCCGCACGCGGCCAGGGCCTGTGCCAGGTGTTCGTGCCCCGACATCACACCCCCCGCCATTTCGCACACACGCCTGACGCGTAGCGCTGAGGAGGGAAGGTGTATCAGTCCGGGCGCATATTCCGAGGGCGGGTTTCCTACCTGTCCCTAGTTGACGGAAGTTGAGTTCCCGGGCTGTTCAAAACACTGTGTTCGGCGCTCAATTGACCGAATCAAGGGCAGGTTTTTCAGGTTCCGGAGGCGGTTCCGCCTGACCTTCCTCCGCTGTGACGACCTCGTCCTCGGCCTCGGGCGGCGCCGACTGTTCCTCGGCGTACGCCTTGAGGTAGCTCACCACCGTGTTCGTCACCGCCACCAGCGGTACGGCCACCACCGCGCCGCCGATGCCGGCCACCATGCCGCCGGTCGCGACCGTGAGGACGACCGCGAGCGGGTGGACGCGCACCGCGCGGCCCAGGATGAACGGCTGGAGGATGTGGCCCTCGATCTGCTGGACGGCGAGGACCACCGCGAGGGTCATCACCGCCGTGAACACGCCCTGGGTGACCAGCGCGACGAGGACCGCCAGCGCGCCGGAGGCGACCGCGCCGACCAGCGGGATGAAGGAGAACAGGAAGATGAAGACGGCCAGCGGGACGGCCATGGGGACGTCGAGGAAGTAGATCCCGATGCCGATGAAGACGGCGTCGATGAGGGCCACCAGGACCGTGCCGCGGACGTAGGCGGTCAGGGTGCGCCAGGCGCGCGGGCCCGCGCCGGCCACGGCGGGACGGGCGGCCGCGGGGACCAGCTTCAGCGTCCACTCCCAGATGCGCCGGCCGTCGTAGAGCAGGAAGAGGGTGGAGAAGAAGGTCAGCAGGATGCCGGTGAGGGCCTCCACGACGACCTGGACGCCCTCCAGGCCCGCCGACGTGATCTGGTCGGTGTTGGCGCCGACCGCCTCCCGCAGGTTCTTGGCGATCTGGTTGATCTGCTTGTCGGTGACGTGGAAGGGGCTCTTCAGGAGCCAGTTGCGCAGATCGTCGATGCCGCTCTGGATCTGGTTGGAGAGGTCGTCGATGTTCTCCATGACCTGCCAGGTCACGAACCAGCCCATCAGCCCTATCACGACGAAGCCGAGGATGGCGGCGAGCGCCGTGGCGGGGCCGCGCGGAACGCCGTGCCGCATGAGGCGGGCCACCGTCGGCTGGAGCAGCGCGGTGATGAGCAGGGCGACGACGAAGGCGAAGACGACGAGCTGTACGGAGCTGATGACCCGCATCAGCACCCAGACGGTGCCCGCAAGGATCAGGAGCCGCCAGCCGGCCTCGGCGGCGACCCGTACGCCCCACGGCACGGCCTGCGCCGGGTCGGGGCGGGGGACCAGCACGACGGGCGGGCGGGAGGCGGTCCTCACCGGTTTCCCCGGCTTGTGCCGGGGCTGCTCGGACGAGTCGGCCTCGGCCTCCTCACGGGCCACCTCGGCGCGGCGCTCGTCCAGCCGCTCTCCCACATCGGTCAGTCGGGCACCGAGCCGACCGATCCACCCTGGCACTCGCGACATGATCCGTCCTCTTCCCCCGTCTCTCCCCACCACTCCCCCCTGGAGCCGTCCGGTCCGACCGTACAGGGCAAAAGCCCCTCCCCCTAGGACGGGGAGGGGCTTCGCGAGGTTGAGTGCCGGGCGCGCTCAGTACCAGTGGTTGGCCTGCCAGAACGACCAGGCCTCACAGGGGCTGCCGTACCGGCTGTCCATGTAGTTGAGGCCCCACTTGATCTGGGTGGCCGGGTTGGTCTGCCAGTCGGAGCCGACCGACGACATCTTGGAGCCCGGCAGGGCCTGGAAGAGACCGTAGGCACCGGAGGAGGCGTTGACGGCCCGGTAGTTCCAGCTGGACTCGTGGTCCACGATGTTGCTGAAGCACTGGAACTGCCCGCTCGGCACCATCGAGGCAGCCATCGCCTGGATCTGGCCGACGGTGTACGAGCTCTGCACGGGGAAGCTGGAGGAGCTCCTGCTGGCCTTCTCCTTGGCCTCGGCGCGCTCCTTGGCTTCCTTGGCCGCCTTCTCGGCGGCCTCCTTCTTCTCGATCGCGGACTTGGCGGCGGCCTTGCGCGCCGACTCCTCCGCGACCTTCTTGGCGCTCGCGTCCGCGGCGATGGCCTGTGTGTCGGCCTGCTGCGTGAGGGACACGGTCTGCACCTGAGCCTGCTCACCCGCGGGGATGTCCGCCAGGAGCGTCGTCGTGTCGGCTGCCATCGCCTCGGCGTCGTTCGGCTGCGCGACACTGCCGGAGGCAACTCCGACAACGCTTCCGACAGCGGTGACCGCGGTGGCTGAGGCCACTGCGAATCCCCGGACCGAAATCGGGCTCACACGGTTTTCCTTCCAGCATCGCCCGCTTCGGTGACCCTGGCGGACGCAATCGTGCCCCTAGACACTGGCCTCCCAACTGCGGGGTCACGGGAGGCACGGGCCCGGTGGGCAACTCCCTCACGGGGAGCGCCGCATGGTGCGCGGGCGGCATACGACGACGCTGTGGAGTTGGTGGTGTTGCTGTGGTGCCGTACCGCTGGGGGTACAGATGTGTCGTATGCGGGGCCTGACAGGAGTGAGACTCTGCCGTAACCGGACGCCGGGTGGCAATTCTGAGTTGCGTGTGAAAGCTCACATCCCGTTTGGCCCCAGGGATTTCGAGAAACGGCGACACACGAAGGCGCCGCCCGGCTAGGCTCTTGGCCTTTCCGGACGGCGCCAACTGGCCCCGCTTTTCCCCTGGTTCTGTCAGATCTGGCCGTCTTCCAGCATTTCGGTCACAAGCGCCGCGATCTGGGACCTCTCGGACCTCGTCAGCGTGACGTGGGCGAAGAGCGGGTGTCCCTTCAGCTTCTCCACCACGGCGACCACACCGTCGTAGCGACCGACCCGCAGATTGTCCCGCTGGGCCACGTCATGGGTCAGAACGACCCGTGAATTCGCGCCGATTCGGGACAGAACGGTGAGAAGCACATTCCGTTCCAGCGACTGTGCCTCGTCCACGATCACGAACGCGTCGTGGAGCGAGCGGCCGCGGATGTGAGTGAGCGGCAGGACCTCGAGCATGCCGCGCGCGGTGACCTCCTCGATGACCTCGCGGCTGGTGACCGCGGACAGCGTGTCGAAGACCGCCTGCGCCCAGGGGCCCATCTTCTCGGCCTCGGAGCCCGGCAGATAGCCGAGTTCCTGCCCGCCGACCGCGTAGAGCGGACGGAAGACCATGACCTTCTTGTGCTGGCGGCGCTCCAGGACCGCCTCCAGACCCGCGCACAGCGCGAGCGCCGACTTTCCGGTGCCGGCCCGGCCGCCCATGGACACGATCCCGATGTCCGGGTCGAGCAGGATGTCCAGCGCGATGCGCTGCTCCGCGCTCCTCCCCTTGATGCCGAACGCCTCCCGGTCGCCGCGCACCAGACGGACGTTTCCCTCGGGCGAGACCCGGCCGAGGGCCTTGCCGCGCTCCGAGTGGATCGTCAGCCCGGTGTGGACGGGGATGTCGGCGGCCTCGGGAACGTAGACGTGCCCCTCCTCGAAGAGGATGTCGACCTGTTCGCCGGGCAGCGTCAGCTCGGACATCCCGGTCCAGCCGGAGGAGCCCGTGATGGCGAGTTCGGCGCGGTACTCCTCGGCCAGCAGACCGACCGAGGACGCCTTGATCCTGAGCGGGAGGTCCTTCGACACGACGGTGACGTCGAACCCCTCGGCCTGCAGATTCCGGGCGACAGCGAGGATGCGGGAGTCGTTGTCCCCCAGTCGGTAGCCGCTGGGCAGCACGCTGGGGTCCGAGTGGTTGAGCTCGACACGGACGGTTCCGCCGAGGTCCCCGATCGGGATGGGGGCGTCCAGACGACCGTGCCGGACCCGGAAGTCGTCGAGCAGGCGCAGGGCCTGCCGGGCGAAGTATCCGAGTTCGGGATGGTGCCTCTTGGCCTCCAGTTCCGTCACCACGACGATGGGGAGCACGACCTCGTGCTCGTCGAAGCGGCTCAGGGCGTTGGGGTCCGACAGCAGAACACTGGTGTCGAGGACATAAGTGCGCCGGTCTGGCTTGTGGCGCTTTGTGCTGGTCACCACGGAAGGACGTACCCCCTCGGATGAGGTCGGGGAGCGACGGAGTGGAGCTGGACCGGTCGACGGCCCGTTTGCACGGGCCGGGAACCGGCCCTCCACTGCTTCTTCCGTGCTGAGACCGCACGGTCGAGCTGGTGCAAAGGGCCTCCCGGGCGGACGGCCCCGTGCCGCCCGCTGAGATCCGACACCCGTGGTTCGGGCATCGACCTGACTGGGTTATGCCCTCGAACATGCGCTGCCATGCCAGTACGGACGACGGCACGCTGGTGAACTCCGTGTTACTTCCGTCCCAAACGGGGTAGACGGGCGCTTTTCTGTGGGGTGCCTGTCAGCCGCCGTAGCGGCGGTGGCGTGCCGCGTAGTCGCGCAGCGCGCGCAGGAAGTCGACCTTGCGGAAGGCCGGCCAGAAGACCTCGCAGAAGTAGTACTCCGAATGGGCGGTCTGCCACAGCATGAATCCGGACAGCCGCTGCTCGCCGCTGGTGCGGATCACGAGGTCGGGGTCGGGCTGGTCGCCGGTGTAGAGATGACGGCCGATCATGTCGATGTCGACGGCCTCGGCGAGCTCCTCCATCGAGGTGCCCTTGTCGTGCGCGTCCAGCAGCATCGACCGTACGGCGTCGGCGATCTCCTGGCGGCCGCCGTAGCCGATGGCGACGTTGACCAGTATTCCGTCGACGCGGGCGGTGGACTCCTCCGCCTCCTTGAGCGCCGTCTGCATCGGGGAGGGCAGCAGGTCGGGGGTGCCGACGTGGTGGACGCGCCAGCGGCCGTCGGCGGCGAGGGTGCGCACGACGTCCTCGATGATGCCGAGGAGGGGGCCGAGCTCCTCCGGCGGGCGGTTGAAGTTGTCCGTCGACAGCAGCCAGAGGGTGACGACCTCGACGTCCGTCTCGGAGCACCAGCCGAGGAACTCCTCGATCTTCTCCGCGCCGGCGCGGTGGCCGTCGACGGGGGTGGAACCGGCTGCCTTGGCCCAGCGCCGACTGCCGTCCACGATGACACCGATGTGCTTGGGCACCTGGGCGTGGTCCAGGTGGCCTTCCACCCGGCGTGCGTAGAGCCTGACCAGCAGGCCACGCAGCTTGTCGCGCAGGTTCACGTGAAAGTCAGCCCCTCTGAGATGGCGGTCCCCGCGGCTAGAGCCTACCGGTGGCTTCCGGTTGCCAACTGCACGGGGCCTTCTGGTGCGTGGGCGGTGGCGGGCCGTCGGGGACCGGTCGCGCCCGTGCCGCGAGGCCCCTGTCGGTGCGGGCGCCGCGCCTTGGCGGGTACCCCGGCCGCCCGACTCATGCGCGTCTCGCGGGCATCTCTCGCGCGTCTCCCGACCGTCCCCCGCGCACAAAAAACGGGCCGGTCCGTGGGGGGGAGACGGACCGGCCCGAGGGGGGGTTTCCACCATAACCCTTCGTGAGGGATGGTGTGTGCATCGGCGTGCCACAACTACTCTCCGGAGTCGGACGGCGACGGCGCGGTGGTGGGTCGAAGCCCTGTTCATGGGGGTTTCGTGGCCGAATCGCGGCGGAATCATGGGGGCGTGGGGCATCGCCCGCGTGGGTGACTCCGGGTCGGAACGTTTCTTTGACGCCGGGAAGCGGGCACGGCACCGCGCAGCCCCCTCCTCTGCGCGGTGCCACCGCGCAGCTTTGCTGACGCGAATTGCCTCGTCTTGAATTTACGTCAGCCACGGCCCGGACGCGAGCCGCCTGGGATAACGATGTGGAAACCTCGTGAAGACCATGGATATGCGGGACAGATCGGCCAAGGATGCACACATTGTCCGCTTTGCGGGGCCTGTTGCGGGCGGGGGTGTCTCAGCCGAGCGGTTTGCGAGCCTCGATGAGGTGGCGGCTGCTGTGGGCCACGAAGGGGCCCTCGGTCTCGATCCGCTCGTGCAGGGACCGCAGTAGGGGCTCGTACCGCGCCACGGTGAAACCGGGGACCATCCACACCACCTTGCGCAGGAAGTGGACGACGGCGGCGATGTCGTGGAACTCGATCCGCAGCCGCTCGGCGCGCAGGTCGACGATCTCCAGTCCGGCGGCCTCGGCGGCGGCGCGTTCGCGGTCGGGGTGGCGGTCCGAGCTCTGTGCCGCGGGCTGCGGGCCGAGGAAGTGCTCGACGAGCTCGAAGACGCTGCGCGGGCCGACGTGCTGGGCGAAGTACGTGCCGCCGGGCTGCAGTACGCGCGCGATCTCCGCCCACTGGGGGTTGACCGGGTGCCGGCTGCTGACCAGGTCGAAGGCGGCGTCGGCGAAGGGCAGCGGCGCGTCCTCCGGTACGGCGACGACCACGACGCCGCGCGGGCGCAGCAGGGCGGTGGCCTTGGCGGCGTTCGGGGGCCAGCCCTCGGTGGCCGCGGCGAGGACGGGTGACCTGACGCCCTGTCCGAGGGCGAAGTCCATGACCTCGCCGCCGCCCGTCTGGATGTCCAGCGAGGCGGCGGCTCCGGCCAGCCGTCCGGCCAGTGAGCGCGCGTACCCCCACGAGGGCCGCGCCTCGGTGGCCCGCCCCTCGAACCAGGAGAAGTCCCAGCCCTCGGTGGGCACGGCGGCGCCCTCGGCGACGAGGTCCTCGAATGTACGGGTGGGGTGGGAGGTCATGGCAGTGATCGTCGCAGGGGGGTGCGGGCGGGCGCCGCTCATTTTTCGGCGCTCGTTCGGCCGGTGCGACCAGGTGGGAGTCAGGACACCAGCGGCCGGACTTCGCGCGCGGCGAACCGTACGAAGCCCTCCGGGTCGGGTTCGTCGGCCGTCGGCTGGAGGACGACCGTGTCGGCGCCGCCGTCGGCGAGCCGCTGGACGGCCTTGGCGACGGCGTCCGCGTCCCCGGCGACACCGAGGTCGGGGACGTCGGCGACGCCCTCGTCGATGAGTTCGGCGCGCAGCCGGGCGGCCGCGCCGGGTCCGGTGGCGGTGAGGAGATAGACGACGACCCGGTGCGGATCCGTCCGCCCCGCCTTCTCCCGTCCCTCGTCGATGAGCCGCCGGGCCCGGCGGACCCCCTCGGGCGGGGTGGCGGCGGTGAGTACCGTGCCGTCGGCGGCCTCGCCCGCGAGCCGCAGGGTGCGCGGGCCGGTGGCCCCGGTGAGCACCTCGACGGGGCCGTCGGGCGGCCAGTCGAGGGCGACGTCGTCCAGCGAGACGTACCGCCCCCGCGTGGTGACGCGCTCCCCCGCCAACAGGGCCCGCAGCGCGAGGAGATGCTCGCGCAACAGGGTGAGCGGCGACTCCGCCCGCGCTCCCACCTGCCCCATCCAGTCCTGCACACCGTGGCCGACGCCGAGGACCGCGCGTCCCGGAAACATCCGGTGCAGCGTGGCCGCCTCCATCGCGGTGATGGCGACGTTCCGCAGGGGCACGGGGAGCAGCCCGACGCCGATCCGTACCCGCTCGGTCCAGGCGAGGGCGGCAGCGGCGGAGGAGATCCCGCCCTCCCGGAAGCAGTCCTCCCACAGCCAGAGCTCTTCGAGCCCCGTCTCGTCGGCGAGCCGGGCGAGGGCCCGCAGCCGCTCGGGAGGGAGTTGGGGACGGAACACAGCGCCGAGTCCGGTCATGCCGCCTTCCTACCCACCGCATCGGGAATGGACAACTCCTTCACGGGGCCGTGCCGTTCTCGTGTTCCGGCTCGTACCGCAGCAGTACGACGCCGTTGCCGAAGGTGTGCGACTCGACGAGCCGGAGGGAGGTCAGCGTGTCGGCGTCCGGGAAGAGGGGCTTGCCCCGGCCGATGAGGACGGGGTGGACGTAGATCCGCAGCTCGTCGACGAGGCCGTACCGCAGAAAGGTCTCCGCCACGCCGGCCCCGCCCAGGGAGAGATCACCGCCTGGCTGCTCCTTCAGCGCCCGGACCTCCTCCGGTACGACCTCGCGGACGAGGGTGGAGTTCCAGTCGACGTGCGTGAGGGTCCGGGAGTAGACGACCTTGGGGAGGTCCCGCCAGATCGGGGCGAACTCCCTGACGGATGCGGGGGCTTCGGGGTCGGCGTCGGCGGTGGGCCAGTAGTCGGCCATGAGCTCGTAGACGACCCGGCCGTGGAGCAGCCCGCCCATTCCGGCGACCGTGGCGTTCATGTGCGCGTGCAACTCGTCGTCGACCCTGTGCCAGCTGATGTCGCGGTCGGGGCCCTCGATGTAGCCGTCGAGGGACATGGACATCATCAGGACGATTTTCCGCATCGGACACCTGACCTGGGAACGCGGTGGAGGATGGGCTGCCACGGTACAGCTGGGAGGTGCTCGGGGATGGGACGCTGGCGGGACGGGCGAGGCAGCCTGGTGGTGCACGGAGAGCGAGCCGGATTCTCCGTACCGCTGGAGATCGCGACCTCCTACCGGGCCCGCACCCGGGGGCTGCTCGGACGGGACTCCGTGGACGGCGCGCTCCTGCTCTCCCCCGCGGGCAGCGTGCACACCTTTGGGATGCGGATGCCCATCGATGTCGCCTACCTCGACCGCGGCCTCCGGGTCATCGCCGTACGGACCATGCAGCCCGGACGACTCGGTCTGCCGCGGCTGCGGTCACGGCATGTGCTGGAGGCGGGGGCGGGGGTGATGGAGGGGTGGGGGGTGCGGGTGGGGGTGCGGGTGGAGGTCGTTGGGGGGTAGGGGGTTGGGTCGTCGGGGGTAGGGGGTTGAGTCGTCGGGGGGTAGGGCGGAGGGAGAGACCGGGGGCGGAGAGCGCATCCCCGGCTCGGTTAGCGCTCCTGGGCGGGTCAGCCGAAGGCGCTCACGGCGAGGTCGGAGGACGGGATCGAGATGTTGGGGCGAGAGCCGGGGTTGATCGCCACGGTGCAACCGAACAGGCCCTTGGCGAGTTCGCCCCCGTTCATCGCCCGCACCTGGCGACCGTCGTCCGGAACGTACTGGGTGCTGGTGTAGACGTCCAGGAAGCGCTCGCCGTCACCGCCCTGACGGAAGCGGAGTTGCTTTCCGGCCTCGTCGACGCAGACCAACAGGGTGCCCTCGCGGAAGGCGTCGAGGAGGGCTTCGGGGGTGCCGCGGCGTGAGTCCAGGGCCTGGAGCGTACGCTCCACCTCGTTCTCCGGCGGACGGTACCGCAGCGCGGTGAGGGTCGGGGCGTAAGTGGGGTTGAAGTGGAACTCGCCGATCTCGCCGTTCTCGTCGATGGGCCAGCCGCCGAGCATCCTCTCTTCCGGGACCTCGCCGTGCGGGTCGTATGCCGGATCGATGGCGAAGACCGCCTTGCCGGGCTGACGCCGTGCGATGTACCGCATGACCTCGGTCACTTCGGGGGCGAGCATCTGCGGACCGCGGAAGGGGATCACGGGATACACGTTGAGCTTCAGATCACGCGGACTCCGGTCCCACTCGCCGTCGCCGACGATCTCTTCTCTCAGGGCCGCCAGGCTGGGAGCTTCGCGCCACGGCCCGGGCACCACCCACCCCTGGTACGGAAGTCCGTCCCGTCGCGCCACCGCCACCATCTCGGCCAACGCCTCGGTGGGAGGCGTCCTCCGCACCCACGCGGACCGCATCAGGGGGAGCCAGAAGCCGGCGGAGTTACTGGCATCGGGCCCGAGCTCCGGGCGCACGACGTAGCCGAGGGCACCCTCCGCGTCCGACGCGTACACAGCCAGCAGAATCCCCGCCATGTTGGCCACCACGACATACTGCACGGGACCGTTCGCGTGGTGTGGATAGTCCTCCACCCCGCCTGTCAGCCGTACGCGCAGATCTTGCGACATCGCAGAAGAGGGCCTCTCGCCAAAATGGTCGTCCGGCCGCTGCTGCTCGCCCATCAGTGAATCTCTCCGTAGATCTGCCACTTGCCGTTGGCATCCTGGAACGCCTTGGTGATCGTGTATTCGCTGCCGCGGCCGAGCAGCAGCTCTCGCTCTCCGGCACCGTAGGCGCCCACCTTCTCCACCCACAGGCCGGGGGTTTCCGCGGGCACCCGCAGGTGGAGGACGGAGGCCCTGGATTCGGATACGGCTCCTCCCAGCGAGGTGGACATGTAGCCGTCATCGGTAAAGGTCTTACCGACCATCGTCAACGGGTCGTGCTCACCCATTTTCTCGAAGAAGTGTTCCAGGTTCGTGCTGCGGTCGACGACGACGTCCTCGGGCAGCGGATTGCCGGCGAGCGCCTTGTCCAGGTGCTCGATCTGCTGGTGTACCTCCGGGGTGTCGTAGTACTTCTCGCCCCGCAGGAACCCGTTGACGCGCAGATGTCCGGTCTCCGTGTAGCTCTTCACCGTCTCCTTCACGTCGTTCGGCAGGCCCTCCGCGTACTCGTTCCAGTGCTTGGCGCCGTACTGCATCGCGCCCTCACTGTTTCTGAACGTGACCGCGCCTTCGGAGATCTCCGCCATCGCCGATTGGTGCTTGGCGAAGTCCGTGAGGCCGTCCTGCCCCGGGAGAGCGCTTTGGGCATCGGCCTCCGCAGCCGGTGAACCGCCCGCCGAGTCGGCGGTGTTCGCCCACTTGTCCCTGGCAACGTCCTTGACGGCATCCGCCGTGGCGTCCGCGGTCTCCGGGCCCCGCTTGATGGCCCAGCCGTCCGGCAAGCCGTCCTTGGCCACGTTCCTCGCGGCAGAGTCCCCCGCGCTCTCGGCTGCCGTCCCGACCCCCTCGCGGGCGCCCCGCTCCACCCCCGTCTCCATGGCGTCCTTCACGCCCGCGGTGAATGTGCGGCGGGCGGTGCCCGCGCTCGCGCCCGCACCGCCGGTGAGCAGGTCGAGGCCGACGTCGAAAGTGAGGGTGCCGAACGCCTCGGACGGGTCCGTAGACCACCCTGAGCCGGCCATCGACTTGGCGGTCCGCACCGGGTGGTTGGCCGAGGTGAGCAGCCCCATACCGGTGATGGAGACGTTCCGCAGGTACTGCGAGGGGTGGGTGAGGTTGTACGGGTCCAGCGGGTTGACCGTCCGCATCATGCGGGTCAGCCCGATCCCGCCCTTGAGGAAGCCGCCGGCGAAGTGCTCCAGCTCCATGTTGGCGGCCATGGGGGCGTCCATCAGACCGGCCTTGAGCCTCGCCCAGGCACCGGGCTCGGCAGGGGCCGCCTCGAACGCCCCGGTCACCTTGGTCGCGGCGGTCTCGGCGGCGGAGTCCCGCGTGTGGCGGGCGTCCTTGAGGATCTCCCGGGCCGACTGCCGGTCAGCCTCTCCGGGGTCCACGAAGTCCCCCGGGTCGGTGGGGGTACGGTCGCCGGAGCCCGCCAGGGAGCGGACGCCCAGGGTTGACCGGTAGTCCCAGAGCTGCTGGTCGTACTTCTGCCGGGCCGCAGTGCTCTTCGCCTCCGCGGCCCGCCACTTCGCGATCGCCTCACCCGCCTGCCCGCGCGCCCAGGACACCGTGTGGGCGTACGACGCCAGCGCCTGCGCCGCGGCCGTACAGGCGTCGGCCGCGGTCAGCCACTTCTTGGGGTGAGTGGTGAAGGAGTCCCGGAAGGACTCGGCCGCGGTACCGGTCCAGTGGCCCGGGTCGAGCTTCCTCAGTGCCTGCCCGGTGCTCTCGAACGCGGCGGCGAAGGCCTTCAGATGCCGGACGGCCTCCTCGATGTCCCCGGTGGAGCCGTGGATCAGCTCGCCCGGCTCGTCGGTCTCGCCCAACTCCCGCTCGGGCACCGCGGCGCCGACCGCCCCGGTGAGGTATTCGGCGCCGTCGCGGACCTTCTCCCCGACGGACTGCATCCCGGCCACGTCCAGGCTGTCGCCCACCACGCCCGCGGTCGCGTTGACACCGTCGGAGATGCCCTGCTTGACGCCGTCGGCCAGGTCCCCCAACTCCCCAAGGACACCCATCAGTCGCCGTCCTCAGGCGTGACGGCGTCCACCGACTCCCGCACGAACTCTCCGCCGGCCCGCAGCTGCGTGCCGTACTGACCGCTGGTGGTCAGGTCCTCCTCGGTGGCCTGCCAGCTCTGCCCCATCTGGTGCAGGGACTCGGAGGCCGACTGCTGGGAGAGATCCGGCGTCCAACTTCCCTTTGCCGAGGCCCCGACCTGGTCCCACGACATGCGCTCCGCGTCCTCGCCGGAGACGGCCGGATCGCCGTAGGCGGCCACGACGTAGTCCTTGGTGACGCCGATCGCGTACTCCTCGGCCTCGTGGTAGTAACCGGCCGACAGATCGAGCTTCTCCGCGATCTCATTGCCCTCGTCGACCAGCGCCTTCACCCCCCACTCCCAACGCTCCGCGAAGGTGGCGAAGGCCTTGGCCAACCCGGTGTGTCCCATCTGCAGCTGCGTCAACTCCAAGCCGCAGAAGCCGCGCCCGACCGCGCCCCCGCCGACCATGCCGGGCGTCCTGAGGATCGGCGCTTGGGACACCGCCCCCGAACCACCCGAGCCACCGGGCGCATTGAACCTCTCCGAGGAAGCAGAAGAAGGGCGAGGGCTGGCGCTGGTACGGGCTTGCGCCGACCTGTGGGGATGGCAGCCACTGTCCAGACACGGCAACCGAGGCAAACTCGTGTGGTGTGAACTCGCCACGGCCTAGCAGTGCATACGGGACTTGGGCGCGGAGCCCGTCGGTGACCAAGTCGGTGGTGAAGAGCACCTTCTGACAAAGTGGGGTCCCCCGTCACGTGGATCTGGGCCCGAACGCCGCAGATCCACGTGCGCGAGTTCCCGAATCAGCAGCTGTTGGCCTTGGCCACGACCGGAACAAGCTTCCTCAGCAACTGTGTAAGCGCCTTTTCCGCCTTGGAGAGATCCTTGGGGTAGAAGGCAAGGATCTCCACGGAGAAACTGGTTCTGGGCAGACCGTCCGCATCAGGTGAGTACCCGGGGCACGCTGCCACCGCCACGGCACCACGGGAGTACAAGGCGATGTTGCCAGAGGCGTCGACGGTGACCTTCTTGTCCCCGTCCCCGTAGTCCGTGGCCCTCTTCTCGGCGATCTGGCGGGCAGTTGGTCTGTCCTGGTGGAAAAAGCTGCTGACGAGGAGTGTCTTGGCGTTGTCGACCGCATAGTCGCACCCCGAGGCGTACTTTCCGTTGTCGAGGGCGTCGCCGGTGTGCGTCAGCTTGCGCCCTGGTGGAAAGAGGGGCTCGACAGCATTCTTCCCGACGTGTGCTCCGCACAAAGTGTCAGGCACGGAGTACGCGACTTCGGGCTTCTCCTCACCAGAGCAGGCCGTGAGCAGAAGCGCGGTGACAGAAAGTACTGCGCAGCCCATACGGCGGCTGGAATAGCGGTCAGCCATGGTATTGGTCCCCCCATTCTGCGCCGGTGGCGTGGCTCTGGTCGACCTCTCGGCCGACAGCGTCCTGCAAGTCCTCGCTCCCTCCGGAACGGGCGATGTCAGCGCGGACCGCCTCCCGCAGCGCCGACTCACCGCTGGTGTAGCTTCTGCCCGCCTCGCTTTGAGCCTCACCGGTGGTGTCCTGGTACAGCCTCTTGGCCACGTTCTCCTGGATATCCTCGATCGCCCAGCCGGCGACGTCGCCGACGACGGGGACCTTGATGGCACCTGTGGCCAGGCCCAAGCCGCGACCGACCCACTTGTTGGCCGTGTCCACACCTTCGTTGTACTCGGCGTCCCCGTGAGCGTGGGTGTCATGAACGGCGTGCGCACGGGCAGCGCTCATGATGCCCGCGACCTCGGCCCCCGGGTGCGCGGCGGAGGAGACGCGCTGCGTGAGAGAGACGTCGCTGTCGTCCGGCCCCTTGATCTCCGCGTCGATGACCGCCGAGGTGTATGCCTGCTGGGAACCGGTGAGGGCGGCGTAGGCGTCGGGGTCCTGGCTGACCTGATAGAGGAACTCCTTGGTCACTTCGGGATCCAGATCAGCATTCGAACCTTGAACCGGCAGGCCCGTCTGGCCACTGATCGAGCGCTGGATGTCACCCATGTAGTCGGCGCCGATGTTGCCAAGGCTGTCAGTGGCAGCCGCGTAAGGGGCGGTTCCGTCGTCGCTGTTGAGGAGGCCGTCGGCATCAGGGCCACTGAATTTATTGATCACTTGGGAAGCTAGAGCCGCCTGGTCCGGACTGTGCGCGAGCGGGCCCGTGGAAGGGTCGGCACCGGCGGGACGGCCCGTGGTGGCTGCTTCGAGGGCGTGTCCCAAGGAGTCCGGGAAGTCGTTCATGGACTTCTGCGCGGCGTCCGGGTCGTGACCCGTGATGTCGGGGAAGGACTCGTAGTCTTTGTTGACCAGGTAGTCCAGGTAGCTGTTCGCGCCGTCGATGTTGGCGAGCTCGCCCTTGTGGGTGCCGTCCTCGGCGTACTTCTCCATGGGTGGGGTGAAGTAGTCGGTGGCCGCCTGTGGGCTGTGCCCCAACGCCTCCAGGACGCTGTTCATCGGGTCGTAGCCGGCGCCGTTCTTGCCCGAGGGGTTGAAGCCGTACTCCGGGTCTCCGAAGTCGGACTTCGTTCCGGCGAAGAAGTACGGGTTCTTGGCGTGGAGTTGGGTGACGTGTTCCGCGATCGGAGTGAGGAAGGAGGAGTCGTAGTTGCCGTAGCGGAGGATGCCGCCGAGGAGCTGGTAGCCGTAGGGGCCCTCGCGCATGCCGTCCGGGTACAGCGGGATGTGCTGGGTGCCGAGTTTGCGTAGTTCGGCGGTCCACTGCTCGTTCAGGTGCGGTTTGTTGGCCGGGTCGGTGGCGGTGGCCAGGTTGTTGCCCATGTTGCGCTGAAGCTGCTGGAGCAACGCCTTGCGCCCGTCACCCGCGTCGGCGGTCTGCAGGGCGAGCTGGCCGTAGAGCTGGAGGGTGCCCTTTTGGCCGAGCTGCTTGTAGAAGGTGGTGGAGAACTCCGCGTCGCCCTGGTTGGACTTCAGCAGGTGGTTGAGCTCGGTGAGCTCCTTGTCGGTGAGCTTGTCGCCCTTCTTCATCAGCTCGGCCGCGTGGGTGGCGTCGGCGGAGTCCAAGGACATGACGACCTTGGAGTTGAAGTTGTCCGTGTAGCCGCCCAGGTCGCGGCGCAGGGCCCAGCACGCCGTTTCGTCGGCGTCGGCGGCCTGTTGGAGGACGGCTTCGATGCGGCGGGCGAAGGCGTCGCAGGCCTGTTGCTGTTCGCGGATGAGGGCCTGGCCGTCGGGGTCGTGGTGGGCCCAGGTCTGCTGGTTGGCGTCGTTGCGTGGGGTGACGACGCCGGTGGCGCTGACGTGCAGCTCCTGCTTGGGGGCCTCTACCTCGGCGAGGTGGCTGAGGTCGTCCTTGGCCTTCTTCAAAGCGCCGTGGAGTGAGGCGAGGACACCGGCGATGCCCTCCGCCTCCTTCTGGGCGTCCTCGAACTCCTGGTGGGCGGCGCGGACATCGCTGTCCGCCTTGGCCGCCGTCAGAACGGGCTGGTGCCAGCCGGCCTGCTTGAAGGGCGCCGCGACCTCGTCGCCGTACGCGGTGTGCAGGCCCTTGAACTTGCTGGCCGTCTCCCGCCAGCGGTCGGCCGCCGCTTTGAGGTTGCCGAGGTTGAGGTGGTACAGCTGCTCGTACGTCGGCATGGCTGTGGTGGGTCCCCGTGGTGTGGTGATCGCAGATGGCGGTGGTGAGATCGCGTCAGCGTCAGCGTCAGCGTCAGCCGAACGGTGACGGCTTGCCGGACAGGGAGCGCATGGTCTGCGTGTTCGCCGTCTCGGTGCTCTGGTAGAGCAAGCCCGAGCCGCCGCACTGGCGGGAGAGGCCCTCGCACGTGGACGCGAGCGCCGAGACCTGGCTCGACCAGGTCTCCGCCAGGCCGCTGAGCGCTCCGCCGAGGCCGCCGTTCCAGTTGCCGCTGCCGAAGTCCTTTGATGCCGAGCGGGTCTCGTCCATCGGGTGGGCGCCGGCGGTTCGTGTCCGTCCCGCCATCTCCTGCGCGCCGGTGCCCGCGCGGTTCAGTGCCGCCGGATCCTCGATGTCCGTGCCGCCCGACATGCCGTATCCCCCGTTGTTCGCTGCCGCCCCTCGTCATCCGGGGCTTTCGATTTGTTACGCCAATCGATTAGCGCTGAGCGAGTAAAAAGTATCACCGTGGCGGGCCGCCTTTCGGGGCCTTCGGCTGGATTTCGACCCTGACGACACAGACAGGGAGGAGTCGTCGGCGGCCGGTCCATCCGCGCCGGTGAAGGCGTCATCATGCCGGGCGCCACCGGCAATTGGCAGGCCGACGTCTTCCCGGACCCCGAACGCCTCGACGTCCGTCGCGACGCCCGCCGCCACATGGCCTTCGGTTTCGGCATCCACCAGTGCCTGGGCCAGCCCCTGGCCCGCCTGGAACTCCAGGTCGTCTACCACACCGTCTTCCGCCGCATCCCCACCCTGCGCCGGGCCACCGACCCCGACAAGATCCCGTTCAAGGACGACGGCATCGTGTACGGCGTCTACGAGCTGCCGGTGACCTGGTAAAGAGACCTGTTCTCCGGCGCTCTGCCCCATGATCGCCGGCTACGGGCCGTCACGGTCACCCGGAGCCGGCGAAACGGCGCTTCGCTCACACGGTCAGCGGTTCAGGTCCATGACCCCGACCCCTAGCCCGGCGTAGCGTTCCGGGGCCACGGTCGCCACGAGCGCCCCGTCCGGAAGCATCAGGTTCGGCCGTGCGACATGTACGGCTGCAGCGATTCCGAAACCGACGCCGTCGCGAACGAGTTCAGCGACAGTCACAGCCATCGCGTAGTCGTCGTCGACGACGCGGAGGACGTCCAACAGGACACCGACGTGGGCGACGATCCCCGCCCGCTCGCGCTCAGCCTCCAGGAGGCACAGAACCGGTACCCATAAGCGCACGTCAGCGCTGGCTGCCGCCGCATGGACGAGACCAGAGACCTGCTTGTTTCCCCCCATTGCCAGCAATGTGGCACCGTCGAGGACATAGTGCTCGGTGAGGTTCAACGGGACGAGTCCGCCTCTGCGAGCGCGGCCCGGTGAGCGACGCTGGCCTCTCGCATCCTGCGCCGCATCTCCTCGGACTCCTCGTCCGTCACGTAGTGCCCGAACCGCTCGGCGAGAAGGGTACGAGTGCGCTCCGCCCGTTCCCTGATCTGCTCCGGGGTCAGCGTCTGAGCCGCTATCTCCTGCATGAGGGCACGAAGACTGGTCCCCCGCGCTTCCGCTACGGCGGCGAGCTGGTCACGGACTTCGGCGGGCACGCGGATCATGACATCGGACATGCAGCAAGTATACGTCACGTATACGTCACATGTGCGCCTCGCCGTCCCTCAGCTCTCTCCTCTCGGGAACGACACCTCGACCCGTCGGTTCTTCTTGCGGCCCGACTCCGTCGAGTTGGAGGCGATCGGGTAGTCCTCGGAGTAGCCGCGGACCTCGTAGGTGATCCCCGAGTCCTTCAACTCCTGGTCCAGGACGTCCTGTACGGCGTTGGCGCGCTGGCGGGAGAGGGTGCGGCCGTGGGCGTAGCTGCCGAGGTTGTCGGTGAAGCCGAAGACCCGGATCCGGGTGGCGTGCTGGTTCTTGATCTCCGCCGCGATCGCGGAGATACGGGCCTTCGCCTCGCCGTTGAGCTTCGCGCTGTCCTTGCCGAACAGGACCTCTGCCTGCAGGGCGAACTTCACGTCCGCGTTGGTGTCTTCACGCCGTTCGTCGCCGCTCTGGTCCTCCACGACCTGCTTGATGTCCAGGACCTTCGGCTCGGCGAGAGTGGCGCCCTCGGGGAGCTTCAGGTCTGGGTCGTTGGGGTCCACCTCGACGGGTGCGGTGGCGGAGGGCTCGGTGCCCGGCGGCACGCTGGGGCCGTCGTCGGCCTGCGCGGCGGGGAGGAACACGGCCGTGAGGAGCGTGGCCGCGGTCAGGGTGAGGGCGAGGCGGGGAGCGGTGGTCATGGGGTGCCTCACCCGGAGATCTGGATGGTGGCGGAGGCGAAGGTGGGGAGTTGGAAGGTGACGTCGGTGGTGTTCGTCGGGGGGGCCGGGAACTGCATGAACACCGGGATGGACGCGCCCGCCTCGATCCTCGGCATGCCCGTCGTCGTCAGGGGCCGGCCGTCGGTGTCGCGCAGGACGTAGTAGCGCTTCTTGGACTTGGAGTCGACCAGGGTCGCTCCGCCCAGTGACGAGCCGTGCCTGATGATCTCGGTCTCGTCGCCCGCGGTCCGTACCGAGACGCGGGCCGCCTTGTCGCCGTCGTTCTTCATCTCGCCGCTCACCGTGAGGAATCCGCCGGAGTCCCGCTGCACGGAGTCGATCTGGAGGACGAGCCCGTCCTCGCCCTTGAGTTCGGCGACGGGCTCGTCCGTGCCCTCCTGGGTGCTCGCGCCGGAACTGCCGCTCTTGGATGCGGACGCGGACGCCTCCGGCTTCTTGTCGTCGCCTCCACCGCCGCAGCCGGCCACGCCGACGGCCAGACCGGCCGCGATCGTCAGCGCGACCATCCCCCTGCGGGCCTTCGCCGTGAACCGAATGCTCATCACTGCGCTTCCTTCACCACTCGTGGTTGGTTTGTCAGTCGGCCAGATGCACGTCGAAGAGATCCTCGGGCTTCGGGAGATCCTTCAGATCCGTCGGGTCCAGAGTCCATTGGCGTTCGTCGCACGTGAGCGTCGGCAGCACGTCCGCGTCGGCGTCCACTCCCGGCAGTTCAAATGTGCAGGCCGATTCGATCACGGCAGTGGCCTGCTGTACCGACCTCTTGTTCTCGGTGCCGGGGACGATGGAATCACCGACGGTCTTGTTGGTCGTCGCTTCGACCTCGTAGCCCGGGGGCATCCCCGGCAGCGCCGCGCAGGTGACCGTGGCGTCGTTCTGCGCGGCCAGTTGGTCGGCCCGTGCGCAGCCGTCGAACGGCACGCCCAGGCCGTCGAAGATGTCCTGCCATTTGGTCGGATCGAGGACGTTCTCCACCCACTTGTCGGTGAGCTTGTCCCGCGTGTCCAGGGCCGCTGCCAGCGCCGCCGCGTCGGCCGCCGTCTGGGCGCCGTTCCGGTTGGCCCCGGCCTGGCCGACCGCCAGGAACGCGAACGCGAGAAAGAGCAGGCCCGCCACCACCGTGATGTAGATGGGGAAAGCCTGCCCTGCGTCGTCGTGCCGAGGGGTCCGCGTCAGGCGCCGATGACCTCGTCGATCTTGTTCACGATCGCGTCGTAGATGGCCTGGCCGATGTCCGTCCCCGTGATCGCCAGCACGATCGCCACCACCACCGCGATGATGCCCAGGTACTCGACCGCGGTCTGACCCTTGTCGTCGTTGAACCGGTTGCTCATCGTGAGACCCTTCGGTGTCGCCGCCATCGACCACCGGAACGTAGACCTTCGGATCCCGGTCGACGCAGGGCCCCTGGGCCCAAATCCGGGCCCAAGTTCGCATGGACACGGCTCACCCCACCCCTCGGCCCGAACTCGGGGCCGTGCCCAGCCACTTCGCGGCGGCCTCGGAGCGGCTCGTGCTGTGGAGCTTGGCGAAGATGCGGTTGATGTGGTTCTTGACCGTCTTCTCGCTGATGAAGCAGGCGGCCGCGATCTGCTGGTTGGTCATGCCGGATGCGATGAGGTCCATGATCTCCGCCTCCCTCGCGCTGAGTTGGAAACGCGACCTGTCCGATGACGACTGTCCCACAGATGGTTGCAGTTGCGAAAGCCCCTTTAGAGCAATTGACGTTGTGGAATACGGAAGATGCGGATTTACGTGTGCATTCGCATCGCGTAGTTGCGCCAGCAGGGCGCTCGCCGCCGTGGGCGTGAGGTGGGTGCGGCCCCGCGCGGTGTCCCGTACGGCCAGGACGAGCTGGTCCGCCGTGAACTCGCCGTGCACGAGATAGCCGTCGGCTCCCCGGCGCAGCGCCTCCTGGACGGTCTCCGGTTCTCCGCTGTACGTCAGCATCAGCACCGGGGCGATCGGCACGAGGTACGGGAGCGCCGAGATGCCGTCCACGCCCGGCATCCGGACGTCCAGGAGGACCACGTCCGGGCGGTGCCGGCTCGCGGCCTCGTACGCCTCGCGGCCGTCCGCCGCCTCCGCCACGACCGTGATGTCCGGGCGGCCCGTGAGGAGGGCGGTGAGGCCCGCTCGGACCACCGGGTTGTCGTCGGCGACGACGATCCGGACGGGGGTGGCCGGGGCCGTCGGGAACAGCACGATCGGTGGGGTGGGGTGCTGGGGGTCGTCGTCCGGCATGTCACGGCCTCCTCTCGGGGTGGGGTGTGGGGGTCGTCGGTCCGGCGGCCCAACCGTCACCGGTCCGGCAGTCACCGGTCCAACCTTCACCGGTCCAGCTGTCATCGGCCCGGCAGTCATCGGTCCGCCCCCGGCGGTGGCAAGGGCAGTTGCAGGAGCACTTCCGTGCCCTTCGCGTCCGTGCCCCCGCCGATGTGGATACGGGCGCCCACCGACTCGGCGCGTTCCACCATGCCGACCAGGCCGAAGTGGCCGGAGCGGCGGAGTGCGTCGAGGGTGGTGTCCGGGGGGAGGCCGCGGCCGTCGTCCTGGACGCTGATGCTGAGCAGTTCGTGGTCGGGGTCGACGTCCGCGGTGACGTCGACGCGCGTGGCCTCGGCGTGCCGGTGGGCGTTCTCCATCGCCTCCTCGGTGATGGTGAGGAGTTGGCGGGCCACGGGGTGCGGGACGGTGAGCTCGGGGTGGGGGTGGGTGGGGGCCCGGTAGGTCGCCTGGAGGGTCGTACGAGCGCTGAAGTTCCTGGTGCGGGTGGCCAGTTCCTCGAGTACGTCCGTGGCGGGGGCCGGGTCCCGGCGCAGGTCGGTGAGGAGTTCGCGGGACTCCGTCGCCGCTCTGCGGGCCGCTCGGGCCACCAGCTCGGCCTGCTGTTTGAGCAGGGCCGGGTCCGGGGCGGGGGCGGCCGCCGACGCCGCCAGGCCCTCCGCCGCCAGGGCGACGCCGTGGAGGGTCTTCGCCACCGAGTCGTGCATCTCCCGCGCCAGCCGGGCCCGTTCCTCGCTGACCGCCTCCGTCACCGCCAGGCGGGCCTTCATCACGGTGAGCGCCTGGGTCGCCGTGCCGAAGCGGAGCAGGAGGTTGCGCAGGGTGGAGCCGACCGCGCCCGTGATCACGCAGAAACCCGGGAGCAGAAGGATGTCGGCGGGGGTCGTGTTCGGGTGCGGGAGGGCGGTCTGGGCCAGGAGCAGGATCAGGGACTGCAGGGACGCGAAGACCGCGGCACCCCGCCAGCTGTAGGCGATGCCGGCGAGCAGGGGGGTGCAGACACTGACGTAGGCGAGGGTGGTGTCCGGGCCCGCGGAGATCAGCAGGAGGCTGCCGAAGAGGGTGTCCGCGGCCAGGAGGGTGGGGTGGCGCAGGAGGAGGGGGCCGAAGCGTTCCCAGTCCCTGAAGAGGGCGTACGACACCATGAAGGTGACGACGACCGCCGCGCCGACCAGGCGGGTGCCGAGGCCGGGACCCGCGTTGAGGAGGGCGGCGGGGGCGGCCAGGGCGATCATCGCCAGGCGGAAGCCGAAGACCTGGCGGCACATGGCCTGCAGGGCGTTGACCTGGATGTCCAGTGCGGGCACGTCGGAGGGCCCCACCCGGCCTTCGGCGGGGTGGGTGTTCCCGCGCGCACCCGTCGTCGACATCGGCCGGCCCCCTACTTCCCCGTGATCGTGCCGAAGTCGGTGCCCGAGCCGAGCAGCAGCCCCGCGGCCAGCAGGAGCATCGTGGCCGGGACCATGAAGGTGGTGATCATCATGGTGGCCTTGGGGACGGCGCGGGCGGCCTTGCGGCGGGCGTTCTGGGCGTCCGTGCGGCGCATGTCCTTGGCCAGGGAGACGAGGGTGTCCACGATGGGCGCGCCCAGCTCCTCGCCTTGTTGGAGCGCCGTCACGAACATCGCCACCTGTTCGGAGTCGTTGCGCCGGCGCAGCTCCGCGAAGGCCTGACGGCGACTCATGCCGAGGTCCATCTGGCGGAGTGTGATGCGCAGTTCGTCGGCCCAGGGGCCCGCGTACTTGGAGGCCACCCGGTCCAGTGCCTGGCGGAAACCCAGGCCCGCGCTCACCACCACCGCCAGCACGTCCAGGAAGTCGGGGAGCGTGCGCTCGATGACGTCCTTCCTGACCCGGATCGCCGACCAGATGCCGACCTCCGTCCAGAACGCCCCGAAGGCCAGCAGGAGCAGGGCCACCAGGATCTGGCCGCGGAGGAGGAAGACCAGGAAGCCCAGGGCGCCGAGGAAGCCGTAGACCGCCCTGCGGGCCGCGTAGCGGTGGATGGTCAGGCCGCCCGGGTTGCCCGCCAGGTCGATCTTGCGACGGTACTTCGCCACCTGTTTGGGGCCCATCAGCCGCAGGACGGCGGGCGCGTAGCGCATGCCCATGCGGTCGACCAGGGAGTCGACCGCGCCGGTGCGGGTCGATCCGACCTCCAGGGCCAGCATCAGGTCGCTCGGCAGTTTCGCCTCCGCCCGGTACATGCGGATGCCGGCGAAGACGCCCCACACGCTCACGGCCATCAACAGGGCCAGTCCGATACCGATCACAGCCGCCCCCTCCTCAGACGTCGATCCGTGACAGGCGGCGGATCAGGATGAATCCGACCGCGTAGAGGGAGAACGCGATGATCACCGCCCCCTGGCCCAGCGGTGAGCCCGTCATGCGTGCCAGCGCGCCGTCCTTGACGCCGTTCATCAGGAAGAGCGAGCCGACGCCGAGGACCGGGACCGCGTACGCGGTCATGTTCACCTGGGAGAGCTGGGTGCGGACCTCGCGCCGGGTCTCCTTGCGCTCCTCCAGCGTCTCGGTCAGGTTCCTGAGGGCGCTGACCACCTGGCCGCCCGCCCTGCTCGACAGCACCAGGGTCGTCACCAGGACCACCAGCTCCCTGGACGGCAGTCGCCTCGCCATCTCGTCCAGCGCGTCCTCCATCGACACGCCCACCGCCAACTGGTTGGCCACATTGGCCAGTTCCTGCCCGGCCGGGGCCTCCAGCTCCTCCGCCGCCATGCCTATCGCGGTGCGCAGGGCGAGGCCGGCGTGGGTGGCGTTGGCCAGGATGCGGGCGAGTTCGGGGAGTTGGTTGATGAACTTCTCGATGCGCTTCTGGCGCTGCCAGTTGAGGAACTGCACCGCCGCCCAGACGCCTGCCAGGCCGGCCAGCGGGCCGAAGAAGGGCGCCAGGGCCGCCTGGCCGACCAGCCACAGGCCCCCGACGAGCCCGATCATCGCGGCGAAGAACTCGCCCGGCGTCACGTCCAACCCGGTCGCCGCCAGCCGCAGTTCCAGCTGCCGCCCGAGCCTGGTGCGGCGCAGCCGCCGGTCCAGGTCGCGGAAGTGCCGGCGGCGGCCGGTGTACGGCACCTGGCCAGCGGCCGACAGCCGGTCGACCAGTGCCGCCCGCTGTGCCCGCCCCTTGGCGTAGAAGTGGAGGCCCACGACGGCGAGGGCGCAGGTCAGCAAGGTGGCGCCGATGGTGAGCGTGACGAGGGTCTGCAGGTCCATGGGGGTGGGTCCTACCTGGCTTCTCGGATGGCCAACTGGGCCGCGGACTGGGCCACCCCGAAGGCCTGGGGGGTGGGCTGGCTCGCCATGTAGAGGCGGTCGACGGTACGGCGGGGCAGCGGGAAGTACGCGAATTGGCCGTAGATCCGGCCGTCCGCCGCCATCGGCTGGGCGTCGAAGCGGGCCACCGTGACCAGCCGGTACGGCTCGCTGCCGTGGCTGTCGAGCAGGGCGATCTCGGTGATCCGGCGCGCGCCGTCGGCGAACCGGGTGAGCTGGATGATCACGTCGACCGCGCTGTTGATCTGGTCGTGCAGCGCCTCGAAGGGGATCTCCACCTCCGACATCGAGGCCAGGGTCTTCAGCCGCATCAGCGCGTCCTCGGCGCTGTTGGCGTGGACCGTGGCGAGGGAGCCGTCGTGGCCCGTCGACATCGCCTGGAGCATGTCCAGGGACTCGCCGCCGCGCACCTCGCCGACCACGATCCGGTCGGGGCGCATGCGCAGCGAGTTGCGGACCAGGTCGCGGATGGTGACCCGGCCCTGGCCCTCCACGTTCGGCGGCCGCGACTCCAGCCGGACCACGTGCCGTTGCTGGAGCTGGAGTTCGGCCGAGTCCTCGATGGTGATGATCCGGTCGCCCTCGGGGATGAGGCCGGACAGCGCGTTGAGCAGGGTCGTCTTTCCGGTGCCCGTCGCGCCCGACACGATGATGTTGAAGCGCGCCTGCACCAGGGCCGCCAGCAGGTACAGCATGTTCTCGTCGAGGGAGCCGAAGCCGGCCAGTTCCTGCAGCGTGTAGGAGCGGGGGAAGCGGCGGATCGTGAGGATGGCGCCGGTCAGGGAGAGCGGCGGGATGATGACGTTGACGCGCTCGCCGGACGGCAGGCGCGCGTCGACCATCGGGTTCGTCTCGTCCACGCGCCGGTTGACCGTGGAGACGATGCGCTCGATGGTCTGCATCAGCTGGTCGTGGGAGGGGAAGCGCAGCGGCAACTGCTCGACGCGGCCGCCGCGTTCGACGAAGATCGAGTCCGGGCCGTTGACCATGATCTCGGTGATGGAGGCGTCTTCGAGCAGCGGTTCCAGGATGCCGAGGCCGAGCGCCTCGTCGACCACCCGCCGGATCAGCTGCGAGCGTTCGACGGTCGACAGGACCGGACCCTCACGGCTGATGATGTGCCCGAGCACCCGCTCCAGGCGGGCCCGGCGCTCGGCCGCCGCCAGAGCACTCATCTCCGCGAGGTCGATCTCCTCGAGGAGCTTGGCCCGGTAGGAGGAGACCAGGTGTCCGTCCTCGCCCCGACTGCCGTTCTCCTCGGGGGTGTTGATGCGGGACCGCAGACTCATCGGGTACCTCGTTCAGTGGTCGAGCGGCATGGTGGCGGTCTTGACGGCGGGGTCGAAGCTCCAGCCGGGGACGATCGACGGGATCTGGACGGTGGCGGTGACGGTGACCGAGTCGCCGCCCCCGCCCTCGGCGCAGTCGACGGACAGCCAGTCGCTGATCGCGTTCACACAACCGTCCTGCGCGCTCAGGTCCAGCGAGGCGGCCCGCGCCCCGGCCCTGGCCGCCGTACCGGCCTGCTGGGCGGTGTAGGCGATCAGCCCGATCTGGACGCCCGCCATGGCGACGAGGATCAGGATCGGGATGAAGCCGAGGTATTCGAGGGCTACTTGGCCACGGTCGCGGTGTGCTCGATTCTTCGGGGAGTACGACATCTCAGTCCTTGTCCTCCTCCACCGCGCCCGCGTGTCCGTCGACCTGGAAGGGGAAGGCGATCGCACCCGGGAACAGGACGGGGACATCGAGGTGGACGTCGGCCGTGACATAGCCGCCGCCGGTGCTGCAGTTGACCTGGCCGCTCCAGGCGCCCGGCAGCTTGTCCAGTCCAGCCTGCTCGCACGCGGCCTCCCGCTCCCCCGGCGCCGCCGCCGTCGCGGCCCGTACCGCCTCGTCCGCAGCATTCCCCGCGAGCGAGAACGTGTACCCCAGCAGTACGAACTGCCACATCAGTACCAGGGTGATCAGGATCAGCGGGGTCATCCCGAGAAACTCGATCGTCACCTGTCCCTCGTCCCGGCGCGGGCTCATCTGCCGAGCTCCTTGCGTCGCCGGAAGGTCAGCGCGCCGCGCTCCCGGCCGCCGTTGCGATGGGAGTTCGTCTCCGTGCCCTTGACCAGGCCCAGTTCACCGGCGAGCGTCCACAGGGCCTGCTTGACCGTGCCCTTGGCGTCGAGTTCGTGCACCCGGCCCGCGTCCACCGCACCCTGGAGCTCCTTGAAGTTCGCCGGGACGACGGTCGCCGCGACGCCCGTGCCGGTGATCTTCTGGATGAGCGCGGGCTGGATCTCCGTACCGCGGCTGTGGCGGTTGACGACGACGGTGGTCTCCTCGGCCTTGCGGACCTGGAGGCGGTCCCACATGCGCACGGCACGCTTGGCACCGCGTACGGCGACCACGTCCGGGGTGGTGACCAGCAGGGCCGTGTCGGCCATCTCCACGACCGCCGCGCCGGCCCCGCTGAGCTGGGCGCCGCAGTCGACGACGACGACCTCGTAGCGGGAGCGCAGGGCGCTCACGATCTGGCGGGCGGCGCGCTCGGTGACCTCCTCGCCACGTTCGCCCTCGCCGGGGGCGAGCAGCAGCGCGAGGCCGGTGTCGTGGGGGAAGACGGCGTCGGCGAGGACGCGCGGGGAGATGTCGGTGATGGTGGCCAGGTCGACGACCGAGCGGCGGAACTGGACGTCCAGGTAGGAGGCGATGTCGCCGGTCTGGAGGTCCAGGTCGAGCAGGGCGGTGGTGCGCCCGGAGGCCTGGGCGGCGAGGGCGAGCTGGATGGCGGTGGTGGTGGCGCCGACGCCGCCCTTCGCGCCGCTGACCGTGACGACGGTGCCGCCGACGCCGGTGAACACGTCGGTGACGGCGCCCAGGTGCCGTCGTACGCCCGTGGACCACTGGGCGACCGCGTGCACCCGGGTGGCGAGCTCCTCGTAGCCGAGCGGGAGGGCGATGAGACCGCGGGCGCCGTAGTCCATGGCGGCCTGGAAGAGGCCGGGGCTGACGTCTGAGGTGACGAGGATGACGCCGACGGCCGGGAAGCGCAGGGCGACCTCACGGATCAGCTCCAGGGCCGGCACGGGACCGATGCGCTCGTGGACGACCACGACCTCGGGCAGCTCGTCGATCGACTCGGAGGCCAGGCGCGCGAGGGTGTCGATGAGCTGCGTGGAATCGGTGACCGGGGCGACGGGCTCGGCGTCCGGGAGCTGGCTGAGCAGCGTGGTGAGGGAGCGGACCGCGTCCGCGTCGCCGACGGCCGGAAGGATCCTCGTGGGCATGGCGGCCTCTCACTTGTCCTTCGCGAGTTCGTACGTGCGGTCCTGCTCCGGGATGGTGCCGGTCTCGCCCGGTGCCACCAGGGCGAGCCGGACGCGCTTGGCGAAGGACTCGGCGTACGTGATGCGCTGGGCGTCGAGGGCGGAGAGCGCGAAGGTGATGGGGACGGCGTCGGTGGCCTGGCGGGTGCGGCTGTCGGCGTCGGGTTCCAGGGCGGTGATCTCCCCGACGTCGAGGACCCGCGCGTTCGTCACGATGACCTTGGACTGGTCGGGGTCACCCTCGCGCTGCCCCTCGAAGGTGGCGTAGACGTTGACCGCGGAGCCTGCCGTGATCTTGCCGGCGACGCCGGTCGCCGCGTCGATCATGATGGCGACCTCCTGCTGCCCGGGCTGCAGGGCCGGCTGATCGACGATCATGTCGCTCTGCAGCAGCGAGCCGGCTTTGAGGGTCGTCACGGCGATCTTGTCGCGGATGTCCGCGAGATCGGTGACCGCGTTCGCCGACAGCCAGCGCTCGGGCATCTCCGTCTTCTTGAACTGGTCCGCGGTGAGCCGGGTGTACGGCGGGATGCTCTTGCGGACCTTGTACGCCGTGACCTCGGGGCCGACCTTGGACTTCACGTCGTCGATGACGGAGAGCACGCCGGCGAAGGCCGCGAGGGCGCCCAGGACCGACAGGAGCAGGAGTATCACGCCGCGGCGCTGACGGGAGTTCATGAACCGTACAACCTCGTTGGGGGGCTCGGTCGAGCGGAAACGGGGACGGGGGCGATCCGGTGCGGCTCACCCGGCGGGCAGTTGGTGCTGGGCGTGCTGTTGCTGCTGTTGCTGCGCGGAGGCGGGTGTCACGGGTGCGGTGGCCGAGCAGAAGACGCAGCGGTCGCCGATGACGTCGATGCCGCACCAGTGACAGATGTTCTGCCGTACCGAGGTGACGAGTTGGTAGAGGACGGACACGTCGGGCAGGAAGGTGCAGAACTCGATCAGCTTGCCGGTGCCCCACCACTCGGCGGACTCGGCGGGCAGTGGGGCCTCGCGCAGGCCCTGGATCCGCCAGGACGTGGCGAGGCTCCCGGAGACCCAGTCGGACTGGAGCTGGCCGCGGGCGACGAGCATCGAGGTGGCGAACTCCGGGCCGGCGAGCGTGGCGTCCGGGGCGAGCCTGACGAGCTGCGGCTGCGGGTGGGCGAGCACGGCGAACTGGCTGCCCGGCACCCAGGACTTGGCGTGCGACTTGAGCCCGACGGGGACCCGGTCGAGTTTGGCCACGGAGCCGAGGAGCGCGCCCGCGTGGAGGTAGTGGGTGAGCAGCCGGCCCGCCGAGGCGAGCACGCCGGGGCTGAGGTCGCAGGAGGCGAGCTGTCTCAACTGGCGGGCCAGGACGGCGGTCGCGAGGGGTGGCAGTTCGGGCTGGAACAGGGCGATCCGGTCGCTCTCCAGAAGGGACCGCACGGTGCGCAGCCGCTGGTCGACCGCCGGGGGCACGGCACGGGAGTACACGACGACGACATGGCCGTGCTGGTCGATCAGCGTCTGGAGGGCGGCGAGCGAGTGGTCGAGCGGCTGCCGGTCCAGGCCGTCGAGCACGACGGCGGGCAGGGTCCGCTCGTCCTGCGCCGGCAGCGCCATGTCGGCGCCGGTCACTGCGATGGCAGTTGGCACGCGCAGCTCCCCGTATCCCATGCCCGTGGGTCCGACGGATCACTCCGGCGCACCCGGTCGACTTCACTGCGTGACTACCTGAGCACTGTAACCACGGCTCTGTGGCCGGAGAACAGCGATTCTGTGACTTCCTGGCCTGGGTGACGGATCAAAAGCGGGCGATTCGTGCCCAGATGGGGCGCACTTGCCACGTGCGCGGGCCGGAGAAAGGCCGGTTGTGCATTCGTCGCGACACCCTCCTTGACAGCAGCATTGGTCTGGACCAACTCTCTTGTCATGCCCATACTCAGCAGAAGACGGTTCTGGACCGCCACCGTCACCGCAGCCCTCGCCCTGGGTTTCGCGGGCCCCGCTTCGGCCGCGGACGTCAACAACGCGAAGAACACCGGCTTCGAGTCCGGCCTGACCAACTGGACCTGTTCCGCGAGCAGCGGTACGACCGTCTCCTCCCCGGTGCACGGCGGCTCGGCCGCGCTGAAGGCGACACCGGCCGGGCAGGACAACGCCAAGTGCGTCCAGACGGTGGCGGTGAAGCCGAACTCGACGTACACGCTGAGCGCGTGGGTGCAGGGCGGCTACGCCTATCTGGGCGCGACCGGCACCGGCACGACGGACGTGTCGGCCTGGACCCCGGACTCCGCCTCCTGGAAGCAGCTGACGACCACCTTCACCACGGGCGCCTCGACGACCTCGGTGACGGTCTACACCCACGGCTGGTACGGACAAGCCGCCTACCTCGCCGACGACGTGTCGGTCTACGGCCCGGACGGGGGCGGCGGGGGTGATCCCTCTCCCACGGTCCCGGGGGCACCGACCGGTCTGGCGGTCTCCGGCACGTCCTCGTCGTCCGTCTCCCTGGCCTGGAACACGGTCTCGGGCGCGACGGGTTACAACATCTACCGCAACGGCACGAAGGTCACCGCGGTGACCGGGACCTCGGCGACCGTGACGGGGCTGGCCGCGTCGACGTCGTACAGCTTCCAGGTCACGGCGGTGAACTCGGCGGGTGAGTCCGTGAAGTCGGGCGCGGTGACGGGGACGACGACCGCCTCTCCGGGCGGCGGGGGCGGCGCGGTGCCCAAGCACGCTCTCACCGGGTACTGGCAGAACTTCAACAACGGGGCGACGGTCCAGAAGCTGTCGGCCGTGCAGTCGCAGTACGACATCATCGCGGTGGCGTTCGCGGACGCCACGACGACTCCCGGCGCCGTGACGTTCTCCCTGGACTCGGCCGGGCTCGGCGGGTACACGGTCGACCAGTTCAAGGCGGACATCAAGGCGAAGCAGGCGGCCGGGAAGAAGGTCGTCGTCTCCGTGGGCGGCCAGAACGGCACGGTCTCGGTGAGCGATCCGACGTCCGCGGCGAACTTCGCGAACTCGGTGTACGCGCTGATGCAGACGTACGGCTTCGACGGCGTCGACATCGATCTGGAGAACGGGCTCAACGCGACGTACATGTCCCAGGCGTTGCGCACGCTCGCGGCGAAGGCGGGCTCGGGCCTGGTCCTGACGATGGCACCGCAGACGATCGACATGCAGTCGACGTCCAACGCGTACTTCCAGACCGCGCTGAACGTGAAGGACATCCTCACGGTCGTCAACATGCAGTACTACAACAGCGGTTCGATGCTGGGCTGCGACGGCAAGGTCTACTCCCAGGGCTCGGTGGACTTCCTGACCGCCCTGGCCTGCATCCAGCTGGAGGGCGGACTGTCCCCGTCCCAGGTGGGGTTGGGCCTGCCGGCGTCCACGAGCGGGGCGGGCAGCGGCTATGTCCCGCCTTCCGTGGTGAACAACGCGCTGGACTGCCTGACGAAGGGCACGGGATGCGGCTCCTTCAAGCCGTCGAAGACCTACCCGGACCTGCGCGGCGCCATGACCTGGTCGACGAACTGGGACGCGGCGGCGGGCAACGCCTGGTCGGGCACGGTGGGCCCGCACGTGCACGGGTTGCCGTAGCCGTTGAACGGGGCGTGACCAGGGCGGAGCGCCCTGGGTCGACCGTGCGGTCCGGGCGGTTGCAGCGCACGATGCTCGTCACCGCGGAGGCAGCGCACGACGACCGTCACCTCCGTCGCCGTCGCGCTCCGCTCGTGGATCCGGAGCTCCGCGTCCACCGTCACGCCAGTGGCCGGTAATACCCCAGTACCGGGGCCAGCTGGGCGAACCACCGGCCCAGCGGGTCCCGGCCCTTCGCGTCGACGACGCACTCGTAGAAGCGGCCGTCGAGGTGGACGACGGCCATCATCAAGGTCTTGCCGTTCGGGCCGGCCTTGTAGTGCACGCTGCGGATTTCCTGCCAGGAGAACTCGACCGAGTGGCCGTGGTCCTCGAAGGCGACGCCCGCGGAGTCGACGACGATGGAGTTGTGGCGGTCGACGGCCATGAACTCCGGGCCCGCGGGCACCTCTTGGGGCGGTGGAGAGGCGAAGGCCGACGGGGGCGGTGGCGGGCCGAAGCCCGGCGGCGGCGGGGTCGTCATCGGCATCCGTTCCCTTGCGTCGTGGACTGCCTACAGGTCATGTGAAACATTCTCCCCGCCCCACCGCGTCGGTGAAGTGAGGACATCTTCTACAGCCGGGCGCACAGCACCAGGGGGGAACACATGAGACAGGCCCGCGCGGACGAATACGCGGAGTTCGCCGCCGCCCGGGCCGGACACCTGTACCGGTCGGCGTGTCTGCTGACCGCGGGTGACACTCATCTCGCCGAGGACCTGGTGCAGGAGGCGCTCGGGCGGATCTACGTCCGCTGGAGCCGGATCTCCCACGTCGGCAACCCGGCGGCGTACGCGCAGACCGTCCTGGTCCGGGTGTTCCTGACCCATCGGCGCCGCCGCAGCAGCGGTGAGCGCGCGACCGACGTCCTGCCGGAGGTGGCCGCCGTCGGTGTGGACACGCCCCTGCGGCTGACGCTGCTCGACGCCCTCGCACGGCTGCCCGCCAAGGACCGGGCCGTGGTCGTCCTGCGCTACTGGGAGGACCGCTCCATCGAGGAGACCGCCGGTGTCCTGAACTCCAGTGCGGCAGCCGTCCGCACGCGCTGTACCCGAGCCCTCAAGCAGTTGCGCGGGCTCCTCGGCGAGGACATCGGCGCCTACGCCCGGCCCTGACCGGCCGGCCGGCCCTCCGACTCCCTCTCGTCCGACCGATTCGTCCGACCCGGAACGGTGGTTTCCCATGCCCGCAGACCAGCACACAGACCCCTTCGAGGAGCGGTTCTCCGCCGCCCTGCACGAGACCGGCGGCGGGTTCGACACCGACCGCACGGCCCTGGCCGCACGCGGCGCGGTGCTCGGCCGGCGCAAGCGGTTCGTGCGGCGGGCCGCCGTCGCGGGGGGTGCCGCGAGCGTCGTGCTCGCCTGCGTGGGCGGGGCGCTGGTCCTGCGGCCGGGCGGTACGGCGACGGAGGCCGTGCCGTCGTCCATGACGGCCTCCGCCAAGCCGAAGCCGAAGCCGAGCGTCACGGCCACGCACGTGACCGACGAGCAGATGATCGAGACCCTCAAGAACCTGTTGCCCAAGGGCGACTTCAGCGAGGAGCGCGGACAGGGCACCGAGCCGACCCACAAGCTGAAGGTGCCCGCGCCGTCCGCCGGGCTCGTGTTCGACGACGGCAAGGGCGCCGCGGCCATCGGGGTCAGCGTGGACCGCGTGCAGCCGGGCGGTACACAGGCCCGGCAGGCGGCCCAGTGCCCCGACCGGGTGTTCATCCCGTACGACGCCTGCAGGACGACCCGGCTCGCCGACGGCTCCGTGGTCACCGTGCTCCAGGGCTACGAGTATCCCGACCGCCGGGTGGACACGAAGTTCTGGTCCGCCGAGCTGGTCACCCCGACCGGGCAGCACATCACCGTGAGCGAGTGGAACGCGGCCGCCGAGAAGGACAAGCCCGTCACCCGGACCGATCCCCCGCTGGACCCGGCCCAGTTGACGCGGCTGGCGGCGGCGAAGGAGTGGCGCACCGTCGCGAACGCCCTCCCCGCGCCCCTGCCCGACCCGGAGCTCCCCGGCTCCGACCTGCACGCCCGCACCCATCTCCTGGCCCTGCTGCCCAAGGGACTGAAGGTGACCGACAGGAGCGGCGACGACGGCGACTACGCCTACGTCGTGGTCGACGACGGCAAGGGCAGGAGCATGGTCCAGGTCAATGTGCAGCCCGACATGCTGGACTCGGCCGGCGATCTCTTCGGCTCGGACTCCGAGACCCTGCCCGACGGCACCCGGGTCGCCGTCAAGCAGGGCCCCGGAGACCGGGGTCACCAGGTGATGTGGACCGTCGACACCATGCGCGCCGACGGCAAACGCGTGGTGATCAGCGCTTTCAACGCCGGCACCCAGAACGAGGCCGCGACCCGTGAGACCCCCGCGCTGACCATCGCCCAGATGCGGAAGATGGCGCTCGACGCCCTGTGGTGGAGCGGCAGTTAGAAGAACTCCGACCAGGGCTGGTCCCAGATCTGCTTGACGCACAGGACCAGGAACAGCAGGCCCGCGATCGCCAGCATCGCGTTGCTCAGGGAGCCGTTGCGCCACTCCCTGGGCGTGCGGGAGGTGTTCAGCAGCCACATCAGCGTGCCGGCCAGGAAGGGCAGGAAGGCAGCGCCGAGGACGCCGTAGAGAATGACCAGGCGGAAGGGCTGGCCCTGGAAGAGCAGGACCATCGGGGGGAAGGTCAGCCAGAGCAGATACGCCCGGAAGGGCCAGGAGCGCTCGCGGGAGCCGGACGCGACCTCCTGGCCGGAGCCCGCTGCGCCCTCGCGGCCGCGGTAGCGCGCCACGAAGTCCGCGAACATCAGGCTCACGCCGTGCCAGACGCCGATCAGCGAGGTGAAGGACGTGGCGAAGAAGCCGATCAGGAAGAACTTGGCGGTCGCCGAGCCGTACTCGTCCTCCAGGATGTCGCTCAGCTGGATGAGCCCCTTGTCGCCGCTCGCGATCGCCACGTTGGAGGAGTGCAGCATTTCCGCGCCGACGAAGAGCATGGCGACGACGAAGATGCCGGTGGTGATGTAGGCGACCCGGTTGTCCAGGCGCATCACCTTCATCCAGCCGGTGTTGGTCCATCCCTTGGCGTTGACCCAGTAGCCGTACGCCGCCAGGGTGATCGTGCCGCCGACGCCGCCGATCAGGCCGAGGGTGTTGAGGATGGAGTCCTTCTCGTCGGGCAGGACGGGCAGCAGGCCCGCGAAGGCGTCGCCCAGGTTCGGGGTGACCCTGATCGCCAGGTACACCGTCACCACGAACATGACGCCGACCAGGACCGTCATGACCTTCTCGAAGACCGCGTACTTGTTGAACCAGACGAAGACCAGGCCGACGAGACCGCAGGCGATGGCCCACCATTCGAGGTCCATCACGCCCGGGAACAGCGCCTGGAGCGGCAGCGCGCTCGACGACATGGCCGCCGCGCCGTACACGAAGCCCCAGATCACCACGTAGACGGCGAAGAACCAGGTGGTCCAGCGGCCCAGGCTCGCCCAGCCGTCGAACAGGGTGCGGCCGGTGGACAGATGCCAGCGGCCCGCCGCCTCCGCGAGGGAGATCTTGACCAGGCAGCCGATCACCGCGGCCCACAGCAGGGTGTAGCCGAAGTTGCTGCCCGCGATGAGCGTGGCGACCAGGTCACCGGCGCCGACGCCGGTCGCGGCGACGACGATCCCCGGGCCGATGTACCGCCAACCGGACTTGCGGGGCAGGGGGTTCGCCTCACCGGCACCGGTCACTGTGTTGTCCGTGGTGTCCGCCATGAAGGTCAAGAAACCCTAAAGGTCGCGGCGCGGCAAGAGGGCGTGCGGTGAAGGACCGGCGCACAGTTCACGCCATCGCGTCTTTATTGACTCTTGACCTGCTCATGCCACAAGCCCACGATGAGCACGCCCGCGATGAGCGGCACACCCGCACCGGCAGCACGTCGCTGAACCACCCCCGCTCCACTCCCCCACTTCCGGAGATCCCGGAAACCCCGGAGAACACAGGAGACTTCATGCGACTTCGCATACGCGGTTCCGGCGCCCGCGGCGGCACCCGCCACGCCGCCCTCGCCGCCGTTCTGGCCCTCGCCCTCGCGGCCCCGCTCTCCGCGAGCGCCGACAGCGCCCCGAAGGCGGCACCGAGCACCGAGGACGTCCGCCAGTACGAGATCCACCAGCACTCGACACCCGTGACCCGTACGGCGATCCAGCAGACGGGCGTGACGGTGGACGAGGCCGACGAGGAGACCGTGGTGGTCTCCGGAAGAGCCGACCAGATCAAGCAGTTGCGCCGACTCGGGTACGAGGTCTCCGAGTCGGGGTCGGCTCCGTCGAGGACCGCGGAGGGCGAGGTCCGGCTCTACGACTTCCCCTCGGCCGACTCGCGCTACCACAACTACGCCGAGATGAACGCCGAGATCGACCAGCGCCTCGCCGCCTACCCGAACATCATGAGCAAGCGGGTCATCGGCACGTCGTACCAGGGCCGGAACATCGTCGCCATCAAGATCAGCGACAACGTGGGGACCGACGAGGCCGAGCCCGAGGTGCTGTTCACCAGCCACCAGCACGCCCGTGAGCACCTCACGGTGGAGATGGCCCTGTACCTGCTGCGCGAACTCGGCGCGGGGTACGGAAGCGACTCACGGGTGACGAACATGGTCAACAATCGGGAGATCTGGATCATCCCCGACCTCAACCCGGACGGCGGCGAGTACGACATCGCCACCGGCTCGTACCGCTCGTGGCGCAAGAACCGGCAGCCCAACTCCGGTTCCTCGGCCGTCGGTACGGACCTCAACCGCAACTGGGCCTACCGCTGGGGCTGCTGCGGCGGCTCTTCGGGGTCGACGTCGTCCGAGACCTACCGGGGTCCGGCCACCGAGTCGGCGCCCGAGGTCAAGGTGGTCGCCGACTTCGTGCGCAGCCGGGTCGTCGGCGGGGTCCAGCAGATCAAGTCGAACATCGACTTCCACACGTACAGCGAACTGGTGCTGTGGCCCTACGGGTACACGTACTCCGACACGGCGACCGGGATGACGGCGGACGACAACGCCGTGTTCAAGACCATCGGGCAGAAGCTGGCCGCGAGCAACGGGTACACGGCGGAGCAGGCCAGCGACCTGTACATCACCGACGGGTCGATCGACGACTACCTCTGGGGCACGCACAAGATCTTCTCTTACACCTTCGAGATGTATCCGTCGTCGAGTTCCGGTGGCGGTTTCTACCCGCCCGACGAGGTGATCGAGCGGGAGACGTCCAGGAACCGGGACGCGGTGCTCCAACTGCTGGAGAACTCGGACTGCATGTACCGGTCGATCGGGAAGCAGGCCCAGTACTGCTAGGGGCCCCTACTCGGACTCCTCGGGCTCTTCTTTCTCCGGCTCCGGGGTCTCGTCCTCGAAGTACGCGTCCAGGACGGCGTCCAGCTGCTCGTCCCACTCGGTGAACCGCGCCCTCGACCCGGCCTCGATCTCGATCGGGTACCAGCGCCGGTCGGGGGTGTGCACCGTGATGGTGAACCGCTTGCCGAAACGCGGGGACTCCGTCTCGACGGCGCCGATCTCGTCCCAGCGGAACTCGCAGGCCTGGTCGTCGAGAGAGAGCCGTACGCCCTTGTGGTCGGCGACGATTCTCGCGCGCCGGTCGGAGGCCTCGAAGACGGGCCCGTCGGCGGCGTCCTCCTCGGCTTCGATCTCCTCGGGGACCGCCGCCTCCGCCGCGGGTTCGTCGGCCTCCACGGCCTCCTCCGCCTCGGCCTCCTCCGCCTCGCCGGACGCGGGTGGGGTGAGCCCGGGGATGAAGGCCGGGTCGAATCCGGCGCCTTCCAGGGGCTGGCTGCTCGAACCTATGCGCTGCTCCACAGCGGGCAGTATGGTCGACGATCCTGTGCCGGACACAGTCGGCCCCTACATCGTTATCGGACGCCTACATGGGGCCGCACCGCCTACATGAACACACTCAGGACCGCGGCCACCGCGAACCCCGCCACCGACAGCACCGTCTCCAGCACGGTCCACGTCTTCAGGGTGTCCCGCTCGCTGATGCCGAAGTACTTGGCCACCATCCAGAAGCCGCCGTCATTGACGTGGGAGGCGAAGATGGAGCCGGCCGAGATGGCCATGATGACGAGGGCGACGAAGGCCTGGGAGTGGTGGCCCTCCGACAGCAGGGGCGCCACGATGCCCGCCGTGGTGACGATGGCGACCGTCGCCGAGCCCTGGGCGACCCGCAGCACCACCGAGATCAGGTACGACAGCACGAGCACCGGCAGGCCGACGTCGTTGAAGGTGTCGGAGAGCGCCTGGGCGACCCCGCTGGCCTTGAGGACCGCGCCGAAGACCCCGCCCGCGCCGACGACCAGCAGGATGTTGCCGACCGGCTTGAGGGACGCGGTCGACACCCTCTCCAGGGACCTGCGGGACCAGCCGCGGCGGATGCCGAGCAGGTAGTAGGCGAGGAGCAGGGCGATGGTCAGCGCCACGAAGGGGCTGCCGAAGAACTCGATGACCGAGCGGCCGGTGGAGGGGTCGAGCGCGATCGAGGAGAACGTGGCGGCGAGGATCAGGACCAGCGGCGTACCGATGATGCCGAGGACCGTGCCGAGCGGTACGGGGTCCTCGCGCGGTACGACGCCCTGCGACCGCTGCTCCTCGATCACCGCCTGCTTCGCCTCCGCCGCCGCCTCCACCATGTCCTGCGGCACGGCGACGAAGATGCGGCGGCCGACCCACGCCGAGTAGACCCACGCGGCCAGCACCGCGGGGATGCCGCAGACGACGCCCATGAGGATCACCCAGCCGAGGTCCACGTGCAGCAGACCGGCGGCGGCGACCGGGCCGGGGTGCGGGGGCAGGAAGGCGTGGGTCATCGACAGGCCCGCCAGCAGCGGCAGACAGTAGAGCAGGATCGACCTGCCGCTGCGCTTGGCCGCCGCGTACACGATCGGCGCGAGGACGAAGATGCCGACGTCGAAGAAGACCGGGATGCCGAAGATCAGGCCGGTGAGGCCCATGGCGAGCGGGGCGCGCTTCTCGCCGAACAGGTTGAGCAGCCGGGACGCCAACACCTCGGCGCCGCCGCTGACTTCGAGGATCGCCCCGAGCATCGTGCCCAGGCCGATGATGATCGCGACATGGCCGAGGATGCCGCCCATCCCGGACTCGATGGTGGACACGGCGTCCGACCGCTGGACCGTGCCGAAGAGTTCGGTGACCGAGAGACCGGCGAGCAGGCCGACGGTTATGGAGACGCCGAGCAGGGCGACGAAGGGCTGGAGTCTCACCTTGATGATCAGGAAGAGCAGCAGGGCGATACCGAGGGCGGCGACCGTGAGGAGGCCCGCGGTGCCGTCGATGAGGAGGAGCAGGCCACCGGTGTGCGGGGGTGTCTCGGTGGCCGCGGCGAGCGGTAGTGACATGGGGGTCCTCTTCGTAAGTGCATGGAGCTTTCGGGCAGGGGGGATCGCGGCACGGCACCCCGGGGGGTGCCGTGCCGTGCGGGAGGTGCGGGAGGTGCGGGAGGTGCGGGAGTCGAGGGGGCGTCAGCCGAGGACGGCGAGCGCGTCGATCTCGATGAGGAGCCCGGCGGGCAGACCGACGTAGACGGTGGTCCGGGCGGCGGGCGGGGCGGTGAGGCCCTGCTCCTCGAAGTAGGTGTTGTAGATCGAGTTCATCTCGGCGAAGTGGTCCACGTCCGTCAGGTAGACGCGGATCATCATCACGTCGTCCCAGGAGGCGCCGCCCTCCTCCAGGATGGCCTTGACGTTGGCGAGGGTCTGGAGGGTCTGCTCGCGCAGGGTGGGCCCGGCGGGCGTGGGCGGCTTGCCCTCCTCGGCCGGCAGGAAGCCGACCTGCCCGGCGACCTGGAGGATGTTGCCCTTCCGCACTCCGTGGGAGAACTTGGCGGGCGGGGTGGTGTGGGTGCTGGGGGTGAGCGCGATCTTGTCCGTCTTGTCCGTCATCCGGGTTCCTTGGGTGTCGTTCTGCCCGAGTACTCGCCGCTGATGGCATCGGCCGTGCGGCGGACCTGGGGGAGGAGGGTGAGGAGTTCCTCGGCGGTGACGACGACGTTGGGCGCGGAGACCGACATCGCCGCGACGACCCTGCCGTCGGCGCCGCGGACGGGGGCCGCGACGCAGTTGATGGACTCCTCGTGGCCACCGAGGTCGGTGGCCCAGCCCTGTTCGCGCACCCGCTCCAACTCCGCGAGGAAAGCCGGAGCGTTGGGTGTCGAACGGGCCGTGTACAGGGGGTATTCCAGTGTGTCCGCGAGGGCGCGCCGCTCGGCCTCGGGCAGATCGGCGAGCAGCAGCTTGGCGACCGCGGCGACGGTGATGGCGACGGGCTTGCCGATCCGCGAGTACATCCGCACCGGATACCGGCTCTCGACCTTGTCGATGTACAGCACCTCGGCCTCCTCATACACGGCGAGGTGGACGGTGTGACCGCACTGCTCGTTCAGCCGTACGAGGTGGGGGTGGGCGATCTCGCGGATGTCCAGGTTCTCCATCGCCTCCTGGGCGAGGGCGATGAGGCGGGCGCCGAGACGGTAGCGCTGGTCGGACTGCCGGTAGACCATGCCGTGTTCGTGGAGGGTGCGCAGGAGTCGCAGCGCGGTGGACTTGTGGACGCCGAGGCGGTCGGCGACCTGCCCGAGGTCGGCGGGGCCCTCGGCGAGCAGCGGCAGGATGCTCAGTGCTCGGTCGACGGTCTGGCTCATGGGGTGCGTACCTCCTCCGGGGCCCTGTCGGCCTGTGTCCAGCCGGGGCCGAGTCGAAGTGTCCCCCACGTGTCGTCGTCGAGGGCGGCCAGCCGGTCGGTGGTGTCGCGGTCGGGGGGTGTCGCGAGGTCACCGGGGGAGGTGAGGGCGGCGGCGGCCCACAGGTGACCGTGGCGCAGGCGGCTCTTCAGGGGGAGTTCGCGCAGAGTGGCGGAGAGGAAGCCCGCCGCGAAGGCATCGCCGGCACCGGTGGTGGCCACGACGTCCACCGCGAGGCCCGGCACGAAGACACCCGGCGCTGCGGCCGGCCGGGGGCGGGTGTCGCCGGCCCGCACCCGCGGGGTGCCGCTCCGCGTGGGCCGGGAGCCGCCTCTGACGGCACGGCCGCCCGGGGTCAGGGCGGAGGGACGGCTGTCGGCGGGCTGCGAATGATCGGGTGAAGGTCCGTCATCCTGCGACCCCGGGCCGGTGACCGACCGGCCCGAGGACGACACGAACGCCGTGGCCCCCAGGCCCCCCTGCTTCACCACCAGCACCCCCGGCCCGGGCAGCACCGCCCGAATCCCCGACGGCCCGCCCGTCACCCCCCACGCCTCCTCGGCCTCGTCCTCCCCCACGAACACGAGGTCGGCCCGGCGCGCCAGCTCCAGCAGCACCCGGGGCCCGTCGGTGTCACGCCACAACCCGGCCCGGTGATTGACGTCGAAGGACACGAGCGGCCGGTCCGCCCCCGGTGCCGTCAGCTCACGCAGCAACTCCAGGCACTCGGACGACAGCGCAGCCGTGATCCCCGAAAGGTGCAGCACCCGAGTCGCCCGCACCACCGACAGATCCACGTTCGCCGCGGACATCGCCGAAGCAGCCGACCCCGCCCGGTAGTAGGCGACCTCATGCGCATCGGTCGCCCGGTCCCCCGCCGTACGGAAGTACACCCCCGTGGGCCGGGAGGCATCCCTGCCGACCGCGGAGGTGTCGACCCCGTACCCCCCGATCGTCTCGACCAGGTGATCCCCGAAGCCGTCCGTCCCGACCCGGCTGACCCACCGCACCGCGTGCCCGGCGGCGGCCAGCCCGCAGGCGACGTTCGACTCCGCGCCCCCGATCGCCCGGTCGAAGGACGGTACGTCGGCGAGTCGTCCGGGCCGGCTGGGCAGGAACGTGACCATGGACTCGCCGAGCGCGACGACGTCCACGACGTCGGGGGCATTCACGATGGCCGTAGCTCCTTCATTGACCCGGGATTCGCCTGGATGTTAGACAGCAGTGAGCGATATACGCAATGAACGTTGCAGAGAGTGCAACGCACCCCTTCAGGGAGGCCTCGTGTCCGGTACCGAAGCGCTCGCCCGTCTCGCGGAGGACCGCGTCGACCACCGCTTCAAGGGCCTCCCGCCGGACGCGGACGGCCTGACCGTCGCCGAGCTGACCGCCCAGCGCCGCAACCTCTTCACCGACGGGTTCACGACCCCCGTACTCGCCCTCTCCGCCGAGCGCCTGGGGCACAACCTCGCGCTCATGGAGACGTACGCCGCCCGCCACGGCCTCTCCTTCGCCCCGCACGGCAAGACGACCATGGCCCCCCAGCTCTTCCGGCGTCAGATCGAGCACGGCGCCTGGGGCATCACCCTGGCCGTGCCCCACCAGGTGCGGGTCGCGCGGGCGTACGGCGTCCAGCGGGTCTTCCTCGCGAACGAACTGGTGGACCCGGCGGCCCTGAGGTGGATCGCCGGCGAGCTGGCGCGCGACGAGACCTTCCGCTTCATCTGCTACGTCGACTCCGTCCGCGGAGTCGAGTTGATGGACGCGGCCCTGCGGGGCACCGCCCGCCCCCTGGACGTCGTCGTCGAACTCGCCGCCGGCGAGGGTGCCCGCACCGGCGTCCGCACGGAGGAGGAGTGCGCAGCCGTCGCCGACGCGGTCGCGGCCACCGGGACACTGCGGCTCGTCGGCGTCGCCGGATACGAGGGCGAGGTCCCCGACGCGGACCCGGAGCGCGTCCACGCCTGGCTGCGCCGACTCGTCGCCCTGGCCGCCGACTTCGACAAGGCGGGACGGTTCGGCGCGGCGGCACCGGACGGGATCGTGATCAGCGCCGGCGGCAGCGCCTGGTTCGACGCGGTCGCCGACGTCTTCGCCGAGATCCCCGAACTCTCCCTCCCGGTAATGAAGTTGCTCCGCTCCGGCGCCTACGTCTCGCACGACGACGGCCACTACCGCAAGGTGACCCCCTTCAACCGGATCCCCGAGGAGGGCGCCCTGGAGCCCGCGTTCCAGTTGTGGGCGCAGATCGTCTCCCGCCCCTCCCCCGGCCAGGCCTTCGCCAACGCGGGCAAGCGGGACGCGGCCCACGACCTCGACCTGCCCTTCCCGCAGGTGGTCCGCCGGGACGGCACCGAGCGCCCGGCCACCGGCATCGAGGTGACCTCGCTCTCCGACCAGCACGCCTGGCTGGCCACCGCCCCCGGGACCGACCTGGAGGTCGGCGACTGGCTGGGCCTCGGCCTCTCGCACCCGTGCACGTCCTTCGACAAGTGGCAGCTGATCCCGGTGGCGGAGGCCGACGGCACGGTTGTCGAATACATCCGCACGTTCTTCTGAGACGCGAAGGGAGTCCGGCGATGGAAGAGCTCGTCATCCGGGACGCGGACGTCGTCGACGGCAGCGGCGCCCCCTCCTACCGCGCCGACGTGGTCGTCGACGGCGGCCGGATCGTGTCGATCGTCAAGGAGGCCGCCGCCGCGGGCTGCCAACGCCCCAAGGCCCGGCGCGAGGTGGACGCCGAGGGACTCGTCCTCTCCCCCGGCTTCATCGACATGCACGCCCACAGCGACCTGGCCCTGCTGCGCGACCCCGACCACAGCGCCAAGGCCGCGCAGGGCGTCACGCTCGAAGTGCTGGGCCAGGACGGGCTGTCGTACGCCCCGGTCGATGACCGCACCCTGGAGGAGGTCCGCCGCGCCATCGCCGGGTGGAACGGCCACGGCGGCGACATCGACTTCGACTGGCGGTCGGTGGGCGAGTACCTGGACCGCCTCGACCGCGGGATCGCCGTCAACGCGGCCTATCTGATCCCCCAGGGCACGGTCCGCGCGCTCGTCGTCGGCTGGGAGGACCGCGAGGCGACGCCCCACGAGCTGGACCGGATGCGCCGGCTGGTCGCGGAGGGCATGGAACAGGGCGCGCTCGGCATGTCGTCGGGCCTGACCTACACCCCCGGCATGTACGCCAAGGACGCCGAACTCACCGAACTGTGCCGGGTGGTGGCCGAGTACGGCGGCTACTACTGCCCGCACCACCGCTCGTACGGCGCGGGGGCCCTGCAGGCGTACGAGGAGATGATCGCCCTGGCCCGGGAGGCCGGCTGCTCGCTCCACCTGGCCCACGCCACCATGAACTTCGGCGTGAACAAGGACCGGGCGCCCGAGCTCGTGGCCCTCCTGGACCAGGCGCTGGCGTCGGGCGCCGACATCAGCCTGGACACCTACCCCTACACACCCGGCGCCACGACCCTCGCGGCCCTGCTGCCGAGCTGGGCGGGCGAGGGCGGGCCCGAGGCGGTCCTGAAGCGGCTGGCGGACGACGACACGGCCGAGCGGATCCGGCACCACATGGAGGTCGTCGGGGCGGACGGCTGCCACGGGGTGCCCATCGAGTGGGACACCATCGAGATCTCGGGCGTCGGCGACCCGGCCCTCGCGGACTTCGTCGGCCGTACGGTCGCGCAGTCGGCCCGCACTCGCGGCGAGAACCCCTGGACGACCGCCCGCCGGCTCCTGCTCGCCGACCGGCTGGCCCCGTCGATCCTCCAGCACGTCGGCCACGAGGAGAACGTCCGCACGATCATGCGGCACCCGGTCCACACCGGCGGTTCCGACGGCATCCTTCAGGGCGCCAAGCCGCATCCGCGGGCGTACGGCACGTTCCCGCGCTATCTCGGCACGTACGTACGGGAGTTGGGCGTCCTCTCCCTGGAGGAGTGCGTGGCCCACCTCACCTCGCGCCCGGCGTCCCGGCTGCGCCTGCCGGACCGAGGCCTGATCAAGGAGGGTTACCGGGCCGACCTGGTCCTCTTCGACGCCGAGATGGTGGCCCCGGGCTCGACCTTCGAGGACCCGCGCAGGCTCCCTGCCGGCATCCCGCACGTCCTGGTCGACGGGCGGTTCGTGATCGAGGACGGCCGGCGCACGGACGTACTGGCGGGGCGGGCGGTCCGTCGCAGTCCCATGTGACGGAACGCCTCGCGCCCTACCGGCCGGGGCTTACGGCTTGGGCAGGGTGCAGCCGCTCGCGCTCAGGTTGAGCTGGTTGCCGGTCGTGAAGCAGGCCGGGATGTTGTAGATCTCCTGGGCGTAGTTGATGCCCTCGCGGACGGTGACGTTGCCGTTCGCGTCGACCTCGCACGGGTTGTTCTCCGTGCAGCGCTCGCCGGCCTCGTTGCCGGTGTTGTTGACGGCGACGACCTTGCCGGTGGCCTGGTCGATGACGGGCGAGCCCGAGGTGCCGCCGATGGTCTGGCAGGCGGAGGTGTAACGGACCGAGTCCTTCCAGGTCCAGTCGCCCTCCTTCAGCCGGTACGCGAACCCGTCGATGTTGCAGCTGTAGAGCCGCTTCCAGTACCCGGAGGCCACCGTGATGGCGGTCCCGGCGGTCGGGTGCGTGTCCTGCACGGTGAGCGGGGAGATGCCGTACGCGCTCTTGATCGACGCGTACGTGCTGGTGAGCTGGTAGATCGAGACGTCCGTGTCGGTCATGGTGCCGTAGGCGAGCTTGCTGGCGCGCAGGGTGGCGACCTTGGTACCGGAGGAGTTGAGCAGCCCGAAGGTCCGGCTGGACGCCTGGTTGGTGAGCACCTCGCCGGGCTCGGGGAAGCCGGTGGTGAGGCAGTGCCCGTTGCTGAGCACCAGTGCCGGGGCGGTGTCCAGGGAGTTCGGGAACCGGATGACGGAGCCGGAACAGTTGCTGAGCGAGACGGTCCCGGCGAGGGTCACGGCCTGGAGCTGGGGCGACGGTGCCGTGACCTGGGACAGGGTGTCGGTGGCGGACGTGACCAGGTTCTGGACCACGGAGACGGGGGTGTTGGTGTCCACGCTCTTGCCCACGCTCTGGGCCGTGGGTTCGGCGGCGACGGCGGGTGCCGCGCCTATCCCGGCCAGGGCCAGGGCGCTGAGCGCGGCGACGAGAGGCTTTCTCATGTGGGGGTCCCCTCTTGCGACTTGGGCGACCGGAAATCTTCCGGCCGCCCGTGAGTTTGTCATGAACATTGTGAAGAAGGGTGGCCACTTGGACAAGAAGCTGTGCCGAGCCCGCGCCCCTCGACGGAGGACACCTGCACATCCGGGACAGGGCGAACATTTCCGCTTCCTGTTCGCCGAGCTCAACTTACCCATTCGCACGGCCACTTGGGCTTCTTCGCGCCACCCTTCCCGCGTCCCCTGCCGTCCGAGCTCCCCGGACCGTCGGCGGTGGCCGGGGCGGCGCTCGCCGAAGGGGTGGCCGAGGTGCCGGAGGAGGCCGCGGCCGACGGACTCCCGCTCACGCGCGGACCCCCGGACGTGTCCGGGGAGATGGTGGGGCCGGATACGCCGACGCCGACCGCCGGCCCACCGGAGGCCGTCGCGCCCGGGGCCGCTGCCCGGGTGGAGGGGGCCGGGTCCGTGGCGCCACTCGAGCCCGCCGAGGCCGATGGGGCCTGGTTCTCCGGGTCCCGCTCGGGCCCTGAGGAGGAGCCCGGCAACGACAGGGACAGCCCCGCGATCAGCGCCGCCGCCCCCCACGGCTCCGGCGGCCACGGCATCCGGCGCGGGCGCCGGCCGCCCCTGCCGCGGGCGGAACGTCGCCGGGCGGCCCGGCCGGCGGAACGCGGACCGCTCGGCTGCCGGTCGGCGAGCTCCGGGCCGGGGCGCTCGATCCGAGGGAGCTCGGCCGTCGCGTCGTACGCGTTCTGCCAGCCGTGCGCGGCCGCGGGATCCGTGTACTCCTCGTGCGCCGGGACCTCCGCCGGCCGCGGCTGATAGACGTTCGGCGCCCCGGACTCGTATGCGACTGGCCTCGACATGGCGACGGATTGCAGAGACGGATGTGACAGCTGGGACAGCTACCGGCGATAACAGTCCAAACCACCGCGTCTCACGTGGCGGAAAACACGACCCGTCAAGCGTTACCGGGCCGTAAGCTCCCAGACATGCAGGTGATCCAGTCGACCAAGCTCGCCAATGTCTGTTACGAGATCCGGGGCCCGGTTCTCGAGGAGGCGATGCGCCTGGAAGCGGCCGGGCACCGCATCCTCAAGCTGAACACGGGCAACCCCGCCGCCTTCGGGTTCGAGGCGCCGCCCGAGATCCTGGAGGACGTCCTCCGGAACGTGTCGACGGCCCACGGGTACGGCGACGCCAAGGGCCTGCTCGCCGCGCGCCGGGCCGTCGTCATGCACAACCAGACCATCGGCATCGAGACCGACGTCGAACACGTCTTCATCGGCAACGGCGTCTCGGAGCTGATCGTGATGGCGATGCAGGGCCTGCTGGACGACGGCGACGAGGTCCTCGTACCGGCCCCCGACTACCCGCTGTGGACGGCCGCCGTGTCGCTGTCCGGCGGTACGGCCGTCCACTACCGCTGCGACGAGCAGTCGGACTGGATGCCCGATCTCGCGGACGTGGAGCGGAAGGTCACCGACCGCACCAAGGCGCTCGTCATCATCAACCCCAACAACCCCACGGGCGCGGTCTACGACGAGACCATGCTCAAGGGGCTGACGGACATCGCCCGCCGGCACAACCTGCTGGTCTGCTCGGACGAGATCTACGACAAGATCCTCTACGACGGCGCCACGCACACCCCGACGGCCGCGGTCGCCCCCGACCTGCTGACCCTCACCTTCAACGGCATGTCCAAGGCCTACCGGGTCGCCGGATACCGCGTGGGCTGGATGTCGATCTCCGGCCCACGCGCGCACGCCGACTCCTACATCGAGGGCCTGACCGTCCTGGCCAACATGCGTCTGTGCGCGAACATGCCGGGACAGCACGGGGTGGTCGCCGCGCTCAGCGGGCGGCAGTCGATCAAGGATCTGGTGCTGCCGGGCGGACGGCTCGTCGAGCAGCGGGACGTGGCGTACGACCTGCTGACCCAGATCCCCGGCGTGAGCTGCGTGAAGCCGAAGGGGGCGCTGTACCTCTTCCCCCGGCTCGACCCCAAGGTCTTCAAGATCAAGGACGACCGGCGGATGGTCCTGGACCTGCTGCGCCAGGAGAAGATCATGGTCGTCCAGGGCTCCGGCTTCAACTGGCCCGAGCCCGACCACTTCCGGGTGGTGACCCTGCCGACGGTCGGGGACCTGCGGGACGCGGTGGGGCGGATCGGGAACTTCCTGGACGGTTACGGGCAGCCGTAGACCGAGGATCCGATCTTCGCACTCACTCAACTCAACTTTAGACGAAATCTAAGCTAGGATGGTTTCCTGACTGCACAGGAGGCCATCCCATGTACGAACCGATCCGCACCAAGTCGGTCCACTCCACGATGGCCGGCCCCACTTCCGACTTTCCCCACCGTTCCCGCGAGGAAGAGCTGGACATCCAGCTCGCGGGCCATCTCGCCGCACTCCTCGCCGTCACGGACGAGCTGCGTGCGCTGGCACCCTCCGCCGACCTGGACACCGCGGCCGAGCGGCTCGCCGAGCAGGTGACCCGGTTGCGGGGCGGCGGCGCACCGGCTCGCGCGTCGCTGACCTCGGTCGACTCGGAACCGCACCTCACCGACCTGCACCACCGCGCCCACGCCGTGGCCGGGCGCGCGCTGCTGGTGGCGGCGTCCCGTGCGGACACGGCGGCGGCGATCCTGGCGGCGGAGCGGATGGACGCCCACGCGGCGGCCCTGGAGCCCCGCGAACTCGCCACCCACTGAGCCCCCGCACCGAGTCCACCCACTGAGCCCTACGGCTCCCTTGAACGGCCCCGGTCCGCGCGCACCCAGAGCGACGTGCGGACCGGGTGCCACAACACCGCGTTGGCTTGAGCGGGCGTGCCGGATCGCCGTAGGGGGTCGTGTCGTGTGGCGAGTGCGGGTTCGTCGTGGCTGGTCGCGCCCACGCGGCGGAGCCGCATATCGATGCAGCCCCGCGCCCCTGACGGGGCGCGTCCCCGCCCCGTGGTGAGCCGGGACCGTGCGCCCTGTCGACGCCGGGCCGGTCGCGCGTGACGCAGAATCCATCCCAGGGAGTGAGGCGGCAGCACGCCCCGCACGCCGTTGTGCGGGGCTGTTTCGTGACTCAGGGCCTGCACGGCCCTCGTGCCGCCACCCGCGGCCGGCCCGTGACGATCACGGGTCAGGGCTCCCATCGGGGCCGGCCGCGGGGGTTTACGGGGGATCAGCCCAGGCGCTGCACCAGCGCCCGGTACTCGTCCCACAGCTCCTTCGGGGTGTGGTCGCCGAAGGTGTTGAGGTGCTCGGGGATCAGGGACGCCTCCTCCCGCCACACCTCCTTGTCGACCGTGAGCAGGAACTCCAGGTCGGAGTCGGCCAGTTCGAGGCCCTTGGTGTCGAGCGCGTCCCTGGTCGGCAGGATGCCGATCGGGGTCTCGACGCCCTCGGCCCTGCCCTCGAGCCGTTCCACGATCCACTTCAGGACACGGCTGTTCTCGCCGAAGCCGGGCCAGACGAACTTGCCCTCGTCGTTCTTGCGGAACCAGTTGACGTAGTAGATCTTCGGGAGCTTCGACTGGTCCTTGTCCTTGGCCACGTCGACCCAGTGCCCCATGTAGTCACCCATGTTGTAACCGCAGAACGGCAGCATGGCGAAGGGGTCGCGGCGCAGCTCGCCGACCTTGCCCTCGGCGGCGGCGGTCTTCTCGGAGGCCACGTTGGCGCCGAGGAAGACGCCGTGGTTCCAGTCGAAGGACTCCGTCACCAGCGGCACCGCGCTCGCGCGCCGCCCGCCGAACAGGATCGCCGAGATCGGCACGCCCTTGGGGTCCTCCCACTCGGGCGCGATGATCGGGCACTGCGCGGCGGGGGTGGTGAAGCGGGCGTTGGGGTGGGCGGCCGGGACGTCCGAGGAAGGCGTCCAGTCGTTGCCCTTCCAGTCCGTCAGGTGAGCCGGGGTCTCCTCCGTCATGCCCTCCCACCAGACGTCGTTGTCGTCCGTCAACGCCACGTTGGTGAAGACCGAGTTGCCCCACAGCGTCTTCATCGCGTTGGCGTTGGTGTGCTCACCGGTGCCGGGCGCGACGCCGAAGAAGCCGGCCTCGGGGTTGATCGCGTAGAGGCGGCCGTCCTCGCCGAACCGCATCCAGGCGATGTCGTCGCCGATGGTCTCCACGGTCCAGCCGGAGATCGTGGGCTCCAGCATGGCGAGGTTGGTCTTGCCGCAGGCGCTCGGGAAGGCGGCGGCGACGTACTTGGACTCGCCCTGCGGCGGAGTGAGCTTGAGGATGAGCATGTGCTCGGCGAGCCAGCCCTCGTCGCGGGCCATCACCGACGCGATGCGCAGGGCGTAGCACTTCTTGCCGAGCAGGGCGTTGCCGCCGTAGCCGGAGCCGTAGGACCAGATCTCGCGGGACTCCGGGAAGTGCGAGATGTACTTGGTGGAGTTGCACGGCCACGGCACGTCCTCCTGGCCCTCCTCCAGCGGCGCTCCGAGCGTGTGCACAGCACGCACGAAGAAGCCGTCGGAGCCGAGTTCGTCGAGGACCGGCTGTCCCATGCGCGTCATCGTGCGCATGGAGACCGCGACGTAGGCGGAGTCGGTGATCTCGACGCCGATCGCGGAGAGATCGGAGCCGAGAGGGCCCATGCAGAAGGGGACGACGTACATCGTCCGGCCCTTCATCGAACCGCGGAAGACGCCCTTGTCCCCGGTGAAGATGTCCCGCATCTCCGCCGGCGCCTTCCAGTGGTTCGTCGGGCCCGCGTCTTCCTCCTTCTCCGAGCAGATGAAGGTGCGGTCCTCGACGCGCGCGACGTCGGTCGGGTCGGAGGCCGCGTAGTAGGAGTTGGGGCGTTTGATCGGGTCGAGCTTCTTGAAGGTGCCCTTCGCGACGAGCTCCTCGCACAGGCGCTCGTACTCCGCTTCGGATCCGTCACACCAGACCACGCTGTCCGGCTGGGTCAGTTCGGCGATCTCGTTCACCCACGAGATCAGTTCCTTGTGCTGGGTGGGGATGACGGGGGGAGCCGCGATGTCGCGCGCCACGATTGCTCCTAGATGAGGGATTTTTTGTTTGGAGGCCCCGTGGGGGCTGCGACCCGGATGCTTGTCGCGCCTTCAGGTGGTGACCTTGGCGCTCATCCGGTGCCGACCGCACTCATTTGATCATCCGACTGAAGCGCCCATCTGTCCAGAGGACATCACAGGTGAGCGGAGTGAGGATCGCCACGCTTTCTCTGGGCACAGCGCGTTTATTTGCGCACACGTAGCGTTCATTCGACCGTTTCTTTACTGGTCAACTCCCGTGAGACGATGGCCACTCTTGGCCGATGTCATGCCGTACTCACGCGTAACCTACGGTCCCGTAGGTACGATGCCGGGCATGACGCCGCCCGCCCACGACGCCGAAACGCCCTCCCTGCCCCACCAGATCAAGCAGCACGCCCACCACCTGGCCGAGCCCATCAAGCCGAAGCTGCGTGGCTGGCTGCACCTCGGCATGTTCCCGGCCGCACTGGTCGCGGGGCTCGCGCTCACCGCCCTCGCCGACTCCACCAGAGGCCGGATCGCCTGCGGGATCTTCACCCTCACCGCCTGCCTGCTGTTCGGCGTGAGCGCGCTGTACCACCGGGGCACCTGGAGCCCCCGCATGGACGGCGTCCTGCGACGGCTGGATCACGCCAACATCTTCCTGATCATCGCGGGCACCTACACCCCGCTGACCATGCTGCTCCTGCCCGGCAGCAAGGGGCGGCTGCTGCTGTGGGGCATCTGGGGTGCCGCCGTGGCCGGCATCCTCTTCCGGGTCTTCTGGGTCGGCGCCCCGCGCTGGCTCTACACCCCCTGCTACATCGCGATGGGCTGGGCCGCCGTCTTCTTCCTGCCCGACTTCATGCGCGCCGGCGGCGTCGCGGTTCTGGCCCTGGTCGTCATCGGCGGCCTGCTCTACAGCGCGGGCGGTGTGATCTACGGCCTGAAGCGGCCGAACCCGTCACCGCGATGGTTCGGCTTCCACGAGGTGTTCCACTCCCTCACCGTGGCCGCCTTCGCCGTCCACTACATCGGCATCTCGCTGGTGGCATACCAGCACACGTAGACCGTTCCGCGCCTTTCGAGGGTCACGGCTTCCGAGCCGTGGCCCTTTTTGCATGCCGGATTCGATTGACGGTTCATAATTTTTGAAAGTTACTCTCATTTCATGGAAACCATCACTCCGGACCCCCGTCGCTGGTGGGCCCTGGCCGCCCTCGTCGCGAGCATGCACCGGTGCGCAGCAGTGGATGGCGGACGCCTACGTCGTCGTCCTCGCGGCCCTGATGCTCCCCGCAGGCCTGCTCGGCGACCGGTTCGGACGGCGCCGCATGCTGATCACCGGACTCGCGATCTTCCTCGCCGGATCACTGGTCGGCGCACTGGCCGGCGATGTGAACGCGGTGATCGCCGCCCGCGCGGTGATGGGCGTCGGCGGCGCCCTCGTCACCCCGCTCGCGCTCTCCGTGCTGCCCACGCTCTTCGCCCCCGACGAACGCACCAAGGCCGTCGGCATCGTCTCGGCCGCCTCCGCGCTCGGCCTGCCGCTCGGCCCGATCATCGGCGGCTGGCTGCTGAACCACTTCTGGTGGGGCTCGGTCTTCCTGGTCAACGTCCCGATGGCCGCGATCGGCATCGCCGCCTGCGTCTTCCTCCTCCCCGAGACCCGCGCCCCCTCCTCCCCCCGGGTCGACGGCCCCTCCGCCGCCCTCACCGTCAGCGGCCTCGGCGCCCTCGTCTACGCGATCATCGAGGCCCCCACCCGCGGCTGGGGCGACCCGCTGGTCCTCGGCATCCTCGCGGCGTCCGTCGTCCTGATCGCCGGGCTGGTCGTACGCGAACGGCGCGTCCAGCGCCCCATGCTCGACATGACCCTGCTCACCCACCGCGGCTTCCTCTTCAACACCCTCGCCGCGACCCTGGTGAACTTCATCCTGACCGGCCTGCTGTTCGTCCTCCCGCCCTTCCTCCAGGCCGTCCTCGGCCACGACGCCCTCGGCACCGGCGTCCGGCTACTGCCGATGATGGGCGGACTGCTGCTCGCCTCCCGCCTCGCCCCCAAGATCGTCGCCCGCTTCGGCGCACGCCCCACGGTGAGCGCCGGCCTGGTGGTACTGGCCTTCGCCGGGCTCCTCGGCAGCCGTACGACAGTCGACTCCGGCTACGGATTCGTCGCATTGTGGCTCGCCCTCACCGGCTTCGGCTTCGGCCTCTCGCTCATCCCCGCCATGAACGGCGGCCTCAGCGCCCTGCCCCGCGACCGCGCCGGCTGGGGGTCCCCCCACGCCCTCAAGGCAGTGGGGGAGGCTCCGGACTCCTGATGACCATGCGCCAGGTCGGTGGCGCGATCGGCATCGCCCTGCTCGGCAGCCTCCTGGCCGGCACCTTCAGGGACCGCCTCGACGTCACCGGACTGCCCGCCGACGCCGCCGCCACCGCCGGGGAGTCCGTGGTCGCGGCACACATGGTCGCCCAGCACACCGGCTCGGCCGATCTGCTGGCCGCAGCGAACAGCGCCTACGTCCACGGCATGGACGTCGTCCTCCTGGTCTGCGGGATCGCGGCCCTCGTCGCCGCACCGCTCGCCGCGGCCTTCCTGCCGGGCGCACCCCGCCCCGCCGAGACCCCGACCACCCCGGACATGGCTGCCGAGGAGGCCGATGCCCGACAATGAACCCCATGACGGCCGCACGCTCCCCCCTCTCCCCCGCCGACCGCCCCCAACTGGGTCTCCGTGAGCGCAAGAAGATCAAGACCCGCGAGGCGATCCGCACCGCGACCTACGCGCTGATCAAGGAACAGGGCTACGACGCCACGACCGTCGAGCAGATCGCCGAGCGGGCCGAGGTGTCACCGTCGACCGTCTTCCGCTATTTCCCGACCAAGGAGGACATCGTCCTCACGGACGAGTACGACCCTCTGCTGGCCGAGGAACTGCGCGCACGCCCCGCCGACGAGCCGTGGATGGACTCGCTGCGGCACGTCATGCGCCTGGCCATCGACGGCACCATGGCCGAGGACCCCGAGGCGATCCGTGTCCGCGCCCACCTCGGGGTCCAGGTCCCCGCGGTCCGCGCCCGGATGCTCGAGAGCATGTCGCAGACCGGGCGCCTGCTCCGCGAGGCCCTCGCCGAACGCTCCGGTCTGCCCGCGGACAGCCTCCAGGTCCGCGTCTACGCGATGTCCCTCATCGGCGGCCTCATGGAGGTCTCCATGTACTGGGCGGAGAACGGCTTCGAGGGCGACATGCGCGACCTCGTGGACCAGGCCCTGGACGTCCTGGACCAGGGCCTGCCGACGAAAAAGCCCTGAATCCGCGCTCCCTTGCCGTGGCATCCTGACCGGGTGAACGGTCCCGAGATCCACGTCGAGTTCGCCCCCGGCCTGGCCGTGTTCGTCGCGAGCGGCCGCCGCCGGGGGCCCACCGCCCTCACCACCGACGGCGTCTCTTCCCTCGGCCACGTCGTCGAGTCCACCGGCGTCCCGCTCACCGAGGTCGGGGCCCTCAGGGTCAACGGCCGCGAGGTCCCGCGGTCCTACGTCCCCGCCGCGGGCGACCGCGTGGAGATCACGGCCGTCACCCGCCCCCAGCAGATCCCCGGCGCTCCCCTGCGCTTCCTCCTCGACGTCCACCTCGGCACCCTCGCCCGCCGCCTGCGCCTGCTCGGCGTGGACACGGCGTACGAGTCACTGGACATCGGCGACCCCGCCCTCGCCACCCGCTCGGCGACCGAGAAACGGGTCCTGCTCAGCCGCGACCGGGGCCTGCTGCACCGCAGGGAACTCTGGGCGGGCGCCTTCGTCTACAGCACCCGCCCCGAGGACCAACTCCGCGACGTCCTGGACCGCTTCCGCCCCGAACTACGCCCCTGGACCCGCTGCACGGCCTGCAACGGCCTGCTCCGCGAGGCCACCAAGGAGCAGGTGGCGGACCGGCTGGAGGGCGGCACGGAACGGTCGTACGACGTCTTCGCCCAGTGCCAGGCGTGCGGCCGCGCCTACTGGAAGGGCGCACACCACGAACAACTGGAGGCGATCGTGGCGAACGCCCTGGCGGAGGCTAGCCGCCCAACGCCGCCCGCAACGCCTCCGCGTCGGTCGTAGGCGCCTCACAGGTGAAGTGCCGGCAGACGTAAGCGGTGGGTTCGCCGTTGACGAGGATCCGGTCGGCGAGCAGCGGGAGTTCATCGCTGTCCGGAGTCCCCACCGCGACCACGGCACCGGGGGCGGTCCCCAGAAGTGCCGTACGGTGCAGTGCCTTTGTGGCGTCGTCGGTCAGCGCCGGTCCGACGATCGCGACCTCCTTCGGCCCGTCGAGGTATGCCTCCGCCACCGCGAGCCCCCACCCGATGAACCGCGGCACCCGGGGACCGAGCGCCTTCACCACCCCGAGTGCCTTCTCCGCGGCCGCGCGATGCGGCTCGGACCCGGTCTGCGCGGCGTAGGACAACAACGCCCCCGCCGCGGCCGTCCACCCGGAGGGCACCGCGTTGTCGGTGGGGTCCTGCGGCCGGCGAATCAGCCGCTCGGCGTCGACGGCCGTGTCGAACAGCGCCCCTTCGGCCCCGGTGAACCGCGTCAGCACGTGGTCGAGCAGGAACCCCGCGAAGTCGAGCCAGACCCCCTCCCCGGTCACCGACGCCAGCGCGAGGAAACCCTCGGCGACATCGGCGTAGTCCTCCAACACCCCGTCGTTCGCCCCGACCTGCCCGTCCTTGCTGGTACGGGACAGCCGGGCCTGCTCGTCCAGATGCACCCGTACGAGAAGATCGGCGGCCGATACGGCGGCCTCGACCAGGTCGGGCCGGTCGAAGTAGGCGCCCGTCTCGGCGAGCGCGGCGATCGCGAGCCCGTTCCACGCGGCGACGACCTTGTCGTCCCGGCCGGGCGCGGGGCGCTCCGCACGCGCGTCGAGGAGCCGCCGCCTGATCGACTCGATCGTCTCGGCGTCGAACACGGTGTCCTGCTGCGGAAGTTGCAGAACGGACTGCCCGTGCTCGAAGGTGCCCTCCTCGGTGACACCGAAGTACTGCGCCGCGACCTCGGCGTCCTGCTCCCCGAGCACCTCACGCAACTGCTCCGGCGTCCACACGTAGTACGCGCCCTCGACGTGCCTGCCGGTGCCGTCGTCGCTGTCGGCGTCCAGGGCGGACGCGAACCCGCCCTCGTTCGTGCGCAGTTCCCGCACCATGAAGTCGGCGGTGTCGAGCGCGACCCGGCGGGCGAGGTCGCTGCATCCATCAGCGACTCCGTCGCGAGCGGTGGACCGCCAGAGGTGGGCGTAGACGCGGCACAGCAGGGCGTTGTCGTAGAGCATCTTCTCGAAGTGCGGCACGATCCAGTCGCGGTCGACGGAGTAGCGGGCGAAGCCGCCGCCGAGCTGGTCGTGGATACCGCCGCGGGCCATCCGCTCACAGGTGTCCCGGGCCATCTGCAGAGCGCCCTCGGCGCCGGTGCGGGCGTGGTGCCGCAGCAGGAACTCCACGACCATGGACGGCGGGAACTTCGGCGCCCCGCCGAACCCGCCGCGCTGCGCGTCGTACTCCCTCGTCAGCCCGAGCAGCGCCGCGGCGAGCTGCTCCTCGCCGGGGGCCTGCGAGTCGCCGTAGGAGATCTCCCGCCCGGCGAGGTCCCGCACGATCTTCCCGGCGACCTCGGCGACCTCGTCCGGCCGGTCGGTCCAGGCGGCCCGGACCCCCTCCAGGACCTGCCGGAAGGAGGGCATGCCCTGACGCGGCGAGGGCGGGAAGTAGGCGCCGAAGTAGAAGGGCTCGGCGTCCGGGGTCAGAAACACGGTCATGGGCCAGCCACCCTGCCCGGTGGCGGCCTGCACGGCCTCCATGTAGACGGCGTCTACGTCGGGGCGTTCCTCGCGGTCGACTTTGATGTTGACGAAGTGCTCGTTCATAAAGGCGGCGACCACTTCGTCCTCGAAGCTTTCCCGGGCGAGGACATGGCACCAGTGACAACTCGAATACCCGACGCTCAGCAGGACGGGTTTGTTCGTCTTCCGAGCCTCCTCGAAGGCCTCGGCCGACCAGGGCCACCAGTCGACGGGGTTGTCCGCGTGCTGGAGGAGGTAGGGGGACGTCTCGTGGGCCAGTCGGTTCGGCATGTCTCCATCGTGCCTGACCGGCACCGACAGGTGACAGTGCGGCCTGCCTCACGGGCTGTCCCGCGCTCCCTGCCACCCAATCCGCTCAACGCCGGACTGGCTCGACGCGCGAGAAATCCCAGGAGCGCTGCCCCTTCACACCGGGGCGGATGACGCAGTGGACGAATACCGACGCCACGATCTTCCGCTTCTCATGGAGAGGCATGTCGTACTGCCAGCGGTGCCGTGTGTCATCGGACGGTCGGTCGTGTTCTGGCCCTTCGTCGAAGAGCAGCCTTTCGAGGGCTGTGTCCAGCAGTGGCCCGCTGATACTGCAGCGCCCGCAGCCGCAACAGGCGTACACATAGGGGCTCTGTTTGCTCCGCCCTTTCTGAGCGCACATGGCGCCGCCGCACAATGTGCCGTCGGCCCTCCGTGCTCCGCATCGCAGAAAGCCCGTGCCGAGGTGGCGGGGCGCCGGTCGGGGGACGCCGGTGCGCCTCGGGGCACCGCTGCCTCGATGCATGAAGAGGCTCCCGGGCGAGAACGTGGCACACACCGCCTGCCAGTCCTCGGGAGGCACGATGGTTGCCACTGGCCGAGCACCGGGGCTCCCGTCTCGGGCGCGATCAGAAGTTGCCCTCTGTTGGCCCGGTAACCGCACACTCTCGGCGCGGTGATGATCTGCGTGACCGTCTGCCCGTTGGGCCTGCCGCCCCGCGTGCCGGTGATCCCGAGCTCGCACCAGTCCCGCGCGATGGCCCGGACCGCCTTCCCCACAACGCGCTCGCCGATCGCCCGTGCGACGAGGTCCGCCTCCTCGGCGTGAAGGGTGATCCTGTCCTCCAACCAGCCGAAGGGCCGTGGTCCGCTGTGGGGCACGCCCTCGACAGCCCGAGCCCAGTGCCAGTTCGACACGCGTCGGCTCCTGATGCGTGTCTCGGTGACCGCCGCATCCAACGACCGCACCGCCTGCATCAATCCCTCCCGCGAGCACGGGTCTCGCACCCCCTCCTGATCAAGATGGATCCGTCCCGGCGAACTGGTCAGGGCGGCCAGGAACCGAGCCAGATCCTCAGCCCGGCGATACAGCCGGTCGTCCGCGACACAGACGACACCCTTGATGCGCTGCCCGCTGTCGGTGCGCCCGCGCAGCAGATCCGCGATCAGACGGTCGAACCCGGGCCTCGCCGTTCCCTCCTTGGATGCGCTGCGGCCGTTGTCGCTGTATTCCGCGATCACCACGCAGCCGTGGTCTCGCGCAGTGCGCTCGTTGATCAGCAACTGGAAACGCACACCGTGCCCGTCCCGCTGCCGGTCGTCCTCCGACGTACGCGCGTACGACACGACCGGAATCAGTCCACCCCGCTCTCTCGCTTTGCGATCGATCACGACGCTCCCCCGACCCGATTACCAGCACTACATCCGAGAGAACGAGCGAATGATTCGAAGGTCACATCGACCGAACCGAGTGATCGCTGCCCCCTCGCGCTCCCGCCCGCCTCGAAGGACACTCATAGGCGAAGCCGTTGTCCGCCGGAGGGGGAAGTGACATGCGGGACAGTCATCGGGCGGAAGCCGAACGGCTGTTGGGGCGGGCCGTCGAGGAGGAGGTGCGGCGGTCGGGCGGGCGGGTCGACGGGGCCGTGCTGCTCGCGCGGGCCCGGGGATCGCTGGACGCGATGGCGCAGACGGCCGCCGAGGAGTACGAGGCCTACACCCGCGCGCTGGACGAGGCGCAGGCCGGTCAGCTCAGCTTCGGGCAGCGGTACGCGAAGGAGGCGTCCGGGACTCCGCTGCTGGTGGCCGCGGTCGCCGCGCTGGCCGCCGCCGTGGCCGACCTGGCCCTCGGTACCGACGCGGGCACCGCGCTGGGCGCGGGCGTGGTTGTAGGCGTGGTGGGCGCGGCGGCGACCGTGGTGAAGGTGGCCGGCTCGCATCTGCCGGCCGCGCACCACCGGGCGGGCGCCCTCGGCCAGCCCGGCGGCCCGGAACAGCTGCGGCTGCAGTGGCTGACGGCCCTGGAGGTACGGGGAATCCGGCCCTTCCTCGACCAGCAGCGGGTGCTGAGCGCGTCGACCGGTCCGAAGAAGGCGGGCCCGCGGCTGCGCGGCACGGACAAGAGCGCGGCGGCCCGCGGGAGGAGTGTGCTGGAGCAGTCGTTCGGTCAACTTCCCGAGCGGATAGGAGAGTTCGCGGACCGGCGGACGGAGATGGGCCGTATCCGGCAGTGGGTGCAGGCCTCGCGCGCGACCACCGAGACCCGGCCCACGGTGGTCGTGCTGCACGGACCGCCCGGCAGCGGCCGTACGGCACTGGCCGTACGGGCGGCGCACGACCTCAAGGACTACTTCCGCGGCGCCTGCGTCGTGGACCTGCGCGGCGACAACCCGGACGAGTCCCCGCTCTCCACCCGGGACGCGCTGCTGCATCTGCTGAACCGGCTCGGCGCCCCGCGCGAACAGCTGCTGTTCCGTGAGCGTTCCTCCCCGGACCAGCAGGTCAAGCGGCTGAGCGAGCTGTACCACCAGCATCTGACCGGCCTGCCCGTGACGATCGTGCTGGACGACGCCTCGGACCCCGAACAGGTGCGCACCCTCGTCCCGGAGCGTTCCGACAGCCTGGTCCTGGTCACCGCGCGCGAGCCGCTCGGCCTGCCCTCGGACCTCGCCGCCCAGGTGCACGAACTCCCGGTCGAGGCCATGGACGCGGCGGGCGCCGAGGAGCTCCTGGGCGCGGCCGCGCAGTCCGCCACCGGCCCCTACGACGCCCAGTCCGCCGACCGGATCAGGGAGCTGTGCGGCGGGCTGCCCCTGGCGCTGCGCATCGCGGGCTCGTCCCTGGGCCCCCGCTCCCCGCGCCAACTCGCCGCGGATCTCGGCGCGTACGGCCCGGTCGGACCCGTCGAACGCGCTCTGTGGCTGCGCTACACGGACCAGTCGGAGCCGGCCCGCCGGCTGCTGCGCCGGCTCGCGCTGGCCGGTCGCTCCTCGCTCGGCGCCGCCGCGGCCGCCGCGCTGCTGGCCACCGACGAGACGGAGGCGACCCGGCATCTGACGGCGCTGGCCCGGGCGGGGCTGATCGACCACGTCCGCGGCAGCCGTTACCGCGTCCATGACGTGGTCCGCGCGTTCGCCCAGGCCAGACTGGTGGACGAGGAGGAGCCGGCCGAGCGCACGGCCGCGCAGGAACGCCTCATCGTCAACTACGCCGATCTTGCCGACTCGGTGCTGCGCCTGGTCGACGGCAACATGTCGACGCGCTCGGACCGTTTCAGCCCGCACGGTTTCACCTCCCTGGACGAGGCGCTGCGCTGGCTGGACGACGAGTCGAGCTTCATCACGGCGGCGCTCAGGCACGCGGAGGGCGTCAACCAGGGGGCGGTCCTCAACCTTCTGGGCGCCCTGTGCGACTACTGCCTGCTGCGCGGCGACCTCTACCGGCTGGGGGAGATCAGCGAGTTGGCGCAGACGGTGGACCAGGGGCTGCTGGTGCGCTCGGTGCAGTGGCGCACCGGTATCGCCGCCCGCCAGCTGGGTGAGCTGGACAAGGCCCGTACCACGCTGACCTCGGTGGTCGATCTCTACATGGAGGCCCATCACGACGCGGGGGCCGCGCGCGCCCTGTGCTCCCTGGGCATCACCCTGCACCACCAGGGCCAGCTGACCGAGGCGGCGGCGAGGCTCCAGGAGGCGCTGGCCCTGCAGTCGCCTCCCGAACTGGCCACGGACCGTGCCTGGACCATGCACGCCCTGGCGGCCGTCGAACGCGACCGCGGGCGGGTGGCCGAGTCCCTGGACCTCCTCACCCGCTCCCTGGTCCTGCACCGCGCGGGCGAGTCGGTCCACGGCGAGGCCTGGGCCCACTTCCAGCTCGGCCAGCTGGCGCTGCGCATGGGCGACGTACCGCGCGCGGAGTCGGAGCTCAGAACCGCCCTCGACCTGTACGGCCGCACCCGCGACGCGCGAGGCGAGGCGTGGGCGCTGACCCAGCTGGCGCGGGCCCGCCTGGTGGCCGGGGATCCGTCGGCGGCGGTGGACGGGCTGCGCCAGGCGGCCTCCCGTCATCGCGACAACGAGGACGCGCGGGGCGAGGCGTGGACGGTGTACTACCTGGGCCAGGCGCTGGAGGAGACGGGCAACCTGGACCTCGCGGTCCGCGAGCTGGAGCGCTCGCGCACGATGTTCTCCCGGATGCGGGACGTCTACGGTCTGGCCTGCGCCCGGCACCACTCGGCCCGTGCCACCCGTGACCAACGGGCCGCGCAGACCGGCTCGTTGCGCAACTCGGGCTTCGCCCGTCAGCTTCTGGTGGATGCCCGCGCCGACTTCCAGCGCATCGGCGTCGCCCATGGCGAGGCGTGGACCTGCCTCGAACTGGCGGTGGTGGACGCGGGCAACGGCCGTACCCCGCAGGCCCTCGCGCTGTGCGACGAGGCGGTGGCCCTGTTCGTCTCCTACGGCGACCAGCGGGGCGAGGACTGGGCCCGCTTCCTGCGCTGCACCCTGTTGCCGTACGCGGCACCGGGCGGCGTGGAGATCGGCGCGGCGGTCGCCCAGGAGGAACTGGCGGAACTGGGCCGCCGGGAGCACGGGGCCCGGGACGAGAAGCTGGACGACTACGTGGGGGCGTACGGGCTGCTGCTGGAGCGCGGGGTGAACCTGGACACGGGGTGGCAGGCATGGCGTCTGGGGATGGTCCCGAACCGTCATGCGCGGGAGGTGATGGGGGTGGGGGTGACCCCGGCGCGGGGCTGAGCCGCAGGGTGGGTCCTGCGGGCCCGGCGGGGGGTGAGCCGCACGGTGGGTCTGCCCTGCGAGGGCCGGCGCGGGGCTGAGCCGCACGGTGGGTCTGCCCTGCGAGGGCCGGCGCGGGGCTGAGCCGCACGGTGGGTCTGCCCTGCGAGGGCCGGCGCGGGGCTGAGCCGCACGGTGGGTCTGCCCTGCGAGGGCCGGCGC
>NZ_JBIWLX010000008.1:0-33295 GCF_044766405.1 Streptomyces sp. NPDC102270 | reverse complement strand
GCGGGGCTGAGCCGCACGGTGGGTCTGCCCCCCGGGCCCGGCGCGAGGCTGAGCCGCACGGTGGGTCTGCCCTGCGAGGGCCGGCGCGGGGCTGAGCCGCAGGGTGGGTCCTGCGGGCCCGGCGGGGGGCAGGCGCACGGTGGGTCTGCCCTCCGGGCCCGGCGCGAGGCTGAGCCGCACGGTGGGTCTGCCCTGCGAGGGCCGGCGCGGGGCTGAGGCGCAGGGTGGGTCCTGCGGGCCCGGCGGGGGGCAGGCGCACGGTGGGTCTGCCCTCCGGGCCCGGCGCGGGGCTGAGGCGCAGGGTGGGTCCTGCGGGCCCGGCGGGGGGGGAGCCGCACGGTGGGTCTGCCCTCCGGGCCCGGCGCGAGGCTGAGCCGCACGGTGGGTCTGCCCTGCGGGGGCCGGTACCGGACCGGCCCTGGCCCCCGCAACCACGCCCCGAGGGCATACGCGCACCACACCCGTCGTACACCGCCTCGCACAGACCCTCGACGGCCATCGACTGCTGTCGCCGGGCCGGGCACGGCCGATAACGGGAGGGGCCTCGGTCGTCCCCTCCCGTCGTTGCCGCGTGGGTCAGCCCTTGGCCGGTGAGGCCTTGCCGGACGGGCTCTCGGCGGTCTCCTTGGCGGAGGCCTCGTCCGGGGACTCCTTGAAGTCGACCTTGTTCATGTGCTTGCTCATGGACTTCATCAGGGCCCACACCGCCAGGGCCATCGCCGCGAAGACGATGAAGCCGAGGACGCCGGGGGTGACCTTGTCCTCGTCGACCTCCTTGGCGAAGGTCACGAGGTGCGTCATTGCCAGGCTTGCGCTTGCGCTCATGTCAGGCATTGTCGCGGATGCCCGCAAAGAGGTCGTCCTCGGGGAGGGAGGTATCGACGAGGGACTTCGCGAGCTCGTACTCCTCCGTCGGCCAGACCTCCTTCTGGATCTCCATCGGCACCCGGAACCAACCGCCGTCGGGGTCGATCTGGGTGGCGTGCGCGATCAGGGCCTTGTCGCGGATCTCGAAGAACTCCGCGCACGGGATGTGCGTGGTCAGGGTGCGGTCGCGCATCGGCGACTCGTCCCAGCGCTTGAGCCAGTCTCCGTACGGCGACTCCATGCCGCGCTCGATCAGCGCGTGGTGCAGCGCCTCGGTGCGAGGACGGTTGAAGCCCTGGTTGTAGTAGAGCTTGAGCGGCTGGTACGCCGGGCCGAACTCGGACTCGGGGAACTTCTCGGTGTCCGCCGCGCCCTCGAACGCCACCATCGAGATCTTGTGGGTCATGATGTGGTCGGGGTGCGGGTAGCCGCCGTTCTCGTCGTAGGTGGTGATCACCTGGGGACGGAAGGCGCGGATCTGCTTCACCAGCTCACCGGCCGCCTTGTCGACGTCCTCCAGGGCGAAGCAGCCCTCGGGCAGCGGCGGCAGCGGGTCGCCCTCGGGCAGTCCGGAGTCGACGAAGCCGAGCCACTCCTGCCGGACGCCGAGGATCTCGCGGGCCTCGTCCATCTCCTTCTTGCGTACCTCGTGGATGTGCTCCTCGATGTACGTGTCGCCCTGGAGCTTCGGGTTGAGGATGGAGCCGCGCTCCCCACCCGTGCAGGTCACGACCAGCACGTCCACCCCCTCGGACACGTACTTCGCCATGGTGGCCGCGCCCTTGCTCGACTCGTCGTCGGGGTGGGCGTGCACGGCCATCAGTCGCAGCTGGTCAGTCAAGACTCAATCCTCGTAAGTCAGCGCCCCCGGTGTCTTCGGGTGCGAACGGCGGCTTCTATAGTGACCGAATCGGGGGGCGATTAATTCCGCGGCCCGGTTTCCAGGGAGACGATCATGAGTACGGCGAGCACACGGCTGCCCGAGGGTCGCTACGGCCGCTCCTCGGACGCGCGTGCCGACCGCAAGCTCAAGATCGCCGGTGCCGTGCTCGGAGCCCTGCTGCTCGCGTTGATCGGTTACTTCGCGTACCACTACGTCGGCCAGAACAGGATCAGCGGCGAGGTGATCGCCTTCGACGCGACGAACTCCGCGGTCCAGGTGCATCTGGAGGTCCGCAAGGACTCCGGCACCTCCGGCTACTGCACGGTCCGCTCCCAGGCGGCGGACGGCACCGAGGTGGGCCGGGCCGACTTCCGTTTCGACGGTGACGCCACCCGCATCGACAAGGTCGTCACGCTCCGTACGACGGCCCCGGGCACCACGGCCGAGCTGCTGGGCTGTCACGCCGACTGACGTCACCCTCGATACCTGGGTGCTGACCTGCGTCGACGTATTTCTGATGGCTTATGTCCTCCCCCTTCGGCTCCTGAATTGTTAGGCTCGTGGTTTCGCCCATCCGCGAAGGAACATTCTTCTGAGTAGGGCGATGCTTTGTATTCCCAGTACCTACGAGGAGCACCTGTGACCCAGACCAGCGAAGACGTCACCTGGCTTACGCAGGAGGCGTACACCAAGCTCAAGGAAGAGCTGGCGTACCTGTCTGGTCCCGCGCGCGAGGAAGTCACCGCGAAGATCGCGGCAGCGCGCGAGGAGGGCGACCTGCGCGAGAACGGCGGGTATCACGCAGCCAAGGAAGAGCAGGGCAAGCAGGAGCTCCGCATCCGGCAGCTGACCCAGCTCCTGGAGAAGGCCAAGGTCGGCGAGGCCCCGGCGTCCGCGGACGGCACCGTGGCGCCCGGGATGGTCGTGACGATCGCCTTCGACGGTGACGAGGACGACACCATGACCTTCCTGCTCGCCTCGCGCGAGTATGCGAGCGCGGACGTCGAGACCTACTCGCCGCAGTCCCCGCTGGGCTCCGGCGTGATCGGCCACAAGGTCGGTGAGAACGCGGAGTACGAACTGCCGAACGGCAAGAAGGCCTCCGTGACCATCCTCAAGGCCGAGCCCTACAACGGCTGACCCCGGTCGGCCGTCTGCCTTGGACGGGCCCCCGGCGCCCTGGCGGCGCCGGGGGCTTTGTCATGCGGTGGCCGAGCGGTACTTGCGGACCGCGAGGGTTCTGAACAGGGCGATGATCAGGGCCGAGTAGATCAGCGAGGCCCAGACCGGGTGCTGCATGGGCCAGGCGTCGGACTGGGACAGACCGGGGTCGCCGAAGAGCTGACGGCAGGCCTGCACCGTGGCGCTGAACGGGTTCCACTCGGCGATGTGACGCAGCCACGGGGTCATCTGGCCGGAGTCCACGAAGGCGTTCGAGATGAACGTCACCGGGAAGAGCCAGATCAGTCCTCCGGAGGTGGCCGCCTCCGGGGTCCGCACGGACAGACCGATCAGGGCCCCGATCCAGGTGAAGGCGTACCCAAGGAGGAGGAGCAGGCCGAAGCCGCCGAGGATCTTGCCGAGGTTGGTCGGGTCCACGGAGCCGGGACGCCAACCGACGACCAGGGCGACCAACGCCAGGACCAGCAGGGTCAGGGCGGTCTGGACGAGGTCGGCGACGGTACGGCCGGTCAGTACCGCGCCGCGCGCCATCGGCAGCGAGCGGAAGCGGTCGATGAGGCCCTTGTGCATGTCGTCGGCGATGCCCGCGCCGGCGCCCGCGGTCGCGAACGTGACGGTCTGCGCGAAGATGCCGGCCATCAGGAAGTTCTTGTAGACGTCCGGGTCGGTGCTGTCGCCGATCTTCATCGAGCCGCCGAAGACGTACGTGAAGAGGACCACGAACATGATGGGCTGGATCAGCCCGAAGAGAATCATCTCGGGGATCCGGGTCATGCGGATCAAGTTCCGCCGGGCGATGACCAGGGAGTCGTTCATCATGCTCACTTGGCGGTCTCCTTGTCGCTCGCCTCGTCCTTGACCTCGGCCGCGTGTCCCGTCAGCGACAGGAAGACGTCGTCGAGGGTGGGCCTGCGCAGGCCGATGTCGTCTATCTCGATGCCCCGGGTGTCGAGCTCGCGGATGACCTCGGCGAGCAGCTTGGCGCCGCCGGTGACGGGCACGGTGAGCTTGCGCATGTGGTCCTCGACCGTGGTCTCGCCCTTGCCGAAGCCGCGCAGGATCTCCGAGGCGGTCTGGATGTGCTCGCGCTCGTGCACGACGACCTCGACGCGCTCGCCGCCGGTGCGGGCCTTGAGCTGGTCGGAGGTGCCGGTGGCGATGACATGGCCGTGGTCGACGACGGCGATCTCGTGGGCGAGGTGGTCGGCCTCCTCCAGGTACTGGGTGGTCAGCAGCAGGGTCGTCCCCCCGGAGACCAGCTGTTTGATGACCTCCCACAGCAGTTGGCGGTTGCGCGGGTCGAGGCCGGTCGTCGGCTCGTCCATGAACATGACGGGCGGTGAGACCACCAGGGCGGCCGCGAGGTCGAGGCGGCGGCGCATACCGCCGGAGTAGGTCTTGGTGGGGCGGTCGGCCGCGTCGGCGAGGTCGAACTGCTCCAGCAGTTCGGTCGCGCGGGCCTTCGCGTGCTTGGCCTTCATCTGGTAGAGCTGGCCGACCATCTGGAGGTTCTCGCGGCCGGTGAGGTATTCGTCGACCGCCGCGAACTGGCCGGAGAGTCCGATGGAGCGTCGTACGTCGTCGGGGTGCTTGAGGACGTCGATGCCGGCGACGACCGCCGAGCCGCGGTCGGGCTTGAGCAGGGTCGTCAGACAGCGGACGGCCGTCGTCTTGCCTGCGCCGTTCGGTCCGAGGAGGCCCAGGACGGTGCCTTCCGGGACATCGAGGTCGACGCCGTCCAGAGCCTTTACGTCTCCGAAGGTCTTGACCAGGCCTTCGGCATAGATGGCGCCTGGCATATCAGTCTCCACGTCGTCGGGGATTCTTGGGAAAGCCTAGGTTTGTGCGGTTTCCTACGCCCGTTCTTTTTCTTCCGCGGGCGGTCTGAGCGCTGACACGAGACACACCATAACGCGATGTATCGCGTCTCTCAATGGACTTGCCCGAAAGGGTGAATCGGGTGTCCTGAAGGGGGCGTGAAGGGGTCCCGACCTCAGTCGACGACCTCAGTCGATGACCGTGTAGCCCGACTCGCGCAGAGCTCGGCCGACCTCGGCGCAGTGCTCGGGGCCCTTCGTCTCCAGGTGCAGCTCGACCTCCGCCTCCGCGAGCCCGAGCCGTGGATCGGTCCGGACGTGGCTCACGTCCAGGACATTAGCGTCGACCACTGACAACACCCCGAGAAGCGTCGCGAGGGCTCCGGGCCGGTCCGTCAGCCGCAGCCGGACGGCCAGGTAGCGGCCCTGCGCGGACATGCCGTGCCGCAGGACCCGCTGCAGCAGCACCGGGTCGACGTTGCCGCCGGACAGCACGGCGACGACCGGCCCCTCGAAGGCGCCGGGGTCGCTCAGCAGGGCGGCGACCGGGCTCGCCCCGGCGGGCTCGACGACCAGCTTGGCCCGCTCCAGACACAGCAGCAGCGCGGCGGACAGCTCGTCCTCGGTCACCGTGCGGACCTCGTCCACGAGTTCGCCCACGATCCCGAACGGCACGTCCCCGGGCCGCCCCACCTTCATGCCGTCGGCCATCGTCGCCGGGTTCTCGATCGACACCGGGTGCCCGGCCGCCAGTGAGGGCGGATACGCCGCCGCGCCCGCCGCCTGCACGCCGACGATCCGCACGTCGGGCCTGAGCGCCTTCACCGCGATCGCGACCCCGGCCGCGAGTCCGCCGCCGCCGATCCCGAGGACGATCGTGCGCACCTCCGGGCACTGCTCCAGGATCTCCAGGCCGACCGTGCCCTGCCCGGCGATGACGTCCGGGTGGTCGAAGGGGTGGATGAACACCGCGCCCGTCTCGGCCGCGTACTCCTGCGCGGCCGCCATGGTCTCGTCGACCACCTGACCGTGCAGGCGCACCTCGGCGCCGTAGTGCCGGGTGGCGCTGATCTTCGGCAGCGGGGCGCCCTTGGGCATGAACACCGTGGAGCTCACACCGAGCAGCGTGGACGCCAGCGCGACGCCCTGCGCGTGGTTCCCGGCGCTCGCGGCCACGACGCCCGCGGCCCGCTCCTCGGGCAGCAGTCCGGCGATCCGGACGTAGGCGCCGCGGAGTTTGAACGACCCCGTCCGCTGGAGGTTCTCGCACTTGAAGTGCACCGGCGCGCCCGCCAGCCGGCTCAGATGGCGGCTGCCCTCCATCGCGGTCGTCCGCGCCACGCCCGACAGCATCTTCTGCGCGCCGCGCACGTCGTCGAGCGTCACCGGCGGCACGGGGTGGGCCTTGCGGTAGTCCATGACTCAAGTCTCGCAGTTCACACGCGCCTGTTCGCGCTGTGACCAACGTCCGAGACGGGTTTGCGCAGCGCTGGTACGGCCTGCCTCCCGGCCGCGTACTCTGTCCCCCAATTCAGCTGCCCCTTCATGAAGTGAGCCTCCGGCCATGCCCACAACACCTGGAATGTCGATGGACATGACGACCGTCGGTGACACCGGTCTTCTCGACACCCTGCAGCACGAGGTGGCGGTCTTCGCCCGTCGTGCCGAACAGACCCGGCTCGGCGGGGTGGGGCAGGTGCGCAACTCCATGGACCGCGCCGCGTACCTGCTGCTCAACCGGCTCGACAAGGAAGGTCCGATGGGCGTCAAGGCGCTCGCGGCGAGCATGGGCATCGACTCGTCGACGGTCACCCGGCAGGTGGCGCCGCTCGTCGACACCGGCCTGGTCAAGCGCACCTCGCACCCCGAGGACGGACGCGCGGTGGTCCTCCAGCTGTCCCCGCGCGGGCAGTCCCGGCTGGAGGAAGTGCGCTCCTCCCGACGTCAGTTGATGGCCGAGCTGACACACGACTGGGCGCCGGAGGAGCGCGAGGCGTTCTGCACGCTCCTCACGCGCTTCAACACCGCGCTGTCCTCCCGGATGGCGGCCCAGGGCGTTCCGGGACCGGAGGCGCAGTCCTCCTAGGCACGCGTGAGGCACGCGCGCGCGTGTGTGTAGCGCCCCGCCTCTTGACCGGACGGCCGCGCCGGGCCTCATATGAGACCGGGTCCCTCAAGACCGGGTCCTCGTGGTCGTACGAAGCCGTCGTACGCCCACCCGCAGGCGGGGAGGTGCGGTGCGGCAACGGCAGGTGGTCCAGAGCACGCGTCGGGCCCGGGAGTTCGAGGCGTTCGTGGCGGGCGCGGCCGGGCGGCTGCTGCACACCGCGACGCTCCTGACGGCGGAGTCGCCGCACGACAACCCGCGCGCACGACGTCTGCTGACGCTGGCGCTCGCCCACACGTACGCGTGCTGGGACCGGCTGCGCGGCGAGGACCCCTACGACCGGGCCCGCCAGTATCTCGCCCTGCGCTTCGCACACGGGGCGTGGCGCCGCCACGGCGTTCTGCTCGGCGGCCGCACGCACCCCTCCAGCCCGTTGTCCCGGCTGGCTCCCCAGGAGCGGCTGGTCCTGGTGTTGCGCCTCTACGAGGGCGTGGCCGAGGAACAGGCGGCGGCCCTGCTCGGCCTGCCTGCGGAGCGCGTCCGCACGATCTGCGACCGGGCGACGGCGACGCTGCTGCACCCACCGCGTGGGCCCGCACCGGCGGTGGTGGGGACGAAGGTGGCGGCGTCATGAGACGGACGTCCTGGCCCGGGAGGTGCCCGTGAACCGGACCCAGCGCGAGGCCGCCGTACGGCAGCTCATGGAGCGCGGGACGCCACAGGTGCCGGCGGACCTGTACGGGGACGCCGTGCGGCGGGGGTCGCGCATGCTGCGGCGCAGATCAGCGGCGCGCCGGATCATGTGGCTTCTGCTGCTGGCCGCCAGTGTGGCGTTCGTGGTGTGGGCGCTGACCGCGCGCCCCTGGGTGGAGCCGCCGTCCACGACGACTCCACCGATGACGGGCTGGTGAGACGCGCCTACTTGGCCAGCGCCTGCTGGAGGTCGTCCAGCAGGTCGTCGACGTTCTCGATGCCCACCGAGAGGCGTACGAGGTCGGCGGGCACCTCGAGGGCCGAGCCCGCCACGGACGCGTGCGTCATCCGGCCAGGGTGCTCGATCAGCGACTCGACGCCGCCCAGGGACTCCCCCAGCGTGAAGATCCTGGCGCGGTTGCAGACCTCGACGGCCGCCTCCTCGCCGCCCTCGACCCGGAAGGAGACCATGCCGCCGAAGGACCGCATCTGCTTGGCCGCGACCTCGTGGCCGGGGTGTTCCTCCAGGCCCGGGTAGAGCACCTGCGTCACGCGCGCGTGCCGGGTCAGCATGTCGGCGACCTTCGTGGCGTTCTCGCTGTGCCGGTCCATGCGCACCGACAGCGTCTTGGCGCCGCGCAGCACCAGCCAGGAGTCGAAGGGCCCGGCTACCGCGCCCATCGCGTTCTGGTGGTAGGCCAGCTCCTCGCCGAGCGCCTCGTCGGCGCAGACCAGCGCGCCGCCCACGACATCGGAGTGGCCGCCCATGTACTTGGTCAGGGAGTGCACGACGACATCGGCGCCGAGCGCCAGCGGCTGCTGGAGGTAGGGCGTCGCGAAGGTGTTGTCGACGACGAGCTTTGCGCCCGCGTCCCGGGAGACCTGGGCGATGGCGGCGATGTCGGTGATGCCGAGCAGCGGGTTGGAGGGGGTCTCCACCCACACGGCCTTGGTCTTCGGGGTGATCGCGGCCCGTACGGCGGCCGGGTCGCTGGTGTCGGCGACCGACCACTCGACGCCCCAGCGGGCGACGACCTTGGCGAAGAGGCGGAACGTGCCACCGTACGCGTCGTTGGGGATGACCACGTGGTCGCCGGGGCTGAGCAGCGTACGCAGCAGGCAGTCCTCGGCCGCCAGTCCGGACGCGAACGCGAGACCCCGGCGGCCGCCTTCGAGGGCGGCGAGGTTCTCCTCCAGGGCGGTACGGGTCGGGTTGGCGCTGCGGCTGTACTCGTAGCCGCCGCGCAGACCGCCCACGCCGTCCTGCTTGTAGGTCGAGACCTGGTAGATCGGCGGGACCACCGCGCCGGTGAGGGGGTCCGCGGTGTTGCCCGCGTGGATCGCGAGGGTCTCGAAGTGCTGACTGATGTGCCTGTCGCTCATGGGCTCCGAGGGTAGTCCGCCCGGAGCACCGATGACGGACGGCGGGCTCCGCACGGCCGTACGGCAGGGTTTTCCCCAGGCGTCCGGCCTGGTCGCGGAGAGTTTTCCCCAGGGTGTCCGGGCAGGTCCGTGGAGTTTTCCACAGGGCGCCGACCGGGTTGGGCAATTGTCGGCGGCGTCTGGAACTCTTGGGGCATGGAGATTCTCTGGGTCCTGATGGCGGCGGTCCTGCTGGGCTTCGTGCTGCTTCCGTTCCTGCGGCGCGGGCGGGGCGGCATCGAGCAGGTCCCGGCCGGCCACCCGGACGCCGCGGACCCGGCGGACTACGGCTTCGTACGGCAGGAGGAGCTGGACATCCGCATGCCCGGCCCCGACCAGGATCTGCTGGACGTCCTGGACCTGGTGCAGCGCACGCAGGACTACAAGGCCGCCTCCCAACTCCTCGCCGGCACCGAACGGGAGGGCGAGCTGCGCTGGCAGCGCGTGCAGGCCTTCGCCGGGGCCGCCTCGCTGGAGCTGCGGCAGCGGCCGGGCGGGGTCAGCGAGGCGCCGGGCGGGCAGTGGCTGCGGGTGTGGCGGGCCGAGCAGCCCAAGGACGCGGGCGGCGCGGCCGTGCACGCGGAGTTCCTGGTGCAGCAGGCGTGGCGGACGTCGACCCCGGGCACGGACGACTTCCGGATCATCATGGAAGAGGCGAAGACGGCCTGCGGCGAGGCGGCACTGCTGGCTCCCGGCGATCCGGTCCCGTACCTCGTCGAGCTCTCCGTCGCGCGCGGACTGGCCTATTCCCAGGGAGAGTTCGAGCAGCTGTGGCTGAAGATCCTGGACCGCGCGCCGGCCCACATGGGGGCGCATCTGGCCGCGCTGCACTACTGGTGCGAGAAGTGGCACGGCTCGCGGGAGCTGGCGTACAGCTTCGCGGAGGCGGCGGCCGCCCGCGCCCCGCACGGCTCGCTGCTCGCCGCGATGCCGTTGTTCGCGGTCTTCGAGCATCTGCCCGAGGTCAATCTGGTCAGCGGTTTCTACCAGAGCGAGGTCGTGACCAAGGCGATCCACGGCGCGCTGCACGCCGTCCACTCCGCCCGCGCCGACGACCCGATGCTGGCCCATGTCCGCCACCTGCTGGTCTTCTTCCTGGTCCGCGGTGAACGCTGGGCGGAGGCCATGAACCAGTTGGTCCACATCGACGGCCACGTCGGCGCCCTGCCCTGGACCCTGTCCGCCGACCCGTCCGCGGAGTTCGCGATATACCGGGCGCTGGCGGTGGCGGGATACGAGGCGAACGGCGGGAGTCCGGCGACGCTGACGCAGTGACCGCGCCGTCGTGGCGGTACCGGGGTGATCCGGCGGACGCGGCAGCTTCGGACCGACGGCGGGCTTGTCGGAATGCGGCCCGGCACGGAAACGTTCCCGGTCGGACATCCCTGTGTGACGCGCACGAACGAAGGAGCCCCCGCCATGCTGTTCGGCCGTACGCCCGTCCTGCCCACCCGCGAGCAGGCGCTGAAGGGCCGCTCCGAGCCGGCGTACACGGTCCCCGACCGGCACACCGTCCTCGGCACCCCGCTGCTCGGCCCCTACCCCGAGGGCTACGGGATCGCCGACTTCGGCCTGGGCTGCTTCTGGGGCGCCGAGCGCACGTTCTGGAAGCTTCCGGTGGGAGTGTGGACGACGCTGGTCGGCTACCAGGGCGGCCACACCGAGAACCCCATGTACGAGGAGGTCTGCTCGGGCCTGACCGGCCACACCGAGGCGGTCCGCGTGGTCTTCGACCCCGCCCTCATCTCGTACGAGCGCCTCCTGAAGACCTTCTGGGAGTCCCACGACCCGACCCAGGGCTTCCGCCAGGGCAACGACGTCGGCACCCAGTACCGCTCGGCGATCCACACCCACACCCCCGAGCAGGCAGCGGTGGCCGAGGCCTCCCGCGCCGCCTACCAGAAGGTCCTCACAGCCTCGGGCCACGGCACGATTTCGACGGAGATCCTCCCCGCACAGGGCCGGATCTTCTACCCGGCGGAGGGCTACCACCAGCAGTACCTGGACAAGAATCCGGGGGGTTACTGCGGGATCGGCGGGACGGGTGTCTCTTGCCCGATCGGTGTGGCCAAGGCCGAGTCGTAAATCAGTGGCCGAGTGGACCGGCCCACTCCACGCTGTACGCCATGGAAGAACCGCAACACAGGATCCGTGCGGCCTACTCGGAATCCACGATCACCGTCTACCAGGCGTACTCCCCGGAAATCGGCCTGCCCGCCGTCCAGGAGGGCCGTTTCCCCGCCGCGTGGAAGCGCGACAGGATGACATGGATCAAGCCGTCGTTCCTGTGGATGATGTACCGCTGCGGCTGGGGCACCAAGGAGGGGCAGGAGACCGTTCTCGCGGTCGAGATCAGCCGTGCCGGCTTCGAGTGGGCGCTGACCAACGCGTGCCTGTCGGGCTACGCTCGCGGCACACACCCCGACCGGGCCACCTGGCAGCGTCAGTTGAAGCGCGCGCCGGCTCGCGTGCAGTGGGACCCGGAGCGAGATCTGCAGCTCCAGCCCCGGCCGTACCGTTCCCTGCAACTGGGCCTCTCCGGCGAGGCCTCACGACGCTACGCGGACGAGTGGACGATCGCCATCCGCGACGTGACCCCGCTCGCCCACGAGATCCACGCCATGGTCAAGCGCGGCGAGTTGGATTCCGCCACCCGGCTGCTGCCCGAAGAACGCCCCTATCCCGTCGAGGACGAACTTCTGGCTCACCTACGCGAATAAGTGCCCCACCGTGATCCGCGCTCCGAGCCCCGGGCCGATTGACCTTGACACCGTGACAAGGCCTTCACTGCTTGTCGAGGAGGTGGTCTCGGTGGCCATGACGGAACAGGGGCAGGAAGCGGTGCGGGCGCTCCAGGGGCTGGAGGACCGTCGTTCGTCCGTGCGGCTGCGGGCGGCGCTGGCGGTCGGGACGGCGCCGGATCCGCGGTTCGTCGACACGCTCGTCGAGCGGTGCGCGGTCGAGCCCGAGTTCTTCGTCCGGGACATGCTCACCTGGGCCCTCACCCGCCACCCCGTGTCCGTGACGCTCCCCGCGCTGCTGCGGGAAGTCGGCTCGGAGCGTGCGCAGGCGCGGAGTCAGGCGTTGCACACGCTGTCCAAGATCGGGGACCGGCGGGCGTGGCCGGCGATCACGAGGGGGCTCCTGTCCGACCGTGACGACGAGGTGGCGCGCAGCGCGTGGCGGACCGCGGTCGTGCTGGTGCCGGAAGGCGAGGAGTCCGCATTGGCCGTCGTACTGGCGACGCAGTTGGGCCGTGGCGAGCGGGAGACGCAGCTGAGTCTCAGCAGGGCGCTGGTCGCGCTGGGTGAGGTCGTGCTGCCGGTTCTGCGTGCGGCCGCAACGGCCTCCGACCGGCGTGTGCGGACACACGCGTTCGCCACGGAACGGCTGCTGCGCGACCCTGATGCCGGGTTCGAGTTCGCGATCGAGGAGGCGAAGCGCGCAGTGGCGCTCGGCGGGGACAGCGAGAAGGGATGACAGGGCGTGCTGATCGGTGAGGTGGCGCGACGGTCCGGGGTCAGTGCCCGCATGCTCAGGCACTACGAGTCGCTCGGCCTGCTGCGCCCTTCGGGTCGTACGGGTTCCGGCTACCGGGAGTACTCAGGCGACGACATCCGCCGGATCTTCCACATCGAGAGCCTCAGATCGCTGGGACTGTCGCTGCGCGAGATCGGACGCGCGCTCGACGATCCCGGCTTCACGCCCTCGGTGCTCGTCGACGACCTCATCCGGCAGACGCGCGAACGCATCGCGGCCGAGAGCGAGTTGCTCACGCGGTTGCGCCGGATCGATGCCGCGGAACCCGCCGGCTGGGAGGACGTGCTCAAGGTCGTCGTGATGCTTCGGGCGCTGGGGTCGAAGAGCGCCGCCGCCCGTCAGCGTGCCGCCCTGTCCTCGGTCGACGAGATCCGCGTGCCGGTGGAGGCCCTGGTCGAGGCGGTTCTCGGGGAGAGCGATGCGAACGTTGCCGGAGCCCTTCGATGGGCGCTGGCACGATCCGGCGACGGCGGCACGGCGCTGCTGGTGGAGGGCCTCGGCTCACCGTCGGCCGCGGTACGGGAGCGTGCCGCCCGGTCCCTGGCCGAGATCCCTGGCGAGGAGTCCACCGCCGGGCTGCGGGAGGCTCTCGCGGACCCCGATGCCCTGGTCCGCGGCCAGGCGGCACTGGCACTCGGGACACGTGGCGTGGCCGATGCCGTTCCCGCGCTCATCGACATGATCGTGGCGGGGCCGAACGACACCGACGCGGCCGACGCGCTGAGCGTGCTGGCGAGCGACACCGCGACCGCGGACCGGATCGCCACCGGGCTCGTCGACCGCCTCTCCCACGAGGCCACCGAGGAGCCCGCCCGCGCCCGGCTGACCCAGGCGCTGGCGGACATCCCGGGCGCTACGGCGGTACGCGCCCTCGTGGAGCTGTCGTACGACGGGGACCGTGCCGTCGCGCTGACCGCGACGTATCTTCTTCGGCTGCGCGAGGCGCAGTGACGGATGTCCCCGCGGCCGAGCCGGCCTGCGGGCCGCCTCCGGTCAGCCCTCCGCGCGCGCGGGCAGCCGCCATCCCGGCCGCGGGAAGTGGCAGGTGTAACCGTCCGGGTAGCGCTGGAGGTAGTCCTGGTGCTCGGGCTCGGCCTCCCAGAAGGGGCCCACCGGCTCCACCTCGGTGACGACCTTGCCCGGCCACAGACCGGAGGCGTCGACGTCCGCGATCGTGTCCTCGGCGATCCGCTTCTGCTCGTCGTCCACGTAGTAGATCGCCGAGCGGTAGCTGAGGCCGATGTCGTTGCCCTGGCGGTTCTTGGTGCTCGGGTCGTGGATCTGGAAGAAGAACTCCAGGAGCGTGCGGTAGTCGGTCTGCTCGGGGTCGAAGAGGATCTCGATGGCCTCCGCGTGCGTGCCGTGGTTGCGGTACGTGGCGTTCGGCACGTCACCGCCGGTGTATCCCACCCGGGTCGCCGTGACACCCGGAAGCCGGCGGATCAGCTCCTCCATGCCCCAGAAGCATCCGCCCGCCAGCACGGCCCTCTGTGTCTGCGCAGCCATCGCTGTCCTCCCATATCTGCTCGCTCGGGCCGCTCGGCCGGCCGACCGCCGGCATCCCCTGCCCACTCCCCCTCAACGCGCGAGGGTGCCGGGCGATTCCACGGCCGACCGCTGACAACCGCTGACGCAGCCATGGTGCCGGTGTGACATGAGTACCCATAGGGTGCCTCCGTGACTGCGAACTTGAGTTCTACGAGAACCCGCGCAGCGCTGCGCACGTCGGCGCGGGCCTCCGCGGAGCTGCTGCTCATATTGCTGATGATCGCGGTGAGCCTGTGGGTGCTGGGCCGGATGTGGTCGGTGGTGTGGCCGCTCGTGATCGGTCTGCTGCTGACCACGCTGACCTGGCCGCCGACCCGCTTCCTGCTGCGCCGCGGGTGGAAGCCCGCTTTGGCCGCGTCGACGGTGACCGTGCTGTTTCTGCTGGTCGCCGCAGGGATCGTGGCACTGATCGCGGTGCCGGTGGCGTCCCAGTCCGGCCAGTTGACCGACGGGGTGGTCGACGGCGTCCAGAAGGTGCGCGAGTGGGCCGCCGGGCCGCCGTTGAACATCGGTGACGCCCAGATCGACAAGGCCTTCGACTCCGCGGTCTCCCGAGCGCAGGACGGTCTCGGCAGCATGGTCGGCGCAGTCGTCACGGGCGTGAGCACCGTGGTGAACGGCCTGGTCACCGCCGTACTGGCGCTGTTCTTGATGTTCTTCTTCCTCAAGGACGGCCCGCGGTTCCTGCCGTGGCTCGCCCGTCAGCTGCCCGGCCGGCTCTCCACAGACGTCCCGACCGTGGCCGCGCGCGGCTGGGACACGCTGGGTTCCTTCGTGCGTTCCCAGGCGGCCGTCGGCCTGATCGACGCCGTCCTGATCGGCCTGGGTCTGTGGATCCTGGGGGTACCGCTGGTGCTCCCGCTGGCGGTGCTGACCTTCGTCTCCGCGTTCGTGCCGATCATCGGTGCCTTCTTCGCCGGTTTCGTCGCGGTTCTCATCGCGCTGGTCTCCAACGGCCTGACGGACGCGCTGATCGTGCTGGCCATCATCGTGGTGGTGCAGCAGCTCGAGGGCAATGTGTTCCAGCCCATGATCCAGAGCCGGGGGCTCGGCCTGCACGCGGCGGTGGTCCTGCTGACGGTGACGTTGGGCGGCAACCTCGCCGGAATCGTGGGGAGTCTGCTCGCGGTACCGGTCTCCGCGCTGATCGCGGTGATCTGGGACTACGTGCGCGAGCAGCTCCAGGAGCCGTCACAGGATCCGGGCGGCGACGAGCCGGAGACCGGTATCGCCACCCCGTCCTGACGAGGGGTCCCGTATCCCACCTCGCCGAACCCCAGATCTGTCAAGCATTTCGACCCCGTTGAAAAAGAACCGCGCCCGCCGCCTTCCCGCCCTACGATCGCCCGCATGATGATTCCGCGGATATTACGGATGATCGTCGTGCTCGCTGTGGCCCTCGCCGGAGCGATCGGGGGTGCTGTGGGGACGGCACAGGCCGAGGACAGCCCGTCCTCGGCCGACCGGCAGCTGTTGTTCTACAACCATTCCTACGGGGTTTTCGACCGGGAGACCGCCGACGCCATCGAACACTCCGACTACCTCAGGGACTTCGCCAACTTCCAGGTCCGCACCACGACCGGGACCGGCGGACAGACCTGGACCGGCCGCTACCTGATGGGCCGCGAGACCTATCTCGAACTGTTCGGAGTCGGTGACATCGCCGGCCAGGACGGCACCCTCGGCTCCGCCGGGCTGGGCCTGTCGACCGAACGGGACGGCGACCTGGCGACGGTCACCGAACGACTGAAGAGCGAGGGGGTCGCCGACCCCATCGAGTTCCTCCAGACCCGGGACCTCGGTGACGGAGTGCCCGTGCCGTGGTTCGACGCCATCCTCACCACCACCGAGTACGACGCGTTCGGTGCCTGGGCGATGGAGTACCGGCCGGAGTACTTCGCCGATCCCCGCAGCAACACCGAGCCGGCGAGCTTCCCCGGTGACGTCGGCCGGGAGCGCGTCCTGTCCGACGACTACCGCAACCACCTGATGCGTGACGTGACCTCCGTGCGCATCGCGGTCACCGAGGGCGACCTCGCCGACACCGTGCCGCTGCTGCGGGCGGGCGGGTTCGCCGTCAAGACCGTGACGGGCGGTGGCGTCATCGCGCAGGGCGGCGGCACCACGATCCGACTCGACGCCGTCCCGCGCGAACAAGCGGGCTTCCAGCGCGTCGAGATGTCGCTCAACCGGCCCGTGAAGGACCGCCACGTGGAGCAGCTCGGCCACTCGACCCTCACGGTCGGCCCCGGCAGCCGCGCGGTGTGGACGTTCGCGGCGAACGGCACTCCGTAGGCAGGCAACGGGTGCGCCGCCGACCAGGGGGCGCACCCTTGAAAGGCCGGGCAGATCCACGCCCGGCCTTTCCGGCGGCTCCACTCGTGCGTCACGCCGACGAGTGGAGTCGCCGTCCGGCCCCACCCGGCCGAGGCGGCCTCCCGGCCCACACCAAAAGGCCCCGGCACAAGACCGGGGCCCTTCGTTCACACCGTCGTTCACACCGCGCGGGTCAGATCGTCGACGTGTCGATCACGAAGCGGTAGCGGACGTCGCTGTTGACGACTCGCTCGTACGCCTCGTTGATCTCCGACGCGGCGATCAGCTCGATCTCGGCGCCAAGGCTGTGCTCCGCGCAGAAGTCCAGCATCTCCTGGGTCTCGGCGATGCCGCCGATCATCGAACCGGCGAGGGTCTTGTTGCCGCCGATGAGGGAGAAGAGGTTGAGAGCGATCGGCTCCTCGGGGGCGCCGACGTTGACCAGCGCGCCGCCCGTCTTGAGCAGGCTCAGGTAGGCGCCGAAGTCGAGAGGCGCAGAGACCGTGGAGAGGATGAGGTCGAAGGAGCCGGCCAGCTCCTTGAAGGTGTTCTCGTCGCTGGTCGCGTAGTAGTGGTCGGCGCCCAGCTTCAGGCCGTCGTCCTTCTTGCGCAGGGACTGGGAGAGGACGGTCACCTCGGCGCCCAGCGCGTGCGCGATCTTGACGCCCATGTGGCCGAGCCCACCCAGGCCGATCACGGCGACCTTCTTGCCCGGCCCCGCGCCCCACTGCTTGAGCGGGGAGTAGGTGGTGATGCCGGCGCACAGCAGCGGCGCGGCCTCGTCGAGGGCCAGGCCCTCGGGGATGCGGACGACGTAGTTCTCGGCGACGACGACCTTCTCGGAGTAGCCGCCGTAGGTGGGCTCGCCGTCCTTGCCGATGCCGTTGTACGTGGGGACGTTGCCCTGCGTGCAGTGCTGCTCGATGCCGGCCTTGCAGTTCTCGCACTCACCGCAGGAGTCGACCATGCAGCCGACGCCCACACGGTCGCCGACCTGGAACTTGGTGACGCCGGGGCCGACCTCGGAGACGACGCCCGCGATCTCGTGGCCCGGGACCATCGGGAAGATGGCCTCGCCCCAGCCCTCACGGGCCTGGTGGATGTCGGAGTGGCAGATACCGGCGAACTTGATGTCGATCAGGACGTCGTGTTCGCGGACCGCCCGGCGCTCGATGGTGGTGCGCTCCAGGGGAGCCTTCGCGGCGGGGGCGGCGTATGCGGCGACAGTGGTCATGCCGGGGGTTCTCCTAGCGAGGGGGTTCGTGCCCGGCTGCCTTCTGTCCATCCGTCCGGGCCCGCTGTACAGAGTGCCCCACGCATCACGATCCACCCAGGCCACAGCTTTGCGTACGTCCACTGGTCCTACTACCGGCGGGGACAGGATGGTGAGCGTACGACCGTGAATACTTGAAGGCATGGACGACATGGCCGAGGAACTGCCCGGCAGCGGCTCACTGGACCGGCGTGCCGAGCTCAGCGAGTTTCTGCGCACCCGGCGGGCCCGGCTGAAGCCGGAGGACGTGGGGCTGCCGGACTTCGGGCGGCACCGCAGGGTGCCGGGTCTGCGCCGCGAGGAGCTGGCCCAGCTGGCGGGCGTCTCCGTGGCGTACTACACACGCCTGGAGCAGGGCAACGGGCGCAATGTCTCGACGGAGGTCCTCGGCTCCATCGCCCGCGCGCTGCGGCTGACCGACGCCGAGCACGCGCACCTCACCCATCTGGCGAAGCCCAAGCAGCACAAGAAGAAGCCGGCCGCGCGGACCGAGCAGGTGCGCGGGTCGATCCGTCAGCTGCTGGACTCGGTGGACGTCCCGGCGTACGTCTCGGGGCGACGCTCGGACATCCTCGCCTGGAACCGGATGGCGGCGGCGGTCTTCGGGGACTGGTCGGAGCTGCCGGTGCAGGAGCGCAACTGGGCCCGGCTCGTGTTCCTGCGGCCGGAGTACCGCGAGTTGTTCGTGCCGTGGGAGCAGAAGGCGACCGACGTGGTCAGCTATCTGCGCATGGATGCGGGCTGCCATCCGGACGATCCGCGGCTGTCCGCCCTCGTGGGTGAACTCTCCGTCAAGAGCGAGGAGTTCAGGCGTCTGTGGGCGACGCACGACGTCAAGGAGAAGAACTTCGGCGTCAAGCAGCTCCGCCACCCGCTGGTCGGCGAACTGACTCTGAACTTCGAGTCGTTCCCGCTGTCCGACGGCACCGAGCAGGCCCTGATCACCTACCACGCGGAACCGGGCTCCCCGTCGGCGGAGGCGCTGCGGCTGCTGGCGAGCTGGGGCGCGGACGCGACCCGGGCGGGCGAGTCCGCGCGTTCCTGAGCCGGTCTCAGCCCTGGTACGGCGGTGCCGCCCCCCAGTTCCACTGCGGCACCGGCTGCTCCGCGGGCGGCTTGGCGTCCGGTCCGGAGAAGTGGACCGCGAGCCGGGTGCCCCACTCCACATAGGCGAGGAACGCCGAGCGGAACTCCGGGTCGGTGGGCAGGCCGGCCTCGTCGGCGGCGTCCTGGATGAGGTTCACCCAGCGGCGGCGCTGCGGCTCGGTGATGTCGCGGCCCAGGTGTTTGGCGACCATGTGGCCGTGGCCGCCCTGGGTCTCCGAGTAGGCGGTCGGCCCGCCGAAGACCTCCGCGAGCCACAGGGCGACGTGCTCGGCGTGCTCGGGGGCCAGGCCCTCGAACACCGGGGCCAGGAGGTCGTCGGCCAGGACCTTCTCGTAGAACACCGTGGTCAGCCGGCCGAAGGCCTCCGCGCCGCCCGCCCACGCGAACAGGGTGGGGACGGCGGCGCCCCGGCCGCGGACCGTCGTCGGTGTGTAGTGGCGCATCTCCTCGATGTTCTCGATGTACGGCCGGATCTCGGCGAGGAAGTCCGGGAACAGCTCCGACTTGCGGAAGCCCTCCAGGTGGTCCTCGGTGGAGGTCCAGGTGATACGCAGGACGAAGTGCTCGAAGTCCTCCTCGCAGCGCGCCAGTTCGTAGTCGACGCACTGCGGGGCCGCCGCCAGCTGCACCGAGGCGTGCGTGTAGGCGGACAGGAACTCCGCCGAGCGGTCTTCCGGGATGCGGTAGCGGATGTACTCGACGGTCTGTGTGGTCATACGGCCACTCAAACACGGGCGGCGGCCGGAAGCTGCTCTTCCGGGGAGCCGGATCAGGGTCGGAAGTCGCCGCCGCGCAGACCGACGGTCGTCACCGCCTGGACGCGGGAAGGGGCACGGTCAGTCCGGGCTCCGGTGGGGCGCCCGTGAGCGCGGTGGTGTCGAGGTAGCGGATCTCGTAGGAGCGCTCGGTGAACCGCCAGCCGTCCGGGGTGCGCCGGTAGCGGTCGTGGTACAGGGCGTGGTTGCCGTGCGAGCTGCCGTCGCGCATCCGCCCGAACTCCGCGATGTACGCCCGCCCGTACGCGCTGTCGCCCTCGACCCGGACCACTCCCGGATGCACGGTCTGCACGAAGTACTCCCACACGCCCCGCAGCCGTTCGATCCCCTCGCGAATCTCCTCGGGGCCGGTGAACTCGACGGCGGCGGCGGGTATCCGCAGCACGCCGTCCTCGGCGAACAGGGCCGCCAGGCGGTCGTAGTCCCGCATCATGCCCGCGTCGGTGAACTCGCCCGGCAGTGCCTGGATCTCGACGCGGTCGGCGATGGTCCGCAGGTCGTTCATGGTGCTCCTCCTTCGTCGGGTTGGTCACCGGTACGACGGGAGGGCCGCGCGGAATGTGAGGACGTCACATTCCGGGGCGCTGTCCCGTCGTACCGGCAAAGGAGGGAATCGTCATGAGCACACCGTCCGAGCCGTCCCTGAGCGCGATCATGGGTGAGCGGCGCCGGCTGCTCCATCTCGCGTACCGGCTCCTCGGGTCCCTGGCGGACGCCGAGGACGTCGTGCAGGAGACGTACGCCCGCTGGTACGCCATGTCACCCGAGCAGCAGCGGGCGATCAGGTCGCCGGCCGGCTGGCTGACCACGGTCGCCGGGCGCATCTGCCTGGACGTGCTCGGCTCGGCGCGGGCCCGGCGGGAGAGATACGTCGGTGAGTGGCTCCCGGAGCCGCTGCCGGACAGCGTGGAGTGGGCCGGCACCCCGGCGGATCCGGCCGACCGGGTCACCCTCGACGAGTCGGTCGGCATGGCCTTCCTCGTGCTGCTGGAGTCGATGACTCCGGCCGAGCGGGTGGTGTTCGTCCTGCACGACGTCTTCCGCTACCCGTTCGCCGACGTGGCCGAGATCGTGGGCCGTACTCCGGCGGCCTGCCGCCAACTGGCGGTCTCGGCCCGTCGGCGCGTGCGCGAGGGGCGGCCCCCCGTGGCCCCGCCGACCCATCATGCGGGTGTGGTGAGGAATTTCAAGGAGGCCTGGCAGGCCAAGGACATCGCCGCCCTCGTCCGGCTCCTCGACCCGAACGCCGTGGCGACCAGCGACGGCGGCGGCGTCGTCACCGCCCTGCCCGTGCCGCTGCACGGCGGTGAGCCGATCGCCCGCTTCCTGGCCGGCCTTGTCACCGGCGCCCCCGAACTGGTCCTCCTGGAGCGCACGGTCAACGGCCGTCCGGGCCTGGTGGTCCAGGTGGACGACACCGTCGAGGCGGTCCTCGCCCTCGATGTCGAGGACGACCGGGTCACCCGGATCTGGGCGGTACGCAACCCGGAGAAGCTGCGGCCCTGGACGGCGGGCTGACGGCCGGCTGACGGTACGCGGAAGGCCCGCCGGAAGCAGTGCTTCCGACGGGCCCTTCGACTACCGCGTCCTACAGGTCACTTCCCGTAGTACGCGTTGTAGATCGAGATCGTCGACTTGTTGCCCTTCTTGTCGGCGATCTTGGCGTGGAAGGAGATGGCCTTCCCCTTCGCCGGGTTCTTCACGGTGATCTTGCCGCCCGAGACCGTGACCTTCTTCCAGGTCTGGCCGTAGTCGTACGACACGTACACCGCGAGGGACTTCAGGTTCGAGCCCTTGGCGGAGCCCTCGACGGTCACCGGGATCTTGACCGTCTTACCGGCCTCGACCTTGCTGTCCAGACCCGTGGCCGCGTTGAATCGGGCCGTGGAGGCGGGCAGCTTGGTGAGGTCGCCCGTCTTCTTGGACGCGAAGGTCCAGCTGGCGTCGATCCGGGTGGAGGCCGCCGCGACCTTGACACTGCGCTTGACCGAGGTCGTCAGCTTGTAGTTGGCCTGGCCGGCCGGGACCTTGAAGGTCTTCTCGCCGAACAGCGGGTCGTCGTTCGAGCCGACCTTGACGCCGTTCTTGTACAGCGTGGTGTTGACCGAGGTGAACACCGAGGAACCGGCGTGGCCCTGACCGTCCGCGAACAGCGGGAGGGAGCCGAAGATCTCGTTGCCGTCGCGGTACAGACCGAAGTCGGCGTTGAGATGCGGACCGAAGACCGCGGTGTTGAAGGTCTTCCCGTACGACTCGCCGCCCTTGTAGGACTGCGCGGCACCGAGGGTGTAGTACGCCTCGGAGATCGGGAAGCCGTCCTGGTCGACGCCGCCGGACTGCTCGAAGTCCATCTCCCACTTGACACCGCTGAGGGTGGACAGGTGCAGGGTGCGGATGCCCGGCAGGGTCTGCTGGATACCCATCGAGGAGGCGGAGAAGGAGCCGGGCAGCCAGCCCACGGCGTTGATCGAGCCCTTTTTGCCGCTGGCGGCAGCGCCCAGGCCGACCTTCACCTTGGCCAGCTCGCTCGCCTTGTAGTGCTTGGTGTAACCGGTGGCGAACTGCTTGACCTTGCCGCCGGCGACGGTGTCGTACTGCTCGGTGGCGCCCTTGCTCCAGTGGCCGTCGAACTGCTCGCTGAGCGAGCCGTCGGTCACCTGCGGACCGATGTGCGCGGTGTTGAAGCCCGCGTACGAGTCCAGGAACCAGCCGTAGCCGTAACCGCCGTCGGGCGTGTCGATCTGGAAGCCGGGGGAGGCGAACTCCGACTTGGCGGCCGTGTCCGGCACGGTGATGTCGATCGGCTTGGCCTTGCGCGCGTCCAGCGTGACCGTCGTGTTCTTGGTGACGTTCAGCTTCGGCTGGACCAGCCAGTCGGTGCCCTTGGTGACGTCCTCCGGGTCCACGAAGGTCGTGGTGCTGAGGACGTAACCGCCCTTGGGCACGCGCACGGTGACGGTGCCGTCCTCGTCGTACGGCGAGTACCACTTGCCGTTGCCGAGGCCGGAGATACCGCTCAGGTCGCTCATGTAGTTCTTGGTCGGCTGACCGTCACGGCCGAGAACCTTCAGCGTGACGTCGTAGGACTCGACCTCCCGCTGCACCGCCGCCGCCGTACGCACGGTCTGGCCGCCGCCCGTCGCGGTCACGTACGCCGAGTAGGCGCCGTCGAGCGTGCCGCCCAGCTTGGAGTTGACGGTGAGGGGGACGGATGCCGTGCCGCCGTTCGCCGGGACCGTCACCGTGGTGGCGCCCAGCTTGAAGAAGCCGGCCGGAGCGGCCTGGCCCTTCGGGTTGGTGGCCGTCGACGACAGCTTCAGCGTGACGTCCTTCGTACCGAGGTTGCGGTACGTCACCTGCTTGGTGTCCGGCTTGTCGTCGGTGTGCGGCCACTGCTGGGTGCCGAAGCTCACCGAGACCGGGTCGGCGATCACGGACTGCGTGATGGCCTTGTCGACCTGGATGCGGCCCGAACCCTGCTGGAACGGGGTGTACTTGCCGCCCTTGGCGGAGCCCGTCAGGGCGCCCTTCAGCTCGGCGTAGCCCCAGTTCGGGTGCTCCTGCTTGAGGATCGCCGCCGCGCCCGCGACATGCGGGGTCGCCATCGACGTACCCGAGATGGTGAGGTAGCCGGGCGGCTTCTCGCCGACCTCCTGGTCGATGAGGCTGCCCTTGGCCGCGGCTGCGGTGATGTCGACGCCGGGCGCGGTGACGTCCGGCTTGATCGCACCGTCGCCGGTGCGTGGGCCGGTGCTGGAGAAGTCGGCCAGCTTGTCCTTGTCGTCGACGGCGCCGACGGTGAGCGCGGCGTCTGCGCTGCCCGGCGAACCGACGGATTCCGGACCCGAGTTGCCCGCGGCGATGGCGAAGAGGATGCCCTTCTCGGCGGAGAGCTTGTTGACCTCCGCCTCCAACGGGTCGATCTCCGGGGTGTCGCCGCCGCCCAGGCTGAGGTTGACGACGTTAGCGCCCTGCTCGGCCGCCCACTCCATGCCGGCGAGGATCTGCGAGTCGTCGCCGTAGCCGTCGTCGCTGAGCACCTTGCCGTTGAGCAGCTTGGCGCCCGGCGCCACACCCTTGTACTTGCCGCCCGACTTCGCGCCGGTACCGGCCGCGATGGAGGCGACGTGGGTGCCGTGGCCGAACTTGTCGGTCGCGTCGGCGGAGGTGGAGAAGTTCTTGGCCGCGATCACCTGGTCCTTGAGGTCCGGGTGGGTCGCGTCGATGCCGGTGTCCAGGACGGCGATCTTGACGCCCTTGCCGTCGTAGCCCTTGGCCCAGGCGGCCGGCGCGCCGATCTGCGGCACGGACTTGTCGAGGCTGGCCTTGCGGACGCCGTCGAGCCAGACGTGCGCGATACCGGAGGCGGTCTTGTCGCCGTTGGTGACCGCGTCCCACAGTTCGGGCGTGTCCTCCTTCGGCGTCTGCACCGCGTCGGCGTTCAGGGAGGTCAGGGAGTGGCGGAGCGTGCCCGCGTCCCGGACGTCGTTCTTGGCCGCGCTCGCCGCGCCCTTGTAGCCGACGATCACCTTCAGTCCCTTGCTCTGGGACTTGCGGGTGGCGGCCTTGTTGAGCTCGGTGACGTCGAAGAGCCGCTGGTCGAGCTTGCCGCTCGACACCAGGCGGACGACGTCGGACGGCAGCACGTAGGTGTGGCCGTCGGCCTTGCGGAGCTGAACCGGTATGTGCTCGCGGCCCTTGGCGGGCTCCAGGCCCACGACGCGGCCCTTGGCGTCCACGACCACGCGGTCACCGGTGATCAGGGTGATGCGGTGCTGGGGCGTGAGCTGTGCCTTGTTGGCCTGTGCGACGTTCGCCGTCTGCTGCGCGTCCGCCGACGCCGGGCTGGTCATGCCCGCCGCGAGCGCTACCGCGGCCGCCGTGGCGATCGTGGCGGCGCATGCCTTTTTCACTTGTCTGCGCAAGTTTCCCCCTTGCAGAAGGACCGGGTGAATTCCCCGTTCACCCGGGCGGGGGGTGAGTCGCACGCGTATACGTGCGCCCCCCGGCTCTCGCAGTATGCCGAGGGGTGATCACGACCTCAATAGACAAGTCCCTGACAGCAAAGTCTGTTACAAGACTGCCGGATTCAGAGGGACTTGAGGCTGCTCGCGCTCGCTCGCCCGTTCAGGAGGCGGCGTTCTCCTTCACGGTGATCCTGCCCTTGCAGATCGTGGCGAGGCGGGGGGCCTTCTTCGCGATGGCGGAGTCGTGGGTGACCATGATGAAGGTCAGCCCCAGCTCCTTCCACATGCGTTCGAGTACGTCCATGATCTCGTCGCGCATCGACTCGTCGAGGTTGCCGGTGGGTTCGTCGGCGAGGAGCACCTTCGGCTGCTTGACGAGGGCACGGGCGATGGCGACGCGCTGCTGCTGGCCGCCGGACAGCTCGGAGGGCAGATGCCTCAGGCGCTCCCCGAGCCCGACGGAGGTGAGCGCCTCGGCCGCCCGCTCCCGCCGCTCGTTCGCCTTCACGCCGAGGGGTACGAGGGCGGTCTCCACGTTCTCCTGGGCGGTGAGGGTGGGGATGAGGTTGAAGGACTGGAAGACGAAGCCGATGTTCTCGCTGCGGACCTTGGTGAGCTTGGCCTCCGACAGCTTGGCCAAGTCGGTGCCGTCGAGCACGACTTCGCCCTCCGTGGGCTTGTCCAGTGCGCCGAGCATCTGGAGCAGGGTGGACTTGCCGCCGCCGGTGGGGCCCTGGATGACGAGCCGGTCCCCGTCGGCGATGGTGAGGTCCACACCGGCGAGCGCGTCGACGGTGTCCTTGCCTCGGGAGTAGCGCTTGGTGACGCTTCTGAGTTCGTACATGGAGTGCTCCTGGGGTGGTGGGGTTCGGGGTGCTGCGGGTTGGTGTCGGGTGCGGGTCGGTGGAGGCTGGTCGCGCAGTTCCCCGCGCCCCTGGGTGGGTGCGGTCACGTCGCCCGTCTGCGGGAACCGGCGGCGAGGCCGTGGTGCGGTAGAACCCGCGACCGCGGGCAGCCCTCCCACCGCAGCAGGCGTCCACCCAGCAGGAGGCAGGCACGGCTCGGGTGGGGCGGCCTCGCCCGACTGCGCCGCGGCCGGCCGGAGCCACAGCCGACGTCCGCTACTCGACGCGGCGCAACGCGTCCGCCGGCCGCAGCCGGGACGCACGCCAGCCGCCGAACGCCCCGGCGATGAGACCGCCGGCCACGGCCAGCGCGACCGCGATCGACACCGTCGTAAGGCTCACCGGAGCGGTCAGGGAGACGTCCAGTGTCTTGGCGGCCGCCTGCCGGCCGAACCCACCGCCGAAGCCGCCGCCTCCGCCACCGGGACCACCCGTGCCGCCACCACCGCCACCGCCCAACTGCGCCTGCAGCGTGGGGCTGATGGCCGTCACGACGTACGCGCCCGCGAGGCCCAGCGCGATGCCCAGCGCCCCGCCCAGCAGCCCGTTCACCATCGCCTCGCCGACGACCTGCCGGGTCACCCGTCCCGACTTCCAGCCCAGCGCCTTGAGCGTGCCGAACTCCCGTACCCGGCGAGAGACCGCGGACGAGGTCAGCAGACCGGCGACGAGGAACGCGGCGACGAGCACGGCGATCGACAGCCACTTGCCGACGTTCGTGGCGAGCGAGGACGCCGTCGACAGCGACCCCGACACCGTGTCCGCGAGATCCGCCGAGGTCGTCACCGTCGTACCCGAGATGTTCTTCTGGATCGTCGACTTGACGGAGTCGATCTTCTGGGAGTCGGTCGCCTTGACGTAGATGGTGGTGACCTTGTTCTTCGAGTCGCTGAGGGTCTGCGCCTGGGTGAGCGGGATGTAGACGTTGGCCGCCGCGTCCCCGCTGTCCGCGGTGGCGATGCCGATCACCTTGAACTTGACGCTCTTGATGGTGACGGTGGAACCGACCTTGAGCTTCTTCTCCTTGGCGTACGCGGAGTCGAGGACGGCGACCTTGGCGTCGGTCTCGGTCGACGTGAACGTGCGGCCGCTGGTGATCTTGGAGGAGGTCAGCGGGCCGAGGGCCGCCTTGGTGACGTCGGTGCCGAAGACGGAGTAGTTGTTGACGTCGAAGTTGGCGCCGCCGCCCTGCACTTCACCCTGCGGCTGACCGGTGCCGCCGCCGTTGCCACGGGGACCGGCCTGCTGGTTGCCGCCGTTCTGGTTCTGCTGGAACTGTCCGCGGGTGAACTGCCCGCTCACCTTGATGACTTGGAGGCTCAGCCCGCCGACCGCGTCCGAGACGCCGGTCTGCCGGCCGACCTTGGTGACCGTGGAGGTGGACAGTGTCTGGAACCCCTGCACCAGGACCCGGTCGGTGCTCTGTTCCGCGTTGGAGCCGTTGTCCTGCGCGTCGAACTGGAATCGCGGCCGCTCGGAGCTGTTGGCGCTGGGAGCGGCGGCGGCCTTGGTGACCGTCATGTCCGTGCCCAGCCCGTACAGCGACTGCAGGACCTTGTCCTGGGCCTTCCCCATTCCGGACGACACGGAACTGACCACGATGACCAGCGCGATCCCGAGCGCGAGCCCGGAGGCGACGACGAGGGCCGCCTTTCTGCGGCGGCGCAGTTCGCGCCTCAGGTAGGTGAAGAACATGGCCGAAAGCTAGGTACCGCGCGTGATGACTCCATAAGCCCCGGATAAGAGCTGCATGAGAAGGCTGTTCGGGAGCCAGCAGGAACCCTGGACGAGCCTGTCAGAAATGGGGAGGCACAAAAGCCGAGGGCGGCCACCCCGTCGGGTGACCGCCCTCGAACGATCGTTGTCAGCAGTCGGACGTCAGACCGCCGACCCCGCCTTCCAGTCCGCCCAGCTCAGGTTCCAGCCGTTGAGGCCGTTGTCCGGGGCCACCGTCTTGTCGCCGGTGTTCTTCACGACCACCACGTCACCGACGATCGAGTTGGTGTAGAACCAGTAGCCCGGCGTGCCCTTGTCGTTGGCGCCCTTGGTGTCGGACAGGCCCACGCAGCCGTGGCTGGTGTTCACGTTGCCGAAGACCGACTTCGCGCCCCAGTAGTTGCCGTGCACGAAGGTGCCGGAGTTGGTGAGCCGGATGGCGTGCGGCACGTCCTTGATGTCGTACTCGCCCTTGCCGTCGTCGTCGGTGAAGCCCACGGTCGCGCCGTTCATGCGCGTCTCCTTGAACTTCTCGGACATCACCATGATGCCTTCGTACGTCTTGTTCTCCGGCGAGCCGGACGAGATCGGGATGGTCTTGATGACCGTGCCGTTGTGCGTGATCTTCATCTGCTTGGTCTTCGCGTCGACGTACGAGACCTGGTTGCGGCCGATCTTGAAGGTGACCGTCTTCTGCTGGACGCCGTAGACACCGGAGGCACCCTCGACACCGTCGAGCGCGAGCTTCAGCGTGACGGTGGAGTTCTCCTTCCAGTACTCGTCGGGACGGCAGTCCATGCGGACGGTGGAGAACCAGTGGCAGACGACCTCCTGGCCGCTGCTGGAGGAGACCGTGATGCCCTTCTGCACGGCCGCCTTGTTGGTGATCTCCTTGTTGAAGTTGATCGACACCGGCATGCCCACGCCGACGGTCGAGCCGTCCTCCGGCGTGAAGTTGCCTATGAAGCTGTTGGCCGGGGAGACCGTCGTGAACGAGGCGTTCTCGTGGGCGACGAGCCCGTCGGTGTCCTTGGCCTCGGCCGCGACCTTGTAGGTCGTGGAGCGCTCCAGCTGGGTGTCGGGCTTCCAGCTGGTCTTGTCCGCGGACAGCTGGCCGGCGACCTTCGTGCCGTCGGTGGTCGTCATCGTGACGTCGGTGAGCGTGCCCTTGCTCACGGTGACGGTGGCGGAGTTGTTGATGGAGGCGTTGTCCGTGCCGTCCTTGGGTGTGATCTTGATCTCGGCCTGGGAGCTCTTCTTGGCCGCCGCCTCGTCGGCCTTGGCCTGCGAGGTGTCGCTGCCGCCGCCCGACGGGGAGTCATCGCCACCGGAACAGGCAGAGAGCATCAGCACCCCGCCGAGCAGAGCGGACGCGACCGTCAGGCCCCTGCGCCGCTTACTGACCGTCATCACACGCTTCTCCATCGTTGCCGAATCCCAGAAACCCCGAAATCCCGAGAGTCCCCGTCAGTGAACCTAAACGCTACGACCGGTTCATCCCGTTCCACCTTCCGCGAAGGTGTGGGGCACACCACGTCCGCTGTGGCGGAAGGTGTGTCTCTCGGTCCGTGCGACCCCTGAGACGACGAAACCCCGGGCGGCGGTTGCCACCCGGGGTCACGCATTTCCCGGGCGCGCTCAGCCGACGACCTCTTCTTCCTCGTCTTCCTCCACATCATCGTCGTCGAGGTCCCAGTCCGGCGAATCCGGGTCGTAGTCGATGTGCTCGCTGCTCCAGGAGGCCTGGGCGAGTTCGACCCCCGGCACCTCTCCGACCAGGTCGAACGGGTCCACGAGGTACGCGAGCGCCTCCGCAGTGTCTTCCGTCACAGCGCTCTCGGCATGCGCCCGCTCGTCGCCCGGCATGTCCGAATCCTCGGCGATCCGCGCCAGCGCGGCCCGGGTCACGGCCTCCCGGTCGTCGACCTCGACGACGAGTTCCACCCGAAGCCGTACAAAACGTGATGTCTCTTCAGTGCTCATGCCCGGAGCGTAAAGCCCATGGCTCCCGTGACTTTCCCGTGACCCGCGCCTTTCACTAACATCGCCCCACACGGCCAATTCGCCAGCACCACAAGGGGATCGATATTCCGTGTCATCCGTTCGACGTCCGTTGCTGACCGCCACCGCCGCGGGGACCCTCCTGGGCGCCCTGTGGTTCGTCCCGTCCGCCAACGCGACCCAGGACACCCCGGCGAGAACAGAGCCGTCCGTGCAGGCCACGACGCAGGCACGGGTCACGACCGCGAGCACGGAGACGTCCACGGACGTCACCCGGCTCGCCGACACCGGCAGCTTCGACACCACGCCGTACGTCGTCGGCGGGACCCTGTTCCTCACGCTGGGTGCGGGCTTCGTCGTCTATTCGGTACGGCGGGAACGGCTGGGTTTTTAAACCGGCTTGACGGTTTCCTGGCGCGCCCTTCATAGTCCGCTCGTGACGGGAGCCCGGGCGACGACCCGAAGGCGTCCGTGAACTCCGAGCGGTTGAAGGCGTCCCCCTCTCCGACCGTGGCCGCCGCGAAGGCGCTCGGTGCGGCCGAGCTGGAGAAGCTGCTGCTCGTCCAGAGCGACCTCCCCAGGGACAAGATCTCCGACGGCGACACCACCCTGCCGAAGTCCCGGAGCGAGCTGAAGACGGGCAAGGCCGCCTGCGCCCCACTCGCCTACGCCCTCACCGGCCTGCCGCCCGGCGACACGGACACGGGCGCGAGCAACTCCGTCACATCGGAGTCAAGGTCGCCGCCGGCAAGGCCTCCGGCAGGGGTGCGATTCGGTGGCCTTCGTCCTGGACGCCGACATGGACGTCGAGGGCACGGGCACCTTCACCGTCGAGGCGGTGCGCGTCGGCACCATCGTCTCCACGTACTACTCGGTCGACTTCGCCTCGATCCAGAGCGGCAAGGCGTCCACCGTGCCGCTCCCCGTGATCGACGCCCAGGTGCGAAAGCTCAAGTAACGCTCCGGGCCCTGCCACCCTCGTACGACAGGGCCCGTCCCCTCACCGCAACGGCCCGGTGACCGCCTCCACCGCTTCCACCAGCCGCCCCTCCCGCACGAACACGTCGGCCGCGGCGAGATCGGGCGACAGGAACCGGTCCGGGCCGGGACCCTCGACACCCGCCTTGCGTACGGCGCTGATGGCGGCCTGCGTCGCCGGCGCCGGGCTCAGGCCCTCGCGCAGCTCGACGGCGCGCGAGGCGGCGTAGAGCTCGACGGCGAGGACCCGGGTGAGGTTGTCGACGGCGGTGCGCAGCTTGCGCGCGGCCGACCACCCCATCGAGACGTGGTCCTCCTGCATCGCGGACGAGGGGATCGAGTCCGCGGACGCCGGTACGGCCAGCCGCTTCAACTCGCTGACCAGCGCGGCCTGGGTGTACTGGGCGATCATCAGCCCGGAGTCCACTCCGGCGTCGTCGGCGAGGAACGGCGGCAGCCCGTGGGACCGGTTCTTGTCGAGCAGCCGGTCGGTGCGCCGCTCGGCGATCGACGCGAGGTCGGCGACGGCGATGGCGAGGAAGTCCAGCACGTAAGCCACCGGCGCACCGTGGAAGTTGCCGTTGGACTCCACCCGACCGTCGGGCAGCACAACAGGGTTGTCCACCGCGGACGCCAACTCCCGCTCCGCCACCAGCCGCGCGTGGGCCAGGGTGTCCCGCCCGGCCCCGGCGACCTGCGGGGCGCAGCGCACGGAGTAGGCGTCCTGGACCCGGGGCGCGTCGTCCTGGTGATGCCCGGTGAGCTCCGAACCCTCCAGTACGGCCAGCATGTTGGCGGCGGAGGCCCCCTGCCCCGGATGCGGCCGAATGGCGTGCAGTTCGGGAGCGAGCACCTTGTCGGTACCGAGCAGGGCCTCCAGCGACAGGGCGGCGGTGATGTCGGCGGACTTGTAGAGCATGTCCAGGTCGGCGAGCGCCATGACCAGCATCCCGAGCATGCCGTCGGTGCCGTTGAGAAGGGCGAGGCCCTCCTTCTCCCGCAGCTCGACGGGCGCGATCCCGTGCTCGGCGAGCAGTTCCCCGGCAGGCCTCACGACCCCGTCCGGCCCCTCGGCGTCCCCCTCTCCCATGAGGGTGAGGGCACAGTGCGAGAGCGGCGCGAGATCACCGGAGCAACCGAGGGAGCCGTACTCGTGGACGACCGGCGTGATCCCGGCGTTGAGTACGTCGGCCATGGTCTGCGCGACCTCGGGCCGCACGCCCGTCCGCCCCGAGCAGACGGTCTTCAGCCGCAGGAACATCAGCGCCCGTACGACCTCCCGCTCCACCCGCGGTCCCATTCCCGCGGCGTGCGAACGGACGATGTTGCGCTGCAACTGCGCCCGGAGCTCCGGGCTGATGTGCCGGGTCGCGAGGGCGCCGAAGCCGGTGCTGACGCCGTAGACGGGCTCGGGCCTGGCAGCGAGGGCGTCGACGATCCCGCGGGCCGCGGCCAGAGCGGCGACCGCCTCCTCGGAGAGCTCGATACGGGCACCGTCCCGCGCCACGGCAAGGACGTCGGACGCGGTGACTCCGGACGTCCCCACCACCACAGTGTGCATATCCATATTCAGGAGCGTACGCAGTGAATTCCAGGATGTCACTACTGGGTAGGGGGTGCGCCCCTTACCAGGCCGACCGGTCTCAGGGCTGCCGTCCCCGGAACGTCCGCCGCTCGGGCGTCTGCCCCGACGGAGCCGCGTCGGCCAGCCGTACGACGGGATCGTCGGGCCCGCCCCGCCCCGCGACGACGGGTCTTTCGGCGCGCTCGGCCTTGGCCCGGTACTGCGCGGCATCGGCGAGCCGGAAGAGCCGCCGGGCGGACCGGACCGGCCCGATGGGATCGGCGGTGGAGGCCACCCCGCACGCCACCCCCTCCCCCAGCTCCAGCTCACCGGCCCGCCGGCAGAGTTCGTCGGCGGCCCTGACGACGTCGTCGGCGGACGGCCCGACGGCGAGCAGGCAGAACTCGTCCCCACCGAGCCGTGCGGCCAGCGCACCCGGCAGCATGGCCCCGCACAGCGACAGCACCGACCCGAAACGTTCCAGCAGCCGGTCGCCCACGGCGTGCCCACGGGTGTCGTTGACCCGCTTCAGCCCGTTGAGATCGCAGACGACGAGACTGACGACGACACCGTCCCTCTTGTGCCGGTCGATGGCCTCGTCGAGCCGCGCGTCGACGGCCCGGCGATTGGCGAGCCCGGTCAGCGCGTCCGTGAACGCCAGCCGTCTCGCCTCCTCCAGCCGCTCCGCCTGGGCGATTCCGGCGGCGACGACGGCGGCCAGTACGGTGGCGAAGTCGGCGTCCTCCCGCCCGAAGACGGGGGCACCGGTGGGCCGGGCGACATACAGCTCCCCCCAGGCCCGCCCGTTCAGCACGATGGGGGCGACGACACAGCTCCCGCGCCCTCTCCTGCGGAGCGCGGCGACCCGCTGGTGCACATACCCCGGCGGTCCCCCGGCCGCGGGGCCCTCCGCCGTCTCCACCCACGCGTTGGGCTCCCCGCCCCCGGCCCACCGCTCGTGCAGAAACTCGGTGATCTCCGGGAACTGGTGCACGGGGTAGGCCTCACCCTCGGGGAACTCCTCCTCACCGGCGGTCCGCTCCCCCACGTTCACCAGCACCCTGAGCCGTCCGAGCTCCCGCTCCCACACAGACAACGCGGCGAAACTCCCCCCGAGCGCACGGCACGCCCCAGCGGCGGCGGCCCGCCACGCCTCCCGCGAGCCGTGAGCCGCCGCCATGCCCTGAGCCAACGCGACGACCGCAGCCAGCCGGATGTCCTCACCCATCACTCCAGGCTAGGGAGGATTCGGGCGGGGGCCCGGGTGTGGTTGGGCCGTTAGAGAACGGGCCGCCCAGGGATGTGCCTCGCAATGTCGTCGGGCGGGTGGGGGGCTGGTCGCGCAGTTCCCCGCGGTGCCGCCGCGCTGGGCTCGAGCGGGGCGCCTATGGGGGTGCCGGGTCAGGTTGTCGGGCGTGTGCGGGCCGGTGGGGGCTGGTCGCGCAGTTCCCCGCGCCCCTGGGGGTTGCAGTCGCCTGCGCCAGGACGGACCGTTTGACGGACCGCGCGCCACGATCCGGCGGTTGGCCGCGTACGGCGGGAAGGGGACGGGGTGGGGGGTGTCCGCCCGCAGCGGCCGGCGTCCGTTACCGAGCCCTGCTCAAGCAGCCGAGCCGCCGGACCGAGGACGGAC
>NZ_JBIWLX010000007.1:330499-481919 GCF_044766405.1 Streptomyces sp. NPDC102270 | reverse complement strand
CCGGATCTGGAAGGCGGGTAACCGCTGGAGGTGACCGGTACTAATAGGCCGAGGGCTTGTCCTCAGTTGCTCGCGTCCACTGTGTTAGTTCTGAGACAACGAACAGTTGTCGGCTAGAGCTTGAACCACACAACAGAAAAGTGTGCTTGTTCGCTCGAAACCATTAGGGTTTCGGTGGTCATAGCGTGAGGGAAACGCCCGGTTACATTTCGAACCCGGAAGCTAAGCCTTACAGCGCCGATGGTACTGCAGGGGGGACCCTGTGGGAGAGTAGGACACCGCCGAACAATCTTTGGAGGACCCCTGGTCCCAGCGTTCAGCTGGGACCAGGGGTCCTTTTGTTTTTAGAATGCTTGCAGTACCGAAGACAGGAGTCACCATGTCCACCAACTCTCCCGACGACCGACCGGAGCGCGACCAGCGGCGACGGGACAGTGGTGACCGTGGTGACCGTGGCGGCTTCCGCCGCGACAACGACCGCGGTACCAGTGGTCGTGGCGGCAATGACCGTGGTGCCAATCGGGGTGGCGGCTACGTCCGCCGTGATGACCGCCCCAGCGACAACCGCGGCGGTGGCTACGCCCGGCGCGATGACCGCGACCGTGGTCCCCGTGGGGACGACCGCGGCGACCGTGGTGGTTTCCGTCGGGACGACAACCGTGCCGGCGACAGTCGTGGTGGTGACAACCGCGGCGGTGGTTATGGTCGGCGGGATGACCGCGACCGTGGTCCCCGTGGGGACGACCGCGGACCTCGCCCCGCGTTCCGTCGCGACGACCGTCCGACCGGGCCCCGTCGCGACGACCGGGGAGACCGGCCTGCCTTCCGCCGTGACGACCGCGGCGAGCGCGTAGAGCGCCGCGACAGCGACCGTGGCGGTTTCCGTCGTGACGACAACCGGAGCGGTGGGTACGTCCGGCGGGATGACAACCGTGGGGATCGTGGTGGTTTCCGCCGGGACGACAACCGTGCCGGCGACAGTCGTGGTGGTGACAACCGCGGCGGTGGTTATGGCCGGCGGGATGACCGCGACCGTGGTCCCCGTGGGGACGACCGCGGACCTCGCCCCGCGTTCCGTCGCGACGACCGCCCGACCGGGCCCCGTCGCGACGACCGTCCGACCGGGCCCCGTCGCGACGACCGGGGAGACCGGCCTGCCTTCCGCCGTGACGACCGTCCGACCGGGCCCCGTCATGACGACCGGGGAGACCGTGGGGATCGTGGTGGATTCCGCCGCGACGACAACCGCGGCAGCTACGAGCGCCGTGACGACCGGCGTGACGACCGTCGCGGCGATGACCGCGGGGACCGTGGTGGCTTCCGTCGGGACAACGACCGTCGCGACGACAACCGCGGCGGTGGCTACGCCCGGCGAGACGACAGCCGTGGCGGTGGCTATGTCCGACGTGACGACAACCGGGGCGAGCGAGGTGGCTTCCGTCGTGACGAACGGCGGGACGACCAGGGCGCCGGCCGCGGTGGGCCCCGTAGGGATGACCGTGGGGCGCGGCCCGGCGGGTTCCGTGGTCGGGACGACCGGCGCGGTGGCGATGACCGGCGTGGCGGTGGCGGGCGTTTCCGTGATGAGCGGGACCGCGACCGTGAGCCGATCAAGCGGCTGCCGATCCCCGAGGACGTCACGGGCGACGAGATCGACAAGGACGTACGGCAGGAGCTCCAGAGCCTGCCCAAGGGGCTCGCGGAGGATGTCGCCAAGAACCTGGTGATGGTCGCACGGCTCATCGACGAGGACCCCGAGGGCGCCTATGGCTACTCCAAGGTGGCCCTGCGGCTCGCGTCGCGTGTCGCGGCCGTACGAGAGGCGGCCGGGTTCGCGGCCTACGCCAACCAGAAGTACAGCGAGGCGCTCGCCGAGTTCCGGGCCGCGCGGCGGATGACCGGGAACGTGGAGCTGTGGCCGGTCATGGCCGACTGCGAGCGTGGGCTCGGGCGGCCGGAGAAGGCGCTGGACATGGCCGGGGCGCCCGAGGTGCACAAGCTCGACAAGGCCGGGCAGGTGGAGATGCGGCTCGTCGCCGCCGGGGCACGGCGTGACATGGGGCAGCTGGACGCGGCCATCGTGACGTTGCAGAGCCCCGAGCTGGCCTCCAACTCGGTGCAGCCGTGGACCGCGCGACTGCGGTACGCGTACGCCGACGCGCTGCTCGCGGCCGGTCGGGAGGGCGAGGCGCGGGAGTGGTTCGCCAAGGCCGTGGAGTCCGACAAGGACGGCAGCACCGACGCGTCCGACCGGCTCGCCGAGTTGGACGGGGTCGAGTTCGTCGACGCCTTCGCTGACGACGAGGTCGATGAGGTCGACGAGGTCGACGAGGTCGACGAGGTCGAGCCTGACGGCGAGGCTGCTGAGAAGGTCGTAGATGACGTAGATGACGTAGATGACGTCGAGGACGTCGAGGACGTCGAGGACGTTGAGGACGGCGACCTCAAAGACTGACGTGTGTTGTCGGTGAGCAAAGGGGCGGGATCCCGGGATCCCGCCCCTTTGTGCGTCATACGTCCAGTGCGCGCAGGACCAGGCCCGAGGCCGGTTTCGGGCCGAACGACGTCGACTTGCGGGGCATCGTGACGCCCTGGCGGGCGAGTTCGCGGACGACGTCCTCGCGGACCGGGTGCATCAGGACCGCCGTGCCACCGTCGCGTTCCGCCTTCTCGACCGTGGCGGCCGTGTCATGGATATAGGCGATGCGGGCGGGGTCGTCCTCGGGGATGTGCCAGACGTGGGCGAGGAGCGTGGCGTGCAGCACCGTGGCGTCCAGGGTGCGCCAGGCGGTGGGGCGGTCCGTGGGGATCGTGCGGGATAGCAGATCCGGGTCCGGGCGGTCCACGAGGTGGAAAGCGCCGTCGCCGGCGAGGAGGAAGGCGTTGCCCGCGCAGGCCGCGTCGGCGAGGGCGTCCAGGGCCTCGGCCAGGGGCATGTCGAGGTGTCGTACGCGGAAGAGGCCGTCGAGGAGCGCCAGGGACCGGGACACCGGGATGTCGTGCAGGAGGCGGTGGATGGCCCGGACGCGCAGGGGGTAGCGGACCGTGTCGACGAGGAGGACCAGGCCGTGGTCCCAGGGGCTGGGGGAGGGGTGCTCCGCGCGGACACGGCGGTAGGTCGCCCAGCGGTGGTGGCCGTCCGCGATGAGGGCCTGGTGCCGGGTCAGGTCGGACTGGATCCGGGCCACTTCGGCGGGATCGGTGATCGACCACAGGCGGTGGCTGTAGCCGTCCTCCGTGGTGGTGGCGAGGAGCGGGGGCTGCTCGGCCGTGCGCTCGATCGCGATTGTCGTGACGGACCCCGTGCCGTTGCCGCGGTAGGTCAGCAGCAGGGGCTCCAGGTTCGCGGAGGTGGCGCGCATGAGGGCCGCGCGGTCGGCGACGACGTGCGGCATGACGTCCTCGTGGGGCAGGACCACGCCCTCCGAGGGCTCCGACAGGCGCAGGGTGCCGATGATTCCGCGCTGGAGCAGGCCGGCGCCGTCCTGCTGCTCGTAGACGTACAGGCCGGGCTCCGGATCCGCGGTCAGGATGCCCTCGGAGAGCCAGCCGCGCAGGGTGCGGGCTGCCTGCTCGTTGCGTTCGGCCGGGGTCGTCGCCTGCGGGAGGATCAGCCGGACGATGTTGTACGGGTCGTTGGACTGGAGCTGGTGCAGGCCGTCGGGGCGGACCACGACGTCGTACGGCGGGGATGTCACGGCGGCCAGGCTGCCGACCCGGTCGGGGTCGTAGCGCAGGCCTCGGAACGGGGTGAGTTCCAGGCCTCGGCGCGCTGTTGCTTCCGGGTGACCTGCTGTGTTCATCCCGGCATCGTACGGGTGTCAGTGGCATGGGGGATGATCGGGGGAAAGCCGTCGAACGAGGAGCGATGCGGAATGAGCCAGCGCGTGAGGACGAGGTCCGAGGGCAGTGGGCAGGCCCTGAGCGAGGCGTACGACACCGCGCTGCTCGACCTCGACGGGGTGGTGTACGCGGGCGGGAACGCGATCGCGCACGCGGTCGAGTCGCTGGCCACCGCCCGCGAGGGCGGGATGCACCTCGCCTACGTCACCAACAATGCGCTGCGCACGCCCGACGCCGTGGCCGAGCACCTCACCGAGCTGGGCATACCGACGGGGCCCGATGACGTCATCACCTCCGCCCAGGCGGTCGCGCGGCTGATCAGCGAGCAGGTGCCGGCCGGTTCCCGGGTCCTTGTCATCGGTGGCGAGGGGCTGCGGGTGGCCCTGCGCGAGCGGGGGCTCGAGCCGGTGGAGTCGGCGGAGGACGATCCGGCGGCGGTCGTGCAGGGCTTCGGTGGGCCGGACCTGCCCTGGGGGCGGTTCGCGGAGGCCAGTTACGCCGTCGCGCGCGGGGTGCCCTGGTTCGCGTCCAACACCGACCTGACGATTCCGAGCGGGCGGGGGATCGCGCCGGGCAATGGCGCCGCGGTGGAGGTCGTGCGGATCGCGACCGGTGCCGAGCCGCAGGTCGCGGGCAAGCCGTTGCCTCCGATGCACCGGGAGACGATCCTGCGGACCGGCGCGAAGCGGCCGTTGGTGGTCGGGGACCGGCTGGACACGGACATCGAGGGCGCGTTCAACGGCGAGGTGGACTCGTTGCTCGTGCTCACCGGTGTCACCGACGGCGCCCAGCTGCTCGCCGCGCCGCCGCAGCACCGGCCGACCTATGTGGACGCCGATCTGCGGGGGATGCTCACCGGGCAGCCCGAGGTCACCGAGGCGGGAGAGGGCTTCCGGTGCGGGGGATGGACGGCGACGGCCGGGGAGGCGCGGCTGGAACTGGACGGTGACGGCGAGGCCCTGGACGGGCTGCGGGCACTGTGCGCGGCGGCCTGGACGGCGGCGGGGGAGAAGGCGTGCGAGCTGGACGGGGGCAAGGCGCTCGCCAAGCTGGGGTTGTGAGCCATCGGGGCGGGCAGGTCTCCGTGTGAGTCCACGCACGGTCGGTCCCCGGGACCGTGGCCGTTTGGCAGGGTAGGCTAACCTAACTGCGTGTTGGTCGACAGTCCTCCCGAACAGTGCGCGGAGACCGCTCCCGCGCCCCCAACCCGCCGTGCGGTACGAGTCCTTGGGCTCCTCGTCTCCGTCGTGATCCTGGTGCTCGTCGCGGTGGCGAGCATCGCGGTCGGGGCGAAAGGGCTGTCCGTGGCACAGGTCTGGCACGGACTGTTCCAGGACACGGGGACCTACGGCGACGTCGTGGTGGCCGACCGGCTGTCGCGGACCGTCCTCGGACTGCTCGCGGGCGCCGCGCTCGGTCTGTCCGGGGCGGTGCTCCAGGCGCTCACCCGCAATCCGCTGGCCGACCCCGGGCTGCTCGGCATCAACGCGGGCGCGTCCGCCGCGGTCGTCACCGCGATAACCTTCTTCGGCGTCACCTCGCTCAGCGGCTATGTGTGGTTCGCCTTTCTCGGCGCGGCCGCGGTGGGCGCCCTGGTCTGGTTCCTCGGCGGCAGCCGGGGTGCCACCCCGGTGCGGCTCGCGCTGGCCGGTACGGCGATCAGCGCGGCGCTGTACGGCTATCTCCAGGCCGTGATGATCACCGACGACCAGGCGCTCAACAAGATGCGCTTCTGGACGGTCGGTTCACTGTCCTCGGCGAGCAACTCGACCATCCTGCAGGTGCTGCCGTTCCTCGCGACCGGCTCACTCCTCGCCCTCGCGCTCGCCCGGCCGCTCAACGCGATGGAGATGGGCGACGACACCGCGAAGGCCCTCGGCGCCAACCTCAACCGCACCCGGGCGCTGGCCATGCTCTCCGCGACCGTGCTGTGCGGGGCCGCGACCGCCGCCTGCGGACCGATCGTGTTCGTCGGCCTGATGGTGCCGCACATCGTGCGCTCCTTCACCGGCCCCGACCTGCGCTGGATCCTGCCGTACGCGACCGTCCTGTCGCCCGTGCTGCTGCTGGGCTCCGACGTGATCGGCCGGATCGTGGCCCGGCCTGCGGAGCTCCAGGTCGGCATCGTCACTGCGCTCATCGGCGGGCCGGTCTTCATCCATCTCGTACGACGGCGGAGGACGGCGCAGCTGTGAGGACCAACCGTGCCATCAGGACCCCCGGCGGGCTCTCCCTGCGGCTGGACGTCCGGGCCGCTGTCGTCGTCGCCCTGATCCTGCTTGCCGCCCTCACCGCGAGCGTGGTGCTGATCGGGACCGGTGACTTCCCGATCCCCGCCGGGGACGTGCTCAAGACGCTGCTCGGGAACGGCAACGCCGGGCAGGAGTTCATCATCAACGAGCTTCGGCTGCCGAGGGTCCTCGTCGGACTGCTGGTCGGCGCCTCGCTCGGGCTCGGGGGCGCGCTGTTCCAGGCCATCTCCCGCAATCCGCTGGGCAGTCCGGACGTGCTCGGGCTCAGCCAGGGGGCGACGGCCGGAGCGCTCACGATGATCGTGCTGTTCTCCGGAAGCGCGACCCAGGTCACCTTGGGCGCGCTCGCGGGCGGTCTGGTGACCGGGTTCGCCATCTATCTGCTGGCCTGGAAGCAGGGCGTGCACGGATACCGGCTGGTCCTCGTCGGTATCGGTGTCTCCGCGATCGTCACGGCGGTCAACGGCTATCTGCTGACCAGGTCCACCCTCACCGAGGCGGCCCAGGCGGTCGTCTGGATGACCGGCTCCCTCAGCGGCCGGGACTGGACGCAGGTCTGGCCGCTGCTGTGGCTGTGCGTCGTCCTCGTCCCGTTGGTCCTCGCCAACGCGCGGGGCCTGCGGATGATGGAGATGGGCGACGACGTGTCCAACGCCCTCGGGGTGCGTGTCGAGCGCGTACGGCTGTTGCTGCTGGTCGCCGCCGTCTTGCTCACCGCCGCCGCCACCGCGGCCGCCGGACCGGTCAGCTTCGTCGCGCTCACCGCTCCGCAGTTGGCCCGCCGCCTCACCCGCTCGCCCGGCCCCAATCTGCTGCCGTCCCTGTGCATGGGCGCCACCCTCCTGGTCACCGCCGACTGGATCTCGCAGAAGGTCTTCGGCGCGGACCAGCTGCCCGTCGGCGTGGTCACCGGAGTCCTCGGCGGCGTCTATCTGCTGTGGCTCCTGGTCACCGAGCGCAAAGCGGGCCGGATATGAGTGCCGAGACCGTCCTCACCAGCGGACTGAACAACCCAAGGAGCACCGTGAACCGCCTGTCCGCCGACACCGTCACCCTCGCCTACGACCAGCGCGTCATCGCCGAGCAGCTGTCGGTGGAGATACCCGACCACTCCTTCACCGTGATCGTCGGCCCCAACGCGTGCGGCAAGTCCACGCTCCTGCGGGCCCTCTCGCGGATGCTCAAGCCCAGCCAGGGCAAGGTGCTGCTCGACGGGCAGGTCATCCAGTCGCTGCCGGCGAAGAAGGTCGCCCGCACCCTGGGTCTGCTCCCGCAGTCGTCGATCGCGCCGGACGGCATCACCGTCGCCGACCTGGTCGGCCGCGGCCGCTACCCCCACCAGGGCATCCTGCGCCAGTGGTCCACCGAGGACGAGCGGGTCGTCCAGGAGTCCATGCGGCAGACCGGGGTCGCGGAACTCGCCGAGCGGTACGTCGACGAGCTGTCCGGCGGCCAGCGGCAGCGGGTGTGGATCGCGATGGCCCTCGCCCAGCAGACCCCGCTGCTGCTCCTCGACGAGCCGACGACCTACCTCGACATCCAGCACCAGATCGACGTCCTCGACCTGTGCGCCGAACTGCACGAGGAGCAGGGCCGCACGCTGGTCGCCGTCCTGCACGACCTCAACCACGCCGCCCGGTACGCCACGCATCTCATCGCGCTGAAGAGCGGGAAGATCATCGCCGAGGGTACCCCGAACGACATCGTCACGGCCGAGCTGGTCGAGGAGGTCTTCGGACTGCGCTGCCAGGTGATCGACGACCCGGAGACGGGAACACCGCTGGTGGTGCCGGCCGCGCGCAAGGCACGCGTGCGCGTGGAGGCCGCCACGGAAGCTTCCTGATCAGGGATCTAGAGCAGCTTCCTGAGCTGGAACAGGTCCCTGAGGCCCGCCTCCAGCTTCACCCGGCCCGAACCCCAGGCCTTGGCGAAGTTCAGCTCGCCGTTCACCAGGGCTACCAGATCATCACCGGACATGGCCAGTCTGATCTGGGCCTTCTCCTTCGGAGGGCCCTCAAGGGTGTCGTGCACCACAATCCGGCCGCCGGTCATCCGGCCGACGAAGGTGACGTCGAGATCGGTGATGCGGCAGCTCACCGAGCGGTCCATGGACGCCGCCGTGGCGGCGTCCCCCTCGGCGTTGCGCATGTTGTCGGAGAGCTTTTCGAGTGCGGCGCGGCACTCCTCGATCGTGGCCATCGCGCTCGACGGTACCCCAGCGGTTCGGGGTAGCGTCTGGGCATGAGCGACGCAGTTCCAGAGCCTTCACAAGAGGGCCCGGTCGAACCCGCCGGGCACGACCCGGCTGCCCCCGCCCCTCTGAACGTCCCTCGCACCCCCACCGGCAACGCCGAGGTCGACGCCCAGCTGGAGCGGCTCGGTGACGCCGACCACCTCGCCACCGACGGCCACATCGAGGTGTACGAGGATGTACACCGGGGGCTGCGCGACGCGCTCACCGCGCTCGACGCCCGCCCGGGACCTCCGGCGCCCTCACCGTCGTATGACCAGAGGGCGCCCTCACCCTCGTATGGCACTAGGAGCTGAACCGAACGTGGCAGGAGTCGCACGCAACCGTCTGGACGCGGAGCTGGTCCGCCGGAAGCTGGCGCGCTCGCGCGAGCATGCCGGCCAGCTGATCGCGGCCGGGCGGGTCACCGTCGGCAAGACCGTCGCGACCAAGTCCGCCACCCAGGTGGAGACCGCGGCCGCGATCGTCGTGCAGAGCGACGACAGCGATCCCGGCTACGTGTCCCGGGGTGGGCACAAGCTCGCGGGCGCCCTTCAGGTGTTCGTGCCGCGGGGACTCGTCGTCGAGGGGCGGCGGGCGCTGGACGCCGGGGCATCCACCGGCGGTTTCACCGATGTGCTGCTGCGGGCCGGGGCGGCGCACGTGGTCGCCGTCGACGTCGGCTACGGACAACTCGCGTGGTCTCTCCAGAGCGATGAACGCGTCACCGTCAAGGACCGTACGAACGTACGCGAGTTGACGCTCGAAGCGATCGATGGGGAACCAGTGGATCTTGTCGTGGGGGATCTGTCCTTCATCCCGCTCGGACTGGTACTGCCCGCCCTGGTGCGGTGCGTGAAGCCGGACGCCGATCTGGTGATGATGGTGAAGCCGCAGTTCGAGGTGGGGAAGGAACGGCTGGGCAGCGGGGGAGTCGTACGGAGCACGCAGCTGCGGGCGGAGGCCGTGCGGGGAGTGGCCGAGAAGGCGGGGGAACTCGGGCTCGGGGTGAACGGGGTCACGGCCAGTCCGTTGCCCGGCCCCTCGGGCAATGTCGAATACTTTCTGTGGCTGCGTGCCGGGGCGCCGGCCCTGGACCCGGCCGATGTCGACCGTGCAGTGGCGGAGGGGCCCCGTTGAGCCAGAACCGAGCTCGTACTGTTTTCCTGCTCGCCCACACCGGGCGGCCCGCGGCCATCCGCAGTGCCGAGCTGGTGGTCAAGGGGCTGATGCGCTCCGGGATCGGCGTGCGCGTCCTGGAGTACGAGGCGGCCGACCTGCCGCTGCCGCCCGAGGTGCAGCTCGTCAAGGAGGCGACTCCGCAGTGCCTCGAAGGGTGCGAACTGCTCATCGTGCTCGGCGGTGACGGGACGCTGCTGCGCGGCGCCGAGTTCGCCCGCGCCTCCGGGGTGCCGATGCTGGGCGTCAACCTCGGCAGTGTCGGCTTCCTCGCGGAGGCCGAGCGGGACGATCTCGACAAGGTTGTCGACCGGGTGGTGACCAAGGCGTACGAGGTCGAGGAGCGGATGACCGTCGATGTCGTCGTTCACCGGAACGGGGACATCGTCCACACCGACTGGGCGCTCAACGAGGCCGCCGTGCAGAAGGCCGGTGCCGAGAAGCTGCTCGAGGTCGTGCTGGAGATCGACGGCCGGCCGGTGACGGGCTTCGGGTGCGACGGGATCGTGCTGTCCACGCCCACCGGGTCCACGGCGTACGCGTTCTCGGCGGGCGGGCCCGTGGTGTGGCCCGAGGTGGAGGCACTGCTGATGGTGCCGATCTCCGCCCACGCGCTGTTCGCGAAGCCGCTGGTGACCTCGCCGAACTCCGTGCTGGCCGTGGAGCTGCTGCCTCATATTCCGCCGGGTGTGCTGTGGTGCGACGGGCGGCGGACCTTCGAATTGCCGCCGGGGGCCCGGGTGGAGGTGCGGCGGGGAGCTGTGCCGGTGCGGCTCGCTCGGCTGCATCACGCTTCGTTCACGGACCGGCTGGTGGCGAAGTTCGCGCTGCCGGTTTCCGGGTGGCGGGGGGCGCCGCATTAGCGCTCCGTAGGGGGTGGCCCGGGAGCGTGGTGCCACTCACCGCCGTCGGTGGCCGCGGGGCGCTTCCCTCCCCTGGGTGACAGGGTGCCTCGCACAGAGCCACCCGGACCTCGTAAGGTCTTCACCGTGCTGGAAGAGATGCGGATACGGTCGCTCGGAGTCATCGATGACGCCGTCGTCGAGCTGTCGCCCGGGTTCACCGCTGTCACCGGTGAGACGGGTGCGGGCAAGACCATGGTGGTCACCAGCCTGGGGCTGCTGCTCGGTGGGCGGGCCGACGCGGCGCTCGTGCGGATCGGTGCGGAGAAGGCGGTCGTGGAGGGGCGGATCACCGTGTCCCCGGGCGACTCCGTCGTCGTACGCGCCGAGGAGGCCGGGGCGGAGCTCGACGACGGGGCGCTGTTGATCAGCCGTACCGTTTCCGCCGAAGGGCGGTCCCGGGCGCATCTGGGCGGGCGGTCGGTGCCCGTCGGGGTGCTCGCCGAGCTCGCGGACGAGCTGGTCGCCGTGCACGGGCAGACCGATCAGCAGGGGCTGCTCAAGCTGAACCGGCAGCGGCAGGCGCTCGACCGGTACGCGGGTGACGCCGTCGCCGTGCCGCTGGCCAAGTACACCGAGGCCTACCGGCGGCTGCGGGCCGTCTCCGGCGAGCTGGACGAGATCGTCACGCGCGCGCGTGAGCGGGCCCAGGAAGCCGACATGCTGCGGTACGGGCTCGACGAGATCGCGGGTGTGGAACCGCGGGCCGGTGAGGACGTCGAGCTGGCGGAGGAGGCCGAGCGGCTGGGCCATGCCGAGGCGCTGTCGTCCGCGGCCACGGCCGCCCATGCCGCCCTCGCCGGGAACCCCGAGGATCCCGAGGGCATCGACGCCGCGACGCTCGTGGCGGGCGCTCAGCGGGCTCTGGAAGCCGTACGGTCGCACGATCCGGCCCTGGCCGCGCTCGCCGACCGGATCGGGGAGATCGGAATCCTGCTGGGCGACGTGGCCGGGGAGCTCGCGGGATACGCCGACGACCTGGACGCCGACCCGCTGCGCCTTTCCGCCGTCGAGGAGCGGCGGGCCGCGCTCACCGCGCTGACCCGGAAGTACGGCGACGACGTGGCCGCCGTGCTCACGTGGGCCGAGCGCAGTGCCGCGCGACTCACCGAACTGGACGGCGACGACGAGCGGATCGACGAGCTGACCGCCGAACGGGACGCGCTCAGGGCCGAACTGGGCTGGCTGGCGCAGGCCCTGACGGATGCGCGCACCGAGGCCGCGGAGAGGTTTGCGGCGGCGGTGACGGCAGAGCTGGCGTCGCTGGCGATGCCCCACGCGCGTGTGTCCTTCGCGATCCGGCAGACCGAGGACCCGGACGGCGTGGAGGTCGGCGGGCGCGCGGTCGCGTACGGCCCGGCCGGTGTCGACGAGGTCGAGCTCCTGCTCGCCCCGCACCCGGGCGCCCCGCCGCGGCCCATCGCCAAGGGTGCCTCCGGTGGTGAGCTCTCGCGCGTGATGCTGGCCGTCGAGGTCGTGTTCGCCGGGACGGACCCGGTGCCGACGTACCTCTTCGACGAGGTCGACGCCGGTGTCGGCGGCAAGGCGGCGGTCGAGATCGGGCGGCGTCTCGCGCGGCTCGCGAAGACCGCGCAGGTCGTGGTGGTCACCCACCTGCCGCAGGTCGCGGCCTTCGCCGACCGGCAGTTGCTGGTCGAGAAGACGAACGACGGGTCCGTCACCCGGTCCGGTGTGAAGGTGCTGGAGGGCGAGGAGCGGATTCGGGAGCTGTCCCGGATGCTCGCCGGGCAGGAGGACTCGGAGACGGCCCGGGCACACGCGGAGGAGCTGCTGGCCACGGCCCGGGCGGACGCGTGAGGGTACGTCCCTCCAACTCACCTCCCCCTCCCGCCTGACGTCGCCGGCATGGCTGCCCTTCGCGCCAGGGCGCCGGGCCCACGTCCGCCCTGGCGGTGGCCCTGAGGACGGGGCGGATCCGGCCCGCCGCGGGGCGTACGACGACCTCGCCGGGCCCCGTCGGCGGGGTTCCGGGCGCATCTGGCCGCGCTGCGCACGGTGAAATGACCAGCGGGTCCGTCACGTTGTTCGGGATTCGGCGGGCGCGTGGAGCGGTGAGTCGTACTTCGGGTGCGGGGCGGTGGGGGTTTGCCGCGCAGTTCCCCGCGCCCCCTCAGGTCGGGCACCGTCAGGTCGGAACCAGGTTCCGTCACTCGTGTGAGTGACACCGACTCGCCGCACACGCCCGTCCCCCGTTCTCCGCATGCACGGAACACCCGTACGTCCTGGCATCCTTGGCAGAGAACCCATCACGCGTAGGAAGCGCGCGGTACACCCCTCCGCTCGACACCTTCTGTACGTTTCCTCGTGACCGTCCGACCCGAACCAGGAGCCCCGGCCACGTGACCCCCGTGAGCAGCCACTCACCGCACGGCCAGTCGCCGCTGCGCACCGTGCAGGTGCTGGGCGGAGGCAATGCCGGCAGCAGCGCGCATGTGCGCTCCCTGACCTCGGGGCTCGTCGCGCGGGGCGTGCGGGTCACGGTGTGCGCCCCGGCCGAGGCGGACCGTGCCTACGACTTCACCGGGGCCGGTGCCGACCATGTGCACGTGCCGCGCAGCAGCGATCCGACCTCCGTGGCCGTGCTGCGGGCGGTCTGCGCGGACGCCGATCTGGTGCACGCGCACGGACTGCACGCCTCGTTCCGCGCGGTGCTGGCGCTCAGCGGGAGGCGGACCCCGCTCGTCGTCACCTGGCACGACCGGGCGTACGCCGAGGGAGCGCGGGCCCATTTCGTGCGCCTCCTGGAACGCCGGGTCGTGAAGGCCGCTTCCGTGGTGCTCGGGTCCACCTCGGTACTCGTGGACCGGGCCCGCAGGACCGGTGCCCGGGACGCGCGGCTCGCCGCCGTCGCGCTGCCCGGGCCGCGCGCAGCCGTCGAGCAGGAGGACCCCGACCGGCCGCGGCCCAAGGTGCGGGCGGAACTCGGGGCCATCGGGCGTCCGTTGCTGCTGGCGGTCGGTGCCCTGGAGCGGCACAAGGGCTACGAGACCCTGCTGGACGCCACACGCGCGTGGCGCCTTCTCGACCCCGTGCCGCTGGTCGTCGTCGCGGGCGAGGGTCCGCTGCGGCCGGTCCTGCAGAGCCGTATCGAGGAGGAAGGGCTGCCGGTCCGGCTGATCGGGCGGCGTGACGACCTCTCCGAGCTGCTCTCGGCCGCCGATCTCGCGCTCCTGCCCAGTCGTTGGGAGGCGCGCTCGGTGCTCGCCCAGGAAGCCTTCCACGCGCGGGTGCCGCTCGTCGCGACCGAGGTCGGCGGGATCCCCGAACTCGTCGGCGACGCGGCCGAACTCGTCCCGTACGGCGACCCGGAGGCCCTCGCCGAGACCGTCCTGCGGCTGCTCGGCGATCCCGAGCGCCGGGACCTGCTGAGGGAGCGGGGCATCCGGCAGGCGGCCACGTGGCCCACGGAGGACGAGACCGTCGCGCAAGTGCTGAGCGTCTACGACGAGTTGACCCAGCCCCGGCCCCTCATCTAGGGCACGTGTCTGCGCGCCCGCAGCGCCAGGCTCAACGCCAGCACCGTCTGCGGGTCGTCGAGGTCCGTGCCCAGCAACTCGCCGATCCGGGCGAGGCGGTTGTAGAGCGTCTGCCGGTTGAGATGGAGTTCGCGGGCCGTCTCCGCCTTGCGGCCCGCGTGGGCCAGGTAGGTCTCCAGGGTCGGCAGCAGCGGCGGCTTGGAGCGGTGGTCGTGGACGCGCAGCGGGCCGATGGCGCGGTCCACGAAGGCAGCGAGGTCCGGGTGCTCGCGCAGCCGCCACAGGAGCAGGTCGATGTCGAGGCGGCGGGCGTCGTACCAGGGTCGGTCCGACAGGCCCTGCGCCGCCGTCGCCGTCTCGGCCGCGTGGCGCAGGCCCGCCGAGGCCGCCGTCCAGCTGCCGGCGACTCCGACGACCACGACCGGTGGCTGGGCGCCCGGCCGTTGCATCCCGGCCCGCTCCACGCCCGCCCGCAGGGCCGCCGCGACCCGGTCCGCGACCGCCGGCCGCTCCGACTCCGAGCGCAGACCGAGCAGGACCAGCACCCGGCCCTCGACCGGCCGTACGCCCAGCAGGACCGGCACGCCGACCGCGGCCAGCTCCTCGGAGACCGCCCGGGCCAGCACCGCCCAGCCACCGCCGGGAGCGAGAGCGTCACCGAGCCGCATCACCACGGGCAGCAGCGGGCCGGTGCCCGGCTTGAAGCCCAGCACGCGCGCCTGCGCCGGCGCGTCCTCCGGGGTGATACGGCCCTCCGCGAGGTCGGTCAGGAAGTCGCCGCGGCCGCGTGCCGCGAGCTCCTCCTCCTGACGGGCCTGCATCAGGACGACGGCCAGGATGCCCGCCGCGCGCTCGGCCGCCATGCGGTGCACCGGGGCCAGCGGGGCCCGTACCGGAAGCAGGACCAGCCGCGCCCGTACCGACCCCGTGCCGGGCCCGCCCCCGGGCACGTCCACGAGGGCCGAGCCGGACGGCGGAGCGTCCTTGTGCTGGCCCCTCAGCCCCTCCCACACCTGGAGCGGGTCCGCGCCCTCGGGGCCCTCCCCGGCGGCGTACAGGAGCTGCCCGTCCGTCGTCTCCAGGAAGACCGGGTTGCCGCTGAAGTCGGCCAGGATGCCGAGGACCTGCGGGATGCCGCCGCCGCCCAGCAGGGCCTCGGTACAGCGGCGGTGCACCTCCTCGGCCCGCTGGAGCAGTGCGTAGTGGCCGTTGACGATCTCGGTGTGGATCTCCTCGGTGACCGCCACGAACGGCACCTCGCGGTGCAGCTGGACGAGCGGCAGGCCGGTCGCGCGGGCCGTGTCGACGAGGGCCGCGGGCAGCCGGGCGAAGCGCGGGCCGAGCTCGACGACCAGGGCCGCGATCCCGCGCTCGGCCAGGGTGCGCACGAACGCGCGCTGTTCGGCCGGACGGGTGCCGAGACCGTAACCGGTGGTCAGCAGCAGCTCCCCGCCCTTCAGCAGCGAGGCGATGTTCGGCACCTCGCCCGCGTGCACCCAGCGCACGGTCCGCTGCAGCCGGTCCGCGCCCGCGAGGATCTCCGGGAGCCCGCTGCGCAGACCGGGCAGCTCCAGCGCGCGCTGCACGGTGATCCCGGCGCCCTGGGTGTCGAAACCGCTGTTCGTGCCGCTGTCCATGAGCCGGACGCTACCCGAGGCGTGCCCGGTGCCGCGGCGGGGTAGCGGCCGGTGCATGGACTTCAGCGTGGTGGCCGTGGCACGGGAGGACGACAGTGCGGTCGAGGAGCCGCTGCGGGTGGCGGTGGCCGCCGACCGGCTCGGGTACCGGGAGGTGTGGGCCGGGGAGGGCCCGACGTGGGACTCCTTCGTCCTCGCCACCGCGATCGGGCGGGCCACCGAGCGGGTCGCGCTGACCGCGGGGCCCGTGCCGGTGAACGTACGCGACGCGTACACCACGGCCCGCGGTGCCGCCTCGGTTGCGGCCCTCGTCGGCCGGCCGGTCGGGGTGGCGCTGGGCACGTCCAGCAAGCGGGTGGTCGAGGCCGTGCACGGCCGGCCCCGGGCGCGGCCCGCCGCCGTACTGGAGGAGCAGGCGGCAGCCCTACGACGGCTCCTGCACGCCACTGCGGGCGAACCGGTCGTGCCCGGCAGCCCCTTCCGCCGTCGGCTGCCACCGCCCGGAGGGCCCCTCACGGTGGCCGCGTTCGGGCCCCGCGCGATCGCCACGGCCGGCGCGCACGCCGACCGCATGCTGCTGGACGTGGTCTCCCCGGAGCAGGTGCGGGCGTTGCGCGCGCTGCTGGACGCGGCGGCTCGGAAGGCGGGCCGTACGCCGCCCACGCTCGCCGCCTGGCTGCCTGCGGCCGTCGACCCCGACCCGCGGTCGCTCGCGCAGGTACTGGGCAGCATCGCCGGATACCTGACGGTGCCGGGCTACAGCGAGGTCTTCGCCGCGGCCGGGTTCGGTCAGGCGGTGCAGCTCGCCGCGAGCGGGGCGGACCGGGAGACCCTGGTGCGGGCCCTGCCCGAGGCGGCCGCGGGCACGGTTGGGCTGGTGGGCGACCTGGACGCCGTACGGGCACGGATCGACGCCTACCGGGAGGCCGGGCTCGACGAGATCGCCCTCGTGCCGGCCACGGCCGGGGACCCGGGCGGCGAACGCACGCTGACGGCGCTCGGGCCTGGAGGTTCCTGACGCCGGAAGGGGGGTGTGCCCCATGGGGCACACCCCCCTTCCGCGCAGGTGCTGTTCAGCCCCCGTACGCCCCCGACGCCGTCAGACGCAGGGCCGTGTCGATCAGCGGGACGTGGCTGAAGGCCTGCGGGAAGTTGCCGACCTGGCGCTTGAGACGCGGGTCCCACTCCTCGGCGAGCAGTCCGAGGTCGTTGCGGAGCGAGAGGAGCTTCTCGAAGAGCTTCCTCGCCTCGTCCACCCGGCCGATCATCGCGAGGTCGTCCGCCATCCAGAACGAGCAGGCCAGGAAGGCTCCCTCGTCGCCGGGGAGGCCGTCGAGGTTCTCCTCGCCGCCGGAGGTCGGGTAGCGCAGGATGAAGCCGTCCGAGGTCGAGAGCTCCCGCTGGATCGCCTCGATGGTGCCGATCACGCGCTTGTCGTCCGGGGGCAGGAAGCCCATCTGCGGGATCAGCAGCAGGGAGGCGTCCAGCTCCTTCGAGCCGTAGGACTGCGTGAAGGTGTTGCGCTCCTTGTCGTAGCCCTTCTCGCACACGTCCCGGTGGATGTCGTCGCGCAGCTCGCGCCACTTCTCCAGCGGGCCGTCCGCGTCACCGGACTCGATGAGCTTGATGGTGCGGTCTACGGCGACCCACGCCATCACCTTGGAGTGCACGAAGTGCCGGCGCGGCCCGCGCACCTCCCAGATGCCCTCGTCCGGCTCGTCCCAGTGGTCCTCGAGGTAGCGGATCAGCTTGAGCTGGAGCAGGGAGGCGTAGTCGTTGCGGGACAGGCCCGTCATGTGGGCCAGGTGCAGGGCCTCGGTGACCTCGCCGTACACGTCGAGCTGGAGCTGGTGGGCCGCGCCGTTGCCGACCCGGACCGGGGCGGAGTTCTCGTAGCCGGGCAGCCAGTCCAACTCGGCCTCGCCCAGTTCCCGTTCGCCCGCGATGCCGTACATGATCTGCAGGTTCTCCGGGTCGCCGGCGACGGCCCGCAGCAGCCACTCGCGCCAGGCGCGGGCCTCCTCGCGGTAGCCGGTGCGCAGCAGCGAGGACAGGGTGATCGCCGCGTCGCGCAGCCAGGTGTAGCGGTAGTCCCAGTTGCGCACGCCGCCGACGTCCTCCGGCAGCGAGGTCGTCGGCGCGGCCACGATGCCGCCGGTGGGGGCGTACGTCAGCGCCTTGAGGGTGATCAGCGAGCGGATGACGGCCTCGCGGTAGGGGCCGTGGTACGTACAGTGCTCGACCCACTCGCGCCAGAAGTCCTCGGTGGCCTCCAGCGACTGCTCCGGTTCCGGCAGCGGCGGCGGCTGCTTGTGCGAGGGCTCCCAGGAGATGGTGAACGCGATCCGGTCACCCGGGGCGACCGTGAAGTCCGAGTACGTCGTCAGCGACTTGCCGTAGGTCTCGCAGTCGGTGTCGAACCACACCGAGTCCGGGCCCGCCACGGCGACCGTGCGCCCCTCGTGCTTGTGGACCCACGGCACGACCCGGCCGTAGGAGAACCGCATCCGCAGGGCCGAGCGCATGGGCACGCGGCCCGAGATGCCCTCCACGATCCGGATGAGCTGCGGGGCGCCGTCACGCGGGGGCATGAAATCGGTCACTCTGACCGTGCCGCGTGACGTGTCCCACTCCGATTCCAGGATCAGGGAGTCGCCGCGGTAGGTGCGCCGGGCGGCGGTGGGGGGCTCGGCGTCGGCCGCGTGAGCGGGGCCCAGGCGCCAGAAGCCGTGTTCCTCTGTGCCCAGCAGGCCGGCGAAGATGGCATGCGAGTCGAAGCGGGGCAGGCACAGCCAGTCCACCGTGCCGTCCCGGCAGACCAGGGCTGCGGTCTGCATGTCTCCGATGAGTGCGTAGTCTTCGATGCGCCCGGCCACGTGCAACTCCAGTCGAACGGCCACGTCGCCCCCGGTAGGAAAGGGGGCTGTCGCTTGGTGCGGTCAAGGGGGTGGTTGTACTGCGTCGTTGAGCGGTGAAGCAAAACAGGCCTGCCGCTGTGAGGCAAAACGACAACTGCTGCTCAACGAACTGACGAGCTCTCGTTGTTCCGGCGCTCACGGGTGGGGTGGTCCCGAGTTTTCGGCCGGGCTCGGCAGTGAGTGTCCGAGCAGGATACGACGCACGTAGATGATCTGTGTGCCGCTCCGGGCAACGCGGCTGGGCCGAACGGGTGAGCAACGGGTGAGAAACAGGTGCGTTCGTGCGGGTCCGTGTCGGCGTGTGTGCGGAGCGTGGCCGGAAGCCATCTCCCCGAGGCGCTGATACCCTGGTAGCCCGTGGACCGGTGGGCGCTTGACCCCCGAACCGCACCTCCAGATCGCGACCACGGGAGCCCCCTCTTGGCCATGACCGCTGCTTTTCGAAACAGCACAGCCACGACGACCAAGCACATCTTCGTCACTGGGGGTGTCGCTTCCTCGCTCGGCAAGGGCCTGACGGCCTCCAGCCTCGGCATGCTGCTCAAGGCGCGGGGCCTGCGCGTCGTGATGCAGAAGCTCGACCCGTACCTCAACGTCGACCCGGGCACGATGAACCCCTTCCAGCACGGTGAGGTGTTCGTCACCAACGACGGCGCCGAGACCGACCTGGACATTGGCCACTACGAGCGTTTCCTCGACCGCGACCTCGACGGCTCCGCCAACGTCACCACCGGCCAGGTCTACAACACGGTGATCGCCAAGGAGCGGCGCGGTGAGTACCTGGGCGACACCGTGCAGGTCATCCCGCACATCACCAACGAGATCAAGCACCGCATCCGCCGCATGGCGACGGACGAGGTCGACGTCGTGATCACCGAGGTCGGTGGCACGGTCGGCGACATCGAGTCGCTGCCGTTCCTGGAGACGGTCCGCCAGGTCCGTCACGAGGTCGGCCGGGACAACGTGTTTGTGGTGCACATCTCGCTCCTGCCGTACATCGGCCCCTCGGGGGAGCTGAAGACGAAGCCGACCCAGCACTCGGTTGCGGCTCTCCGGAACATCGGTATCCAGCCGGACGCCATCGTGCTGCGCTGCGACCGCGAGGTGCCGACCGCGATCAAGCGCAAGATCTCGCTGATGTGCGACGTCGACGAATCGGCGGTGGTGGCCTGCCCCGACGCCAAGTCGATCTACGACATCCCGAAGACCGTGCACGGCGAGGGCCTGGACGCCTATGTCGTCCGCAAGCTGGACCTGCCGTTCCGGGACGTGGACTGGACGACCTGGGACGACCTGCTCGACCGCGTCCACAACCCCGACCACGAGATCACCCTCGCCCTGGTCGGCAAGTACATCGACCTGCCCGACGCCTACCTCTCGGTCACCGAGGCGCTGCGCGCCGGCGGTTTCGCCAACAAGGCCCGCGTCAAGATCAAGTGGGTCACCTCCGACGACTGCAAGACCCCGGCCGGCGCCGCGGCACAGCTCGCCGACGTGGACGGCATCTGCATCCCGGGCGGTTTCGGCGACCGCGGTGTGCTCGGCAAGGTCGGCGCGATCAAGTACGCCCGCGAGAACAGGATCCCGCTGCTGGGCCTGTGCCTGGGCCTGCAGTGCATCGTGATCGAGGCCGCGCGCAACCTCGCCGACATCCCGGACGCCAACTCCACCGAGTTCGACTCGGCCACCGGCCACCCGGTCATCTCCACCATGGCCGAGCAGCTCGACATCGTCGCCGGTGAGGGCGACATGGGCGGCACCATGCGGCTGGGCATGTACCCGGCCAAGCTCGCCGAGGGCTCCATCGTCCGTGAGGTGTACGACGGCAAGGAGTACGTCGAGGAGCGGCACCGGCACCGTTACGAGGTGAACAACGCCTACCGCGCGGAGCTCGAGAAGAAGGCGGGCATCCTGTTTTCCGGGACCTCTCCGGACGGCAAGCTCGTCGAGTACGTCGAGTACCCGCGTGACGTCCACCCGTATCTGGTCGCCACGCAGGCCCACCCCGAGCTGCGCTCGCGTCCGACCAGGCCGCACCCGCTGTTCGCCGGCCTGGTGAAGGCCGCGGTGGAGCGGCAGAGTTCCAAGTAGCACGACAGTTGTACGGTGGCCGGGGCACACGCATTCAAAGGCGAGTGCCCCGGCTTCTTTTGCGCACGTGGGGAAGGACAGGCGATGACGATCAAGGACGCCCCGGAGGAGTGGGAGATCCGGGCGACGAAGACCCCCTTCGTGGGCAACAAGACCTCCGTCCGCACGGACCAGGTGGTCATGCCCGACGGGTCCGTGGTCGGCCGCGACTACCAGGTCCACCCGGGTTCCGTGGGCGTCCTCGCCCTCGACGACGAGGACCGCGTCCTGCTCATCCGGCAGTACCGGCACCCCGTACGGCAGAAGCTGTGGGAGATCCCGGCCGGACTGCTGGACGTGCCCGGTGAGAATCCGCTGCACGCGGCCCAGCGCGAGCTGTACGAGGAGGCGCACGTCAAGGCGGAGGACTGGCGGGTGCTGACGGACGTCTACACCTCGCCGGGCGGCTGCGACGAGGCGATCCGGATCTTCCTGGCCCGGGGGCTGTCCGAGGCCGACGGCGAGCGCTTCGAGGTCGAGCACGAGGAGATCGACCTGGAGTACGCGCGCGTGCCGGTCGCCGAGCTGGTGCGGGGGGTGCTGGCGGGGGAGCTGCACAACAACTGCCTCGTCGTGGGTGTGCTGTCGCTGGTCGCCGCGCGGGCCTCCGGCGGGTTGGACGGGTTGCGTTCCGCTGAGGCGGAATGGCCGGCGCGGCCGTTTGAGTCGTGACCGTTCTCCGGGTCGCGCCGTTGTTGTAGCCGGTCCGTTGCGGGGTGCCGGTTCGTCGTGGCTTGTCGCGCAGTTCCCCGCGCCCCTGCCACCGGCACCCCCGAGACCGGTGATCTTATGAACCGTTGATCCGATCGGGGGACTCTCTGGTCCTCGCCGGTCGCGCTCCGCCAGGAACGTTGCACAGCGTGAACTAGGCTTTTGGTGCCCGAACCGGGGTCACCGGCGGGCTTTGCGCGTGCGGTGGGACGGGAGTGTGGCCCGTGACGGATCAGGCGGTGGACGCAGGCGGCGTACGGCTGTCCGGCGAAGGCCAATTCCTGGGGCGGACGCGGGAGTTGAAGGAACTGCGCGCCGACATCGAGCGCGCGGGACTCGACACGCTCTCCGGCCGGAAGGCACCCCGCGCGCGCGTGCTGCTCATCGCGGGGCGCCCCGGATCCGGCCGTACCGCGCTCGCCGAGGAACTCGTCCGGGCGGTCGCTGACCGTTACGACGACGGGGTGCTGCGCGTCCGGCTGAGCGAGCCCGACGGCACCCCCGTACCGGTCGGGAACGCCGCCCGGGAACTGCTCACCGCGCTCGAGGTACAGGCACCCGCCGGAGCCGCCGAGGAGGACCTCACGGCAGTGCTGCGCGAGGCCCTCGCCGGCCGTCGCGCGCTGGTGCTGCTCGATGACGCGGTGGCCCCGGAACAGGTGGACGCCCTGCTTCCGGATACCCCGGAGTGCCTGGTCGTGGCCGTGTCGGGAGGTCCGCTGACCGGAATCGCGGACGTCCGTCCGTGCACGCTCGGCGGGCTCGACACCAAGTCCGCGCTGGATCTGCTGTCCCGGCACACCGGGTCGGTGCGCATCACCGTGGACCCGCGTGCCGCCGAGGGACTCGTCGAGGAGTGCCAGGGCCACCCCGCCGCGCTGATGCTGGCCGGGGGCTGGCTCGCCGCCCGCCCCAAGGCGGCCGTCGCCGATCTCGCCAAGCAGCTGCATACGGAGAGTGACGAGGCAAGCCCGCTCAGCCGGGTCTTCAAACTCGTCTACACCTCCCTGCCCGCCGCGGCCGCCCGGACCCTGCGACTGCTCTCGCTCGCCCCGGCCGGCCTCCTCGACCCGCACACCGCCTCCGCGCTCGCCGGCTGCTCGGTGGCCGGCGCCCGCTCCACCCTGGACGACTTCGTCGCGCTCGGACTGCTGCACGCCGTGGACTCACCGCTGCCGCAGTACGAGGTACCCGGCTGCCTGTACCCCCTGCTCAAGGCCCTCGCCGACACCCAGGACCGCCCGGCCGAGCTCCAGCTGGCCCGCGCCCGCATGCTGGAGCGGACCGTACGGCTGCTCCAGTCCTCCCGCGCGATCACCGAGACCGACAGCGCCGACGCCCGCGAGAAGCTCCAGGGCATGCCGCCCTCGGTGCGTTTCCCGAACCCCAGGGCGGCCGAGGACTGGCTGCGCGTCCGCCGGCCGGCGCTGCTCGCCGCGGCCCGCCACGCGGTTGCCGACGGGGAGCTGGACACCCTGGCCCGGCGCCTGATGTCGCAGCTCGTGCGCGCGATCGTGGCCCACTTCGGGATGCAGGCCGCCGCCCCCGACCTCTACGACATCCACGGCCTCGTCCTCGACGTGGCCGAGCGGCGTGCCCTGCCCCGCGAGAAGGCCGCCGCCCTGCTGAACCTCGCCGACCTCGACGCCCGGACCGGCCGCACCCGGGAGGCACTCGCGCGCTATCGGGCGGCCCTGGACGCCGGACGGGAGGCGAACGACCCGTATGCGACCGGCCGCGCGATGGAATCCGTAGGCGGCGCGCATCTGGAGCTCGGGGACTACGACCGGGCCGCCGACTGGTTCGGCCGGGCCCTGGCCCAGCGGCTGGCCCGGGACGAGCGCGCGGAGGCCGCCCGGCTGTACGGCCGTATCGCCGCCGCGCACACCTACGCCGGCCGCTACGGCGAGGCAGCCAGGAACTGGCGGGCCGCGCTCGCCGGGCACCGCAAGCACGGGGATGTCGCCGCCCATGCACGCGCGTTGAGCGAACTCGCCCGGGTCCAGGAGTACGCCGGACACCCCGAGGAGTCGCTGCGCACCTGCCAGGAGGCCGTGGAGTGGGCGCGGCGTGCCGAGGACGTCCGGCTGCAGGCCGCGCTCCAGCTGCGGCTCGCGGACACCCTGGACCGCCTCGGCGATCCCGCCGCCGCCCAGCTGCACCGCGGCGCCGCGGAACGTCTGCTGGGTGAGGAGCTTTCCCAGGGGGAACCCGGGTCCCAGCAGGCCGAGGAACCGAAACACGACGCTGACGCCTGCGAAATCCGTAGTACATCCGCAGAAGATTGATGCAATGGAAGGCTAGACAGCGGGAACACCTTCATTAGACTGGCTCTGCCGCACCTTCTCCTGCGGTGCTTCCTGGTGTGCTCATGCATGCCCGGGTATGTGTTGTATTGCCCCACACACTCTGAGCCAAGGACCGTGATCCACGTGAAGGTCGGCATCCCCCGCGAGGTCAAGAACAACGAGTTCCGGGTGGCCATCACCCCCGCCGGTGTGCACGAGCTGGTACGCCACGGCCACCAGGTCGTCATCGAGCGCGGCGCCGGCGTCGGCTCCTCCATCCCGGACGAGGAGTACGTCGCCGAGGGCGCCCGGATCCTGGACACCGCCGACGAGGTGTGGGCCACCGCCGACCTGCTGCTGAAGGTCAAGGAGCCCGTCGCCGAGGAGTACCACCGCCTGCGCAAGGACCAGACGCTCTTCACCTACCTGCACCTGGCCGCCTCCAAGGCGTGCACCGACGCGCTCATCGAGTCCGGCACCACCGCGATCGCCTACGAGACCGTCGAGCTGCCCTCCCGCGCGCTCCCGCTGCTCGCCCCGATGTCCGAGGTCGCGGGCCGGCTGGCCCCGCAGGTCGGCGCCTACCACCTGATGCGCTCGGTCGGCGGCCGCGGTGTCCTGCCCGGCGGTGTCCCCGGCACCCAGCCCGCGCGGGCCGTCGTCATCGGCGGCGGTGTCTCCGGCTGGAACGCCACGCAGATCGCCGTCGGCATGGGCTTCCACGTCACGCTGCTCGACCGCGACATCAACAAGCTGCGCGAGGCCGACAAGGTCTTCGGCACCAAGGTCCGGGCGATCATGTCCAACGCCTTCGAGCTGGAGAAGGCCGTCCTGGACGCCGACCTCGTCATCGGCGCGGTGCTCATCCCGGGCGCCAAGGCCCCGAAGCTGGTCACCAACGAGCTCGTGGCGCGGATGAAGCCCGGAAGTGTCCTTGTCGACATCGCGATCGACCAGGGCGGCTGCTTCGAGGACTCCCGTCCCACCACCCACGCCGAGCCGACCTTCCAGGTCCACGACTCGGTCTTCTACTGCGTCGCCAACATGCCCGGCGCGGTGCCCAACACCTCCACCTACGCGCTCACCAACGCCACGCTGCCCTACATCGTCGAACTGGCCGACCGGGGCTGGGTGGAGGCGCTGCGCCGCGATCCCGCGCTCGCCAAGGGTCTCAACACCCATGACGGCAAGGTCGTTTACCGGGAGGTCGCGGAGGCCCACGACCTGGAGCACGTGGAACTCGAGACACTGCTCGGCTGAGCCTGTGACCTGCTCCGATAGCTAAGTCACCTTTTCGTGAAGGCGATACGTCAACAAGGCGCGTCAACGACGCACAGGCGGCCGGACCTTGCCCCACAAGGTCCGGCCGGATGTGTGTATGGTCACTTTGCGACTCTCGGTCAACTCGCGTCGAACGTAACCCTTGAACCGATTCGTACACCGGCGAAACCTGCCGTGCGACTGCCGTACGCCCTTGACAGCGGGATGTTTCATTGCCGACACATCCTGCCGGGTCCGGCGGATTGTGTTGCTGTGAACACCCGACACGCCATAGAGTCGCCAACCGTCGGCATGGTGCCACGCTGACCTTGTCTAGAAGTTTCCTGGTCTCCAAGGAGGTAAGACGACTTGTGAATGAGTCGACATTTTCTCCCGGGGGTGGTCAACCAGGAATGCCTGCCGGGGCCCAGAGCCCCGCGGGGTTCGAGGCTGTCGGCTCCGTCGCGGTGCGCACCTTCGCAGCCCGTCAGAGTCCGCCGACCGTGCGGACAGCACACCAGAGCATGGATGGCCATCACGTGAACGCCATGGCCGGCGACGGAAGTGGCGCGCCCCACAACCACTTCGCCGACTACGACGAACTGCCCGAGGGGCACTTCTACGACCCCGACGCCGAGTACGAGCCGGATCCGGAGTACGCGGCGACGCTCGCGCCCGACGCGGCCCGCCAGCGCCGTGAGCGCGTGGGCCCGACCGGGCGGCCGCTGCCGTACTTCCCGATCCCGGGCCCGCTGACCGACCACGGCCCCGCGAAGATCATCGCGATGTGCAACCAGAAGGGCGGCGTGGGCAAGACGACGTCGACCATCAACCTGGGTGCCGCGCTCGCGGAGTACGGCCGGCGCGTGCTGCTCGTTGACTTCGACCCGCAGGGCGCGCTGTCGGTGGGTCTCGGTGTCAACCCGATGGAGCTCGACCTCACCGTCTACAACCTGCTCATGGAGCGGGGCATGGCGGCGGACGAGGTCCTGCTCAAGACCGCGGTCCCCAACATGGACCTGCTGCCGAGCAATATCGACTTGTCGGCGGCGGAGGTCCAACTGGTCTCCGAGGTCGCCCGCGAGTCGACATTGCAGCGGGCACTGAAGCCGCTCATGGCCGACTACGACTACATCGTGATCGACTGTCAGCCTTCACTCGGCCTCCTCACGGTCAACGCCCTGACGGCCGCGCACAAGGTGATAGTCCCTCTGGAGTGCGAGTTCTTCGCCCTGCGTGGTGTCGCACTGCTGACGGAGACCATCGAGAAGGTCCAGGAGCGGCTCAACCCGGAGCTGGAGCTCGACGGGATCCTCGCCACGATGTACGACTCGCGCACGGTCCACAGCCGTGAGGTCCTGGCCCGTGTGGTCGAGGCGTTCGACGACCACGTCTACCACACGGTCATCGGACGCACGGTGCGCTTCCCGGAGACCACGGTCGCCGGTGAGCCGATCACTACGTACGCCTCCAACTCCGTCGGTGCCGCCGCCTATCGCCAGCTCGCCAGGGAGGTGCTCGCCCGGTGTCACGCCGAGTGAGTCTGCCGGGGGCCGACGAACTGTTCCGTACGACAGGGGGGATGGCGCTCCAGGCGTCCACGCCCCGGCGGGGGACCAACGGCGAGGCCCGGGTGCCGGCTCCCGCGGGGGAGTCCGACGGGGCCGGAGCCGAGGACGCGCCGCAGTCCGTGCCCGCGCAGGGCGGGGACGGCGACGGGGCCGAGCATGTGGCGGCCGACGCCGAGTCCGTGGAGGCGGGCGAGTCCCGTCTCCGGGCGGCCGCCGCGGAGCGCACCGCGCGACGTCAGGAGGCGCAGGAAGGTTCTGCCCAGGCCTCCGGCGGTGCGCAGTCGCGCGGCAAGCGCGGCCGGTCGCCCGCCCGGCGGCCCAGTGGGCGCGAGCGGCACGACGAGAAGATCACCGTGTACGTGTCGGCCGAGGAGCTCATGGACCTGGAGCACGCCCGACTTGTGCTCCGGGGCGAGCACGGGCTGGCGGTGGACCGCGGGCGCATTGTGCGCGAGGCGGTCGCCGTGGTGCTGGCGGATCTGGAGTCCCGCGGGGACGCGAGCATTCTCGTCCGTCGGCTGCGTGGGCGCTAGCGGTAGCCTGCGAGGGCTATGACCTCGAACGACGTTCCCCTCGGCTCCGGCGCAACGGCCGGTCGTCGGCGTGTGCTGGGCCGGGGGCCGGGCGCTCCGCGGGGCGAGCAGGACGCGGGGACGGTGTCGGCTCCTGAGGAGCTGGAGACCGAGGTTCCGGAGTCCGAGGCGGTTCCTCCGGCCGGGGTGGTCGGGGAGCCCGAGGCGGTGTCGGTTTCCGAGGGGCCGCAGGCTGGGGTCCCGGAGTCCGAGGCGGTTCCTGCGGCCGGGGTGGTCGGGGAGGCCGAGCCGGTTTTCGGGGGGCCGGTGGTCGGGGTTCCGCAGGCCGAGGCGGGCTTCGAGGCCGAGGTGGTCTCCGTGGGTGAGATGGCCGCGGAGGCGGTGTCGGTTTCCGGGGGGCCGGAGGTTGGGGTTCCGCAGGCCGAGGCGGGCTTCGAGCTCAAGCCGGTCCCGGAGCCTGTGACGCTTCCCGAGGCCGAGGCGGAGACCGTCCCCCAGTCTGTGCCTCAAGAAGGGGGCGAGGGGGAGTCCGGCGGTGTCTTCAAGGTCCGGCTCGCCAACTTCGAGGGGCCCTTCGATCTCCTCCTCCAGCTGATCTCCAAGCACAAGCTGGACGTCACCGAGGTCGCGCTCTCCAAGGTCACCGACGAGTTCATGGCGTACATCCGGGCCATGGGGCCGGACTGGGACCTGGACGAGACGACCGAGTTCCTCGTCGTCGCCGCCACCCTCCTCGACCTGAAGGCGGCCCGGCTGCTGCCTGCCGCGCAGGTGGAGGACGAGGCCGACCTGGCGCTCCTCGAAGCCCGGGACCTGCTCTTCGCGCGGCTGCTCCAGTACCGCGCGTACAAGCAGATCGCCGACATCTTCAACCGGCGGCTCGACGAGGAGGCCCGGCGCTACCCCCGTACCGTCGGACTCGAACCGCACCACGCCGATCTGCTGCCCGAGGTCGTCATCAGCATCGGGCCCGAGGGATTCGCGAGGCTCGCCGTGAAGGCGATGCAGCCGAAGCCCAAGCCGCAGGTGTACGTCGACCACATCCACGCGCCCCTGGTGAGCGTCCAGGAGCAGGCGGGGATCGTGGTCGCACGGCTAAGGGAGCTCGGCGAGGCCAGCTTCCGCCTGCTGGTGGAGGACGCCGACGGCACCCTGACCGTCGTGGCGCGCTTCCTGGCACTGCTGGAGCTGTACCGGGAGAAAGCCGTGGCGCTGGACCAGGAGACCGCGCTCGGAGAGCTGCTCGTGCGGTGGACCGGCGGTGAGGGCGAAGCCGAGCCGACGGTGACCGACGAGTTCGACCGGCCGCCCGAGCCGCCCGAGCCGCCCAAGGAGGACAAGACGTGAGCGAGGAGACCACCGAGGCCCCGGCGGGACTGCCGGGCGTCGCCGACCTCGACCTGAAGCCGGCGCTGGAGGCCGTCCTGATGGTCGTGGACGAGCCCGCGACCGAGGAGCACCTGTCGAAGATCCTGGAGCGGCCGAAGCGGCAGATCACCAGGGCGCTGCGGGAGCTGGCGGGCGAGTACGCCGCCCAGGGGCGCGGTTTCGAACTGCGGCACGTCGCGAACGGATGGCGGTTCTACTCCCGGGCGGCGTACGCCCCGGCCGTGGAACGGTTCGTCCTGGACGGGCAGCAGGCCCGGCTCACGCAGGCCGCGCTGGAGACGCTGGCGGTGGTCGCCTACCGCCAGCCGGTCAGCCGCAGCCGGGTCTCCGCGGTGCGCGGAGTCAATTGTGACGGTGTGATGCGCACCCTTCTCCAGCGGGGTCTGGTCGCGGAGGCGGGCACGGAACCCGAAACAGGTGCGATCCTGTACGTGACGACGAACTACTTCCTGGAGCGGATGGGCCTGCGCGGTCTGGACGAGCTCCCGGAGCTCGCGCCCTTCCTCCCGGAGGCGGAGGCGATCGAGGCCGAGACCCAGGAAGGCGTACCGTCGTTCGATCCGGACGCCCCGGATTCCGAGGGCGCAGACGACAAGACGGAACTTTGATGCGAAGCAGCAGCGGCAGGAACAGCAGCGGAAACAACGGCGGGAGCCGTGGTGGCAACAGCGGCGGCCGCGGCGGGAGCAGCGGTGGCCGCGGGGGGAGCGGCGGTGGCCGCGGTAACTTCCGCGGTGCCGGGAACGACCGCGACGACAAGCAGGGCGGCCGGCCGAAGAACCCCCGCCCCGAGGAGCGGCGCTACGACGTGGGCCCCGGCGGGACCCACGACGGACCGAAGACCGGGCGTGGTGCCTCCGCGCGCGGCGGCGCCAAGGGCGGCCCGAAGCAGGGCCAGGGCACCGGGCGCGGCCGTTCGGTGCCGGCGACCTCGCGGGAGTACGAGGCGCGGGCCGAGGAGCGCAACCGGGAGCGGTACGCCGGCAAGAAGGACGTGAAGCCGCCGAAGACCTTCCCGGGCGCCGAGCAGGAGGGCGAGCGGCTCCAGAAGATCCTCGCGCGCGCGGGCTACGGCTCGCGCCGGGCCTGCGAGGAGCTCATCGAGCAGGCGCGGGTCGAGGTCAACGGCGAGATCGTCCTGGAGCAGGGCAAGCGGGTGGACCCGGAGAAGGACGAGGTCAGGGTCGACGGCCTGACCGTGGCGACGCAGTCGTACCAGTTCTTCTCGCTGAACAAGCCCGCCGGTGTCGTCTCGACCATGGAGGACAACGAGGGCCGGCAGTGCCTCGGGGACTACGTCACCAACCGTGAGACGCGGCTCTTCCACGTGGGGCGGCTCGACACCGAGACCGAGGGCGTCATCCTGCTCACCAACCACGGTGAGCTGGCCCACCGGCTGACCCACCCCAAGTACGGCGTGAAGAAGGTCTACCTCGCGCACATCGTGGGTCCGATCCCGCGGGACCTGGGCAAGCAGCTCAAGGACGGCATCCAGCTGGAGGACGGGTACGCGAAGGCGGACCACTTCCGGGTCGTCGAGCAGACCGGCAAGAACTACCTCGTCGAGGTCACCCTCCACGAGGGTCGCAAGCACATCGTGCGCCGGATGCTCGCCGAGGCGGGCTTCCCGGTCGACAAGCTGGTGCGGGTCGCCTTCGGCCCCATCACCCTGGGCGACCAGAAGTCGGGCTGGCTGCGGAGGCTGTCCAACACCGAGGTCGGCATGCTGCTGAAGGAAGTCGATCTGTAGTCCCGCGTCCCCCACGCGTGCAAGTGCGGCCGGTTCCGGAGTTCTCCGGGACCGGCCGATGCGTTTTCGCCCTCCTGCCGGTCTGTATCGGTGACGGAGGGAGTGGGGATGGAGAGAGTGGGGATGGGCGCGAGGAACGCACACCGTGACGAGACCGGTCCGGCAGCACTGAAGGGCCCTGTGCGGCCTTCGTGGCCTTGTCGGGAGCCGGGGGGCCAGGAATCGTCTGTGAGGCCGCCGAGGGGCTGCTGTGGCGGCCTGGCGGAGGTGCAGTCATGAGCGCGGGGGAGTTGTTGGAGCGTTCGCTCGCCTACGCGCTGGGGAGCGTGGCGGCGTCGCGGCGCGTGGATCTCGGCACGGGTACACCGTGCGCCGAGTGGGATCTGGGCGAGCTGCTGGGGCATCTCGACGACTCGCTGGACGCGCTGTACGAGGGGCTGAGCGGCGGACGGATCGGACTGCTCCCGCAGGCCGACCGGGTCTGCGGCTTCCGCACACGCGCGTGTGCCGTGCTCGGCGCCTGGGCCGCCGGGCCGCCCGAGGACGTGCTGGTGGGTGAACGCCCGCTGGACGTACGGGTGATGGCCGCCGTCGGTGCTGTCGAGATCACCGTTCACGGGTGGGACGTGGCCCGGTCCTGCGGACAGCCGCGGCCCATTCCGGAGGGCCTCGCGGCCGAACTCCTGTCCGTCGCCCAGTGCGTGGTGGGGGAGGAGGACCGGGGCGTGCGGTTCGCCGAACCGGTCCCCGTACCGTCCGGCGCGCGGCCTGAGACACGGCTTCTCGCCTTTCTGGGGCGGCACTTCCAGGGGCTTGTGGAACACCCTCCCGTCTCTTTATAGTCGTAACGACTATTAGTCATCATGACCACAAAGGGGCGAGTGCGAGTGGACTACGACAAGTACGCCCACGAACCCTTCGCCGTCACCGTCGACCTCGCCGTCCTCACCGTCGCCGAAGGCGCCCTGCACGCGCTGCTCGTGGAGCGGGGGCAGGAGCCGTACGCCGGACACTGGGCGCTGCCCGGCGGGTTCGTGCACCCGGACGAGTCCGCGGAGACGGCGGCCCGGCGTGAACTCGCCGAGGAGACCGGGCTGTCGGACCTCTCCGGACTGCATCTGGAGCAGCTGCGGACCTACAGCGAACCCGGCCGTGACCCCCGGATGCGGGTCGTCTCCGTCGCCTTCGCCGCGCTGCTGCCCGACCCTCCCGAGCCGCACGGCGGCAGCGACGCGGCCGAGGCCCGCTGGGTGCCGTACGACAAGGCGGGACCGCTCGCCTTCGACCACGACCGCATCCTGGCCGACGCCCACGAACGCGTCGGCGCCAAGCTCGAGTACACCTGCCTCGCCACCGCCTTCTGCCCGCCCGAGTTCACCCTCGGGGAGCTCCAGCAGGTGTACGAGACCGTGTGGGGCACCACGCTCGACCGGCCCAACTTCCGCCGCAAGGTGCTCGCCACGCCCGGCTTCGTCGAGGCCGTCCCCGGCGCGGCGCGGCTGACCGGTGGCCGCGGCAAACCGGCCGCGCTCTACCGCGCGGGACCGGCCACCGCCCTGCACCCCCCTCTCCTCCGCCCGTCCCCGGAAGGACGCCCCGCATGACCACGATCCTGACCAAACGCGCCGCCACCGGCACCCTCGTCGGCCTCGCCCTCGGGGACGCCCTCGGTTTCCCGACCGAGTTCAACGACGTGCCGTCGATCCTCGCCAAGTGCGGGCCGTGGCGGGAGATGGAGCTGCGCACGCCGGCCGTCGTCAGCGACGACACACAGATGACTCTGGCGGTGGCCAGAGGGCTGCGGACGGCGATGGACCGCGGAGTGCTCGGGCCCAAGGGACTCGCGCGGCCGCTGCGGGAGGAGTTCGTCGACTGGTATCAGTCACCGGAGAACAACAGGGCGCCGGGAAACACCTGTCTGCGGGCCTGCTCACTGCTCAAGAACGAGCAACTGCCCTGGCAGGAGGCCAGTCAGATCAACTCCAAGGGTTGCGGCGCCAACATGCGCGTGGCGCCCGTCGGGCTCGTCCCCGGGCTCAGTGACGAACAGCGGGCGGGCGCGGCCCAGTTGCAGGCCGCGCTCACCCACGGGCACCCGACGGGGCTCGCCGCGTCCGACCTCACCGCGCGTGCCGTACGGCTGCTCGCACTGGGCACCGGGCCTGACGAACTCGTCGGACTGCTGCGGTCGTACGCCCTGGCGAACCGGGGCCAGTACCACGAGCGCTGGCTCGGCGACCTGTGGGCGAGGAGCCAGGACCCGACGCCTGGGCAGTTCATCGCGCGCGGCTGGGACGAGTGCCTGGCGGTCCTCGACCGGCTCGACCACGCCGTGCGCACCGCCTCGCCGGAGGAGGACCCCTGCCTGGCCACCGGTGCGGGCTGGGTCGCCGAAGAGGCCCTGGCTACGGGGCTGTTGTGCTTCCTCCAGTTCCCCGAGGAGCCGCTGACGGCCCTGCGGCGGGCCGCGTGCAGTTCCGGCGATTCCGACTCGATCGCCTGCTTGACGGGCGCCTTCGCGGGCGCCCATCTGGGAGCGGACGCCTGGCCGGTGGAATGGGCCGACCGGATCGAGTACGGCAGTGAACTGGTGACGCTCGGGGCGCTCTGGGACGCCTAGAGCCCTTCTGCGTGCTAGGCGAGCTGGATCGAGTCGCCGCTGACCTTGATCTGCTTCTCGGGCAGCGGCTTGTTGGCCGGCGGGTTGGCCACCGAGCCGTCCGTGATGTTGAACTTGCTGCCGTGGCAGGGGCAGTTGATGGTGCCATCGGACACGCTGGTCACCTGGCAGCCCTGGTGGGTGCAGATGTCCGAGAAGGCTTTGAACTCGCCCTTTTTCGGCTGGGTGACGACGACCTTCTCATCCTTGAAGATCTTCCCGCCGCCGACCGGGATCTCGCTGGTCTTCGCCAGTTCGGTGCCGGCCTGCACCGAACTGGACCCGGAGTCGCTGTTCTCGTTGCCGTACTGACCGCAGCCGACGGCCAGTGTGGCCGCTCCCGTCGCGAGAAGGATCGTGCGCCGCGCCGAGCTGTGCGTCATGTCGTGACTCCGAAGGTGCGGAAGAACCAGAGGGCGGAGGTCAGCCAGAGGATCGTGAGCGCGGTGAAGACGAGCCCGCCGACGATCGGCAGCAGCCATCCGGGAAGTCGCTCCGAGCGGAGCAGCAGCATCTTGGCACTGAAGACACCGAAGAAGAAGCAACCGAAGAGGGAGTGCCACAGAACGCGTGATTCGTACGACTGGAAGCCCAGCGCGTACAGGCAGTGCACCGCGACCGGCACCGCGACGAGGAACGCCGCTCGGCCGGACCAGCGGTGCAGGGTGGCGGACCAGCTGGGGCCCGGCAGCTTGCCGTACACCATCAGGGCCGAGACGAGCTGGACGAGCACGAAGAAGAACGCGACCGTGGCGAGCCATGACTTCACCGCGCCGGTGCTGCTGAAGCCGGCGAGGTTGAAGGCCGTGCCCGTCGGGTCGTGGACCTTGCCGTAGGCGCCCAGGGCGACCGCCACCGCGGCGGCGACCAGGGCGGGGATCAGATAGCGGGCCGCGCTGGGGCGGCGCTCCGGTTCGGGCGGGGGCCAGCTCTGGGTGGCCGCGTTCGGGTCGACGGTCATGATCGGCTCCTAAGGGCCCTGGTTCAAGGGGTTGCCGGGCGGGCCGTGAGCCGCTGTCCGTCGACCGTCACCGCACCGGTCTCCGGGTCGATCTCCGGCGCCGGGGAGGGCTTGCCGTCGCGCCTCAGGATGCCGACCTGTTCGCCGTCCGGAAGGACGATCCAGCCGCCTTCGATCTTCGCGCCGGCCACCGTGCTGTTCGCCCGGTACAGCCCGGACGACTTCTTCGTCCTGCCGATGGTGAAGGCGTAGCTACCGTTGCCGACCTCGGCCGTGCCGCGGATCTCCTTGGTGCCCTTCACCCTGCCGTCCAGGCTCGCGCCGCCCTTGCCGGTGAGCCGCAGGCTGCCGTCGTCCTTCACGTCGCCCTGGAGCCACGACTCGACGTTGTGGCCGTCGCAGACGTATGCGATCGCCTTGTCGTCGCGCACGGTGATCGCGACCGCGGAGGAGTCGTCGTCGGTCCGGCCCGTGTAGACGCCCTCGGGCACCGGGGTCCGGGCCGGGGACTTGCTGGGCGGCGCGGACGTCTGTGCCGGTGCGGCGCTCGGTGACGCCTTGGTGCTGGGCGACGACTTCCCGGAGCCCGGCGGCTTGACGTACGACGACGTGGGTTTCTCGCCCGTGGTGGCGTTGAGCGAGAGCATGAACAGGCCGAGCAGCAATCCCGCGAGCAGTGTCAGCAGCGGTCCGGAACGCTTCATGTAAGGGGCCTCCCCCGAGGCGAGTGTCCTGCCATCAGAGCGGACCCGGGGTCCCGAGTCCAGGGGCGCACGGGTGTGTTTTCACCCCAAGTAGCGGAACTGCGACGTTCGGGTGACATTGCCACGGTCCGGGACGCCATCTCAGGACGCGGGCGCCGCGCACCCGTGCCGCACGGGCTGACTAGGCTGGTCGTACGAAGAGCCGGGTTGTGCATCAGCAAGCATCAGCGAGGAGCAATGCCGTGGCGGTACGAGCGGTCCGGGGCGCCGTCCAACTCGAACAGGACGAGGCCGGCCACATGGACGAGCAGGTCGGGGCGCTGCTCACCGCCATCATGGAGCGGAACGAGCTGACCGCCGACGACCTGATCAGCCTCTGGTTCACGGCCACGCCCGACCTGCACAGCGACTTCCCGGCCGCCGCGGCCCGCAAGCTCGGCATCGTCGACGTACCGCTGATCTGCGCGCAGGAGCTGGACATCGAGGGCGCCATGCCCCGGGTCGTCCGGGTGCTCGCCCACATCGAGTCCGACCGGCCCCGCGCCGACATCGCGCACGTCTACCTCGGCGCCGCGGCCGCCCTGCGCAAGGACATCGCCCAGTGAGGACCGCACTCGTCATCGGGACCGGCCTCATCGGGACGTCCGCCGCGCTGGCGCTGGCGGGACGGGGCGTCACCGTCCACCTCGCCGACCACGACCCCGAGCAGGCCCGCACGGCCGCCGCGCTCGGCGCCGGCACGGACGAGGCGCCGGAGGGGCCCGTCGACCTCGCGATCGTCGCCGCGCCGCCCGCGCACGTGGCCGCAGTGCTCGCCGACGCCATGCGACGGGGCGTGGCCCGCGGATACATCGACGTGGCCAGCGTGAAGGGCGGGCCGCGCCGGGAGCTGGAGGGGCTGGGACTCGACCTCTCCACGTACATCGGTACGCATCCGATGTCCGGGCGGGAGAAGTCCGGGCCGCTGGCCGCCTCCGGGGACCTCTTCGAGGGGCGGCCCTGGGTGCTGACACCGACCCGGGACATCGACACCGAGGTGCTGAACCTCGCACTGGAGCTGGTCTCGCACTGCCGCGCGGTGCCGGTGGTCATGGACGCCGACGCCCACGACCGTGCCGTGGCGCTCGTCTCGCACATGCCGCATCTGGTCTCCAGCATGGTCGCCGCGCGGCTCGAGCACGCCGAGGAGGCCGCCGTACGGCTGTGTGGCCAGGGGATCCGTGATGTGACCCGGATCGCCGCGTCCGACCCCGACATGTGGATCGACATCCTCTCCGCGAATCCGGGACCGGTGGCCGATCTGCTCACCGATGTGGCCGGGGACCTCGAGGAGACCGTGCGGGCGCTGCGGGCGCTCCAGTCCGCCGACGAGGCCAAGCGGGACGAGGGTGCGTCGGGGATCGAGGACATGCTGCGGCGGGGGAACGCCGGGCAGGTGCGGGTGCCCGGCAAGCACGGGTCCGCTCCTCGGGTGTACGGGGTCGTGGCGGTGCTCATCGACGACCAGCCGGGGCAGCTGGCCCGGATCTTCGCGGACGCGGAGCGGGCCGGGGTCAACATCGAGGACGTGCGGATCGAGCACGCCACAGGGCAGCAGGCCGGTCTGGTGCAGCTGATGGTGGAGCCGTCGGCCGGACCGGTGCTGTCGGCGTCGTTGCGGGAGCGGGGCTGGGCCATCCGGCAGTAGGGCGGACGGGCCGGGAGCGCCCGGCCGGCGTCGGTCGGCCACGCGTCCGGACGAGTGACGCGCACCCAGTAACCTTGTGCGGGGCACAGTCGCGCCCCCACACCACTCGCCAGACCGCACCCGAAAGGTGTCCCCCCGTGGAAAACGGCGCCGCCCAGCCCGTGATTGTCGCCATCGACGGCCCCTCCGGCACGGGTAAGTCGAGCACCTCGAAGGCTGTCGCCGCGCAGCTGGGGCTGAGCTACCTGGACACAGGGGCCCAGTACCGGGCGATCACCTGGTGGATGGTGACCAACGGGATCGACATCGACGACCCGTCCGCGATCGCCGCCGTGGCGGGCAAGGCGGAGATCGTCTCCGGCACCGACCCGGAGAACCCGACGATCACGGTCGACGGAACCGATGTGGCCGGTCCCATCCGGAGCCAGGAGGTCACCTCCAAGGTCAGCGCCGTGAGCGCCGTGCCCGAGGTGCGGGCCCGGATCACCGAGCTGCAGCGCTCGCTCGCCACCTCCGCGGAGAAGGGCATCGTCGTCGAGGGCCGGGACATCGGTACGACCGTGCTGCCCGACGCCGACCTCAAGGTCTTCCTCACCGCCTCGCCGGAGGCCCGCGCGGCGCGCCGCAGCGGTGAGCTGAAGGGCGCCGACGTACACGCCACCCGCGAGGCCCTGATCAAGCGGGACGCGGCCGACTCCAGCCGGAAGACCTCGCCGCTCGCCAAGGCGGACGACGCGGTCGAGGTGGACACCACCGAGCTCACCCTCGCGCAGGTCATCGAGTGCGTCGTCACCCTCGTCGAGGAGAAGCGGGCCGGGAAGTGACCGTTCCTTCCGAGAAGGGTGCCGAGGTCGGCCGGCGCATCGGCGTCGGGCTGATGTACGGGCTGTGGAAGCCGCGGGTGCTCGGCGCCTGGCGGATGCCCGCGACCGGGCCCGCGATCCTCGCCGTCAACCACTCCCACATGATCGACGGCCCGATGGTCATGGGCGTGTCACCCCGGCCGACGCACTTCCTGATCAAGAAGGAGGCGTTCATCGGACCGCTGGACCCCTTCCTGATCGCCATCGGGCAGGTCAAGGTGGACCGCTCCGGCGCCGACCGCGGGGCGATCACCCAGGCGCTCGACGTCCTCAAGACCGGCGGGGTCCTGGGTATCTTCCCGGAGGGCACCCGGGGCGAGGGCGACTTCGCCTCCCTGCGGGCCGGGCTCGCGTACTTCGCGGTGCGCAGCGGTGCGCCGGTCGTCCCGGTCGCGGTTCTGGGAAGCACCGAGAAGCCCGGACGGTTGATAAAGGGGCTGCCTCCGCTGCGCAGCCGCGTCGACGTCGTCTACGGCGACCCCTTCGAGGCGGGCGACGGCAGCGGACGGCGCACCCGCAAGGCGCTCGACGAGGCGACCGAGCGCATCCAGAAGCAGCTCAGCGCCCACCTGCAAAACGCCAGGCGCCTGACCGGGCGCTAGGCGACACTGAGTAGTGGGCCGATCCGGCGAAAGGGCCGGCGGTCCACCGATCACCACGATGAACGAGGTACGCACTTCATGAACGACCACATCCACTCCGAGGGCTCGGGCGAGGAGCACGACCACGGGGCGCTTGGCGATGCCGAGTACGCGGAGTTCATGGAGCTCGCCGCGGAAGAGGGCTTCGACCCCGAGGACATCGAGGGTGCCATCGAGGCGGCCGGCCACGGCCCGCTGCCGGTGCTCGCCGTCGTCGGGCGCCCGAATGTCGGCAAGTCGACTCTGGTGAACCGCATCATCGGGCGCCGTGAGGCCGTCGTGGAGGACAAGCCCGGCGTCACCCGCGACCGCGTCACCTACGAGGCCGAGTGGGCGGGGCGCCGCTTCAAGGTCGTCGACACCGGCGGCTGGGAGCAGGACGTCCTCGGCATCGACGCCTCCGTGGCCGCGCAGGCCGAGTACGCGATCGAGGCCGCCGACGCCGTCGTGTTCGTCGTGGACGCCAAGGTGGGCGCCACCGACACCGACGAGGCGGTCGTACGGCTGTTGCGCAAGGCCGGCAAGCCGGTCGTGCTGGCGGCCAACAAGGTCGACGGCCTGAGCGGCGAGTCCGACGCGGCGTACCTGTGGTCCCTGGGCCTCGGCGAGCCGCACCCCGTCTCCGCGCTGCACGGCCGGGGCACCGGCGACATGCTCGACGCCGTTCTGGAGGCGCTGCCGGAGGCGCCCGAGCAGACCTTCGGCACCGGAGTCGGCGGCCCCCGCCGGATCGCGCTGATCGGCCGCCCGAACGTCGGCAAGTCCTCGCTGCTGAACAAGGTGGCCGGCGAGGAGCGGGTCGTCGTCAACGAGATCGCCGGCACCACCCGTGACCCGGTCGACGAGCTGATCGAACTCGGCGGTGTCATCTGGAAGTTCGTCGACACCGCGGGCATCCGCAAGCGGGTCCACCTCCAGCAGGGCGCTGACTACTACGCCTCGCTGCGCACCGCCGCCGCCGTCGAGAAGGCCGAGGTGGCGGTCATCCTGATCGACGGCTCCGAGTCCATCTCGGTGCAGGACCAGCGGATCGTCACGATGGCCGTCGAGGCGGGCCGCGCGATCGTCCTCGCCTACAACAAGTGGGACACCCTCGACGAGGAGCGCCGCTACTACCTGGAGCGGGAGATCGAGACCGAGCTCGGCCAGGTCGCCTGGGCGCCGCGGGTCAACGTCTCGGCGAAGACCGGCCGTCACATGGAGAAGCTGGTCCCCGCGATCGAGACGGCGCTGGCGGGCTGGGAGACACGGGTCCCGACGGGCCGCCTGAACGCCTTCCTCGGCGAGCTGGTCGCCGCCCACCCGCACCCGATCCGGGGCGGCAAGCAGCCGCGCATCCTCTTCGGCACCCAGGCCGGCACCAAGCCGCCGAGGTTCGTGCTGTTCGCCTCCGGGTTCATCGAGGCGGGTTACCGGCGCTTCATCGAGCGCCGGCTGCGCGAGGAGTTCGGCTTCGACGGCACCCCGATCCACATCTCGGTGCGGGTGCGCGAGAAGCGCGGCGCGAAGAAGAAGTGACATGAGGAGGGGGGGGGGCCCCCCCGGGGGGCCCCCCCCCCCGGTGGGGGGGGCAGGGGGGGGGGGGGGGGGGGGGCCCGCCCGGGGGGGGGGGGCCCGCGGGGGGGGGGGCCCGGGGCGGGGGGGGGGGGGGGGGCCCCCCCCCCCCCCCCCCCCCCCCACGGGGGGGGGGGCCGCGGCCCCGGCGGCCCCCCCCCCCACCCCCCCGGGGGGGGGGGGCCCCCCCCGGGCCCCCCCCCCTCCTCATGTGTCAGTTCCCTCTGCGCGGGCCGGGTGGCAGCGCCGCCGGGACGTGCTGCATCCCGGTGTGCTGCATCCCGGTCTGCTGCTGTCCGATGTGTCCCACCCGCTGCCACTGCGACTGCTGGCGGGCGCTGAACGCACCCGCGCTGTAGGCGCTGTACGAGCTGCTGAACGAGCCCGAGGCGTGCGGGATGTTCCCGAACGCGGTGAAGCCCAGCTCCTCCTCGCCGCTGCGGTCACCCGGCAGCGAACGGAAGGCCTTGACGTACTCGGAGTAGAGCGCGTCGTAGATCGGCGTGGCCGATGGTCCGCCGGGAAACCGGCGCGGAGCGTCGTATGGGTGCACGTATGTCCAAACGACACCGGGACCTCGGGGATGCGGTCCGGCGTCCTCACGTCCCCGCGAGCGGCATCGCGGCCGCGACCAACTTGCCGTTCGCCGCGGCCTTGTCGAGTGCGTCCCGCAGCAGGTCCTCGCGAGGCTGTCGTCCGATGGAGCCCACCGGCGCGGCGAACATCAGCACCTGCTGGTGCTTGTTGGCGGCGGCCCGCCAGCTCTCCGTCACCTGGAGCGGCTGGTGCGCCTGCCACCAGGCCACCGGCTGCCCGCCGTTCGCCGAGGGCTGGAGCACCGCGTGCAGCTGCCCCACCGCCAGCAGCACCGACCACCCGTGCAGCACGGAAGGCACCGACTCGATCGACGTCAGCGGCATGAAGCCCTGCTCGATCAGCAGCGGCAGGAAGTCGTCGCCGCCTCCCGTCGCGCCCGGCCGCGCGATGGGCCCGGTCGGCTCCACGACCAGCGCCGGGTGCAGCTCCCCGGCGATCAGGACGAGTCCGCTGGTCACGCCGAGCACCGCCTGCTCGGGTACGACCTTTTCCGGGTCCAGGTCCACGGTGTCGCCGGTGATGGACTTCACCGCGCCCTGGAGCTGCTCCTCGGTGACCTGGACGACCTGGGAGGGCAGGCAGGAGGCGTGGGCGAAGGCCAGGACGGCGGTCTCGTCGCCGATGAACAGGACGGTGCTGGTGCGCTCCTGCTCGGAGTCGCCCTGGGTGCGGCAGGACGTGCAGTCGTAGCTGCCGGGGGCGTTGTGTCCGGCGAGCAGCCGGTCGGCTTCTTCGTCGCCGATCTCAGCGCGTACCTCGTCGCTGACCTCGAGCATGCGCGGCACGGGTGGCTCCCTCGGGAAGTGGTGCGTGGCGGGGCCGGGTGGCTCCCGGCCCGTGAACCGGGCGGGTCCCGGCCTCATGAAGGAGACAACGGGTGATCTGTGGCGGGAGTCACGCCCCACGGTGAACGGAATCGAACCAACCACAGCTCAGGGTCACAGGTCGTACGGATTCGCGCCCGTATCGTCAATTCCCGGGAGATCCAGGGAAGTTGGCCACGCGAAGTGGGTCATGGATCGCTATGACCACTGGTCGACAAATCAGGAAATCACGGAATGAAATGGGTGGACGAAAATCACCGCTGCCCTCGCCCGTGCCGCAGCTCCGCCGCCTCCCCGCTGAACACGACCGCGCCGCGACGCAGTTCGTACACGATCGCCGTCCGGCCGTGCAGCTGGGGTGGGAGCCGTTGCTCGGCCACGACCACGCACGCGTCCAGTGCGGCGAGGAGTCCGTACGTGCGGGCCGCGACCGTGGGGGACATGCCCTGCGCGGGCTCGTCGACGAGGACCACGCGCGCGCGTGCCAGCAGGGCACGGGACAGGGCCAGCATGCGCTGCTCGCCGCCGGAGAGGGTACCGGCGCGGCGCGGGAGCAGCGGGACCAGCTCCGGGTAGGCGTGCAGGGCCGGGTCGGGGGTGGCAGCGGCGAGTTCGAGGTTCTCGCGCACGGTGAGGGAGCCGAACACCGCCCGGCGCTCGGGGACCAGACACAGACCGCGCCGGGCCCGCTCGTACGCCGGTACGCGGGTCACGTCGGTGCCGTCCCACACCACGCTGCCGTCGGTGAGCGGCACCGTCCCGGCCAGGGCGCGCAGGACCGTCGTACGGCCGGAGCCGTTGCGTCCCAGCAGGACGGTGAGGCCGGGGCCGGGGGCGGTGAGGGTGACACCGTGCAGGGCCTCCAGGGGGCCGTAGCGCACGCGCGCGTGGCGCAGGGAGACGGCCGTCCTCGCTGTCATACGGCGGTCTCCCGGGCCTTGAGCGTCTCCAGTACGTGGGCCGGGGGGCCGGAGGCGATGATGCGGCCCGCGGTCATCACGTGCACGATGTCCGCGAGGCCGGCGACCAGGTCGAGGTCGTGCTCGACCACGAGGAGGGCGGTGCCGTCCGCCGCGAGGGCCCTGAGGACGCGGGCCAGGGCGCTCACCTCGGCGGTGTCCAGGCCGGCGGCGGGTTCGTCGAGGAGCAGGACGTTCGGGGAGCCGGCGAGGGCTCTGGCGAGTTCCACCCGGCGGAGGGTGCCGGTGGGGAGACGGGCGGCGGGCGCGTCGCGCAGGGGGCCGTCCAGCTGGAACAGCCTCAGAGCGCGGTCCACCGCGGCCGGGTCCGGGACATGGCCCTGTTCCGCGCCCACCTGGATGTTCTCGGCCACCGTCAATGTAGGGAACACGGCGAGTCGTTGGAAGGTGCGGGCGATGCCGAGGCGGGTGCGGGCGTGGGGCGACAGCCGGGTGATGTCGCGGTCGCCGTAGCGGACTTGGCCTCGGCTGGGCCGGATCGTGCCTGCCAGGCAGTGGAACAGGGTGCTCTTTCCCGCGCCGTTGGGGCCGATGATCGCGGTGATCCGGCCGGGTGGGACGGTGAGGTCGACTCCGTCGAGGGCGGTGAAACCGTCGTAGCGGGCCTGGAGGCCGTGGGCGGTGAGGACTGTCCGGCCTGCGGTACCAACCGTGCGGGGTTCGCGGGCGACTACGGGTGCCCGGGGCGGAGCCGGTGCCTGGGTCGGTGCGAGGCCAGGTGGGCGCAGGCGCCGTCTCACCCGCGCCCCGAGGGGGCTCAGAGCTGTCGGCCGGGGCGGTCGCAGTCGGCCCGCCACCGCCCGCACCGCCTCGTACGGCCCCCCGGGAAAGCGGCCCACCAGGACCGCCAGCACTCCGATCAGCGCCGCCGCCACCCCTCCCCGTGCCCCCGCGTCCAGGCCGACCAGCAGGGCCGCCGCGCCCAGGGCGCCCAGGGTGCTGTCGGCGCCCAGGACGACCACCGCGGCGAACCAGAGGAGGCCGCGGACGGGGTCATAGGCGGTGGGGTCGAAGGCGCGCAGGCCCATGCCGAGCATTCCGCCGCCCAGGGCGGCCAACGCGGCGCCCGCCACGAAGGCGAGGAGCTTCAGGGCGGGGACGCGGACGCCTGCCGCCGACGCGCCGGACTCGTGGTCGCGCAGGGCGGCCAGGGCCCGGCCCGTGCGGCCTCTGCGCAGCGCGTGGGTCGCCAGCAGGGCGAGCGCGAGCAGGACCAGCTCCAGGACGTAGTACCCGCGGTCGCCGTCGAAGCCCTCCGGGCGGCCCAGGGACAGGCCGGACGTGGCATACGGCTGGGCGAAGACGAAGCGGCTCACACCGACGCCGACCGCGAAGGTCGCCAGGGCCAGTGCCAGGCCCCGGCGGGTGATCGCCGGCCAGCCGGTCAGGAGGCCCAGGGGAGCCACCAGGACCACCGCCAGCGCCAGCGCGGCCAGTTCCGGCAGGCGGGGCAGGCCCGGGAAGCGGCCCGCCGCCAGCAGGGCCGTGAACAGGGCACCCAGGCCCGCGTAGGCCGCCTGTCCGAGGGAGATCTGGCCGCCCCTGCCCGTCACGACCACCAGGGAGAGCAGCACCACGCCCAGTGCCGGGACCTGGACCGACGTGTGCAGGTCCGAGCCCGCGAAGCCCAGCGGGAGCAGGAACAGCACCACCGCGACGATCCACGCGCCCTGGGGGGTGGGCACGCGCGCGGTGGCCGTGCGCGGGAGCACGTCCCGGGTGCCGATGCGGGGGAGCACCGACGAAGCGATCAGCAGGGCCACGACGAACAGGTTCGCCCCCACCGCCTGGAGCAAGGGCTCGCCCCGGCCCGACGGGTGCAGCCGGGTCAGCTGGCTCTGCCCCACCCCGATGGCCAGCGCCACCACCACCGCCACCGGCAGACTGCGCATCCGCGCGGCCACCGCGACCGCCACCACCTCCATGACGAGCAGCGGCAGCCCGTACGGGTCCAGGCGGACGTACGGGGCCAGCAGGACGCCCGTGAGGCCCGCTGTGAACGCCCCGAACGCCCAGCCGGCCGCCGCCACCCGGTCGGCGTCGATCCCGCCGAGCACGGCCAGCCCGCGGTCGTCCACGACGGCCCGCAGCTCCCGTCCGAAGCGCGTCCAGCCGGGGGTCTGGGGGCATCCCCCAGAAGGATGCAGTACCGCGCCCACCCCGGCCGCCAGGGCCAGGACGACTGCCAGCTGCCCCCAGGGATCCGCGGACAGCAGCTCCGGAGCGTCGTCGCGGGCGCCCTGGCCCCACAGCAGCGCGGCCCCGCCCACCAGCAGCACGAAGACGCCGATGGAGGCCACCAGGGTCTGGGCCGGATCGCCGCCCAGGACGGACAGGGGCCGGAAGACGAAACGCTCCAGCGCCACACCCAGGGCCGGCGCGAGGATCAACAGGGTCACCACTGCCGCGGCCCACAGCGGCCAGCCCCACTCCACCACGCACTGCCGCAGCACGTACGCGCACACCATCGCGATCGCCCCGTGCGCGAAGTTCAGCACCCCGGTCGCGCGGTACGTCACGATCAGGCCGACTCCGGTGAGCGCGGCCGCGCTGCCGACCGACAACCCGGCCAGGGTGAGGTCGTAGGTCAGCGACGACATCAGTCGGTTTCCTCGACGGGCTCGCAGATCGGACAGGGGCCCAGCTCCCCGCTCGCCAGGAGCTTGGCGTCCACCGGGACCGACTCCCCCTTCCCCGCGACCAGCGGGCAGTCCGCGCGATGCCACAGAGTGCCGCCCGGCACCATCAGCAGGTCCCCGCTGACCGCCAGGGGCGCGTCGGCCGCCGCGGCGGACTCCTCGGCTTCGGCGGGCTCGGCGGCGACCAGGAGGCCGTACAGCTCCTCCACGCGCGCGGCGGCGAGCGCGCCCCGGCCGTGGGCGAGGAGCACCGCCCCGGCGACGATCAGCGCGGCGCCGGGCACCGTGCAGGAGGCGAGGTAGGGCAGCTGTCGCTCCGCGTACCGCTCGCCCGAGACGCCGTACCAGCCCAGGACGCACAGTACGGCGCCCGCGGCGAGCGCGGCCCAGCCGGCCCACAGGACGGGGTGCACGGTCCGCAGTCGGGCTGTCCGCATCTGTGGCTCCCACATGTCGCGTGCCTGTCCATGTCAGCCAATCGCTTGCACTATGCCTTCTGGAAGCTGACCCTGAAAGCACCGGGCGCACGTGGCCCGGACCGACACCCGGTGGTGAGCCAGATGGTTCTCGGGAGCGACCGCACGTGGGGGAACGGCAGCCGGGGGCTGATGACGGTGGGGTTCGTCCTCGCCGCGGCCCTCACGGCGTGCAGCGACGACAGCGGCGGCGGCAGCGAGAGCCCGCCGCCGACGCCTTCCGTGGAGCGGACCACACCGTCGGCGGCCCCGTCGCCGAGCGGCCCCGCCGACGCGGCCGCCGCCCAGCAGGAGATCAAGTCGAACTGGGAGAAGTTCTTCGACCCGAAGACCTCCACCAAGGACAAACAGGCCGTCCTGGAGAACGGCGACGAGATGGGCCCGGTACTCCAGGCCTTCAGCGGTGACCAGCGCGGCGGACAGGTGCAGGCGAAGGTCACGAAGGTCGGGTTCACCAAGCCGACCTCGGCCGACGTGACGTACACCCTGATGCTGAACGGGGCCACCGCCCTGCCGGACGCCTCCGGAACGGCGGTCGAACAGGACGGCACCTGGAAGGTGTCCGTCAACACCCTGTGCGCGCTGGTCCAGTTGAGCGGCAATGCCACGGCGTCGGCTCTTCCGGGCTGCTGAGGCCGCCCTCGCGGTCCTGCTGCTCACGGTGGGCACGGCGTGCGGCAGCAGGCTGCCGGAGAGCGACTTCGAGCACCGCGAGCGGGCGACCCCCGCCCCAGACAGCACTCCGATCCGGGTCGGCATCGTCACCAGCGTGACCAATCCGGTCGGCGGCAGCGCCTTCACCGGCCCGCGCGACGGCGCCAAGGCGTACTTCGAGCGCCTCAACGCGCGCGGGGGCGTCGACGGCCGCCGGATCGAGGTGCGCGAGTGCGACGACGGCGGCAGCGGAGTCGGCAACAACACCTGTGTGCACCGGCTGATCGACGAGGACAAGGTGGTCGCCCTGGTCGCGACCACCGCCCTCGACTACGCCGGCGCCTCCCGCGTCTCCCAGGCGCGCGTGCCCGACATCGGCGGCCAGCCCATCGGCGCCGCCTACGACACCTGGCCGCACCTGTACGGCATCTACGGCAGTCTCGCGCCCCGGTCCGGCACGACCGGCTGGGGCGGGAAGCAGTACGGCGGAACCGAGGTCTACCGCTACTTCAAGCGCGAGCACGGGGCCCGTACGGCGGCTGTGGTGTCGTACAACCAGGCCGCGTCCGCCGCCTACGCCCGGCTCGTCGAGCAGGGTCTGAAGGCCGAGGGGTACAAGGTCGTCACCGAGCAGGTCGACTTCGCGCTGCCCAACTTCCGCGCCGTGGCGGCCGACCTGAAGGAGCAGGGCGCCGACCTGGTCTTCGACGCCGTCGACAGCCATGGCAACGCGCAGCTGTGCGAGGCGATGGACAAGGCGGGCGTCGAGGTCACCGCCAAGGTCACCAATGTGCAGAACTGGACGTCCACCGTCCGGGACGACTACAAGGACGCCCCGCGCTGCCGCAACGCCCTGTGGGCGACCGGGTCCAGCCGGAACTTCGAGGACGTCGGCAATGCGGCCGTGCGCGAGTTCAGGGACGCCACCAAGAGCCTGAAAAGGCATTCTCAGTGGCAGTTGGAGGGCTGGGCGGCCGCGAAGTGGTTCACGGACGCCGCGAAGTCGTGTACGCCACACGGCGTCACGCGCGCGTGCGTCGACGCCTACATGAACCACAGCCAGGACTACACCGCGGACGGCCTGCTTCTCCCCGTCCGCTTCGAGCGCCTGGCCGAGCCCCCGAAGTCCCGCAGAACCTGTCTCTCGGTGGCCCGCTGGCAGGACGGCCGGGGCTGGGCCTCCCAGGGCGACATGGACCGCACGTGCTTCGACGTTCCGCAACTGCCGTATCAGCAGTGAGTCACCGGACGCACGCAACCAAGGGAGGTGCCCGAGGGTCTGACAGAGCACCATGAACCACGGGAGGACCATGCCCGCCGGGCAGGGCGTACAACTGCGCGCCGACTGTGTTGCCGACTCCGCGGGCGGACTGACCTTCGACGTCACCGCCGGCGGGGCGAGCAGTACGGCCCATCTGGTGCTGCGCCGGCGCGACGGCCACGAGGAAGTGGGACTGCCCCTGGCCCCGGCCGCGGCCGGGCGGCTGCGCGCGGCCCTGCCCAGCACCGTCGCCCTGCCCGAGGGCCGCTGGGACGCGTACGCGTGCGTGGCCGACGACGAGCCGCTGCGCCTCGCGCCCGGCGCCACCGACCTGCGCGCGCTCGGCGCCCGCATCCCGAGCGGCTCCCGCGGCCACGTCGCCGTCCGCATCCCCTACGCGACCCGGCAGGGCAACCTCACCGTCCGCAGCTGGCTGCGCGCCCCGCACGCCGAGGCGGGCGAACTGCGGGTCGCCAGCGCCGGACTGACCGTGCGCGGGCGGCTGTACGGCACCGCCTTCGCCACCGGCGCCCACGCCGAGGTGCGCCCCCGGCACTCCCCGGGCCCCGCCCGCCGCATCGACGTCGCCGTGGACGAGGCATGGTTCGGCTTCTCTGTCGGGTACGCGGCACTCGGACCCGGGGTCTGGGACCTGTGGCTGCGGCCGCACGGCGAGAGCGGGCCGCGGGTGCGGATCGCGCGGCTGCTCGACGACGTCGCCGACAAGAAGGCCGTGTTCACCTACCCACGCGCACGCGTGGAGACGGCCTACGGCCCGGTGGAGGCCGGGCCGTACTACACGCGGGACAACGATCTGTCGGTGTCCGTCACCGCGTGCCCGTCACCGCAGTGAGCCGAAGAACTCCCTGACGTCACCGGCCAGCAGCTCGGGCATCTCCAGGGCCGCGAAGTGGCCGCCGCGGTCGAACTCCGTCCAGCGGACGACGGTGTTGACCTGCTCGGCCCAGCGGCGGATCGCCACGTCCTCGCCGAAGTTGGCCACCGCGGTCGGCACGTGGGAGCTCGCCGTCGGGAACCAGTCCGGCACATGGCTGTTCTCGTAGTACATGCGGGCCGCCGAACCGGCGGTGCCGGTCAGCCAGTACAGCATCACGTTCGTCAACAGGGTGTCCCGGTCGATCGCGTCCTCCGGCAACGCTGCCGAGGAGTGCGTCCACGCCTGGAACTTCTCCATGATCCAGGCCAACTGGCCGACCGGCGAGTCGGTGAGCGCGTAGGACAGGGTCTGCGGGCGGGTCGACTGGAGGGCGTTGTAGCCGAAGCCGTCCGTGGTGAACTCGGCGATGCTCGTGAGGCTGCGCCGCTCGCGGTCGGTCAGCCCCTTGCGTGCCGCCTCGTCGACCGGGCCGAGCGGGATGAAGCCGACCGAGGCGGCGTTCACATGGACGCCGACGACGGACTCCGGCGCGATCCGGGCGAGCGCGGGGGAGATCAGCGCGCCCATGTCGCCACCCTGGGCGCCGTAGCGCTCGTAGCCGAGCCTGTGCATCAGCTCCGCCCACGCGCGGGCCACCCGGTTGACGTTCCAGCCCTTGTCGCGCGTCGGCCCGGAGAACCCGAAGCCCGGGATGGACGGGATCACCAGATGGAAGTCCCCGCTCAGCGAGCCGATCACTCCCAGGAACTCCACGACCGATCCCGGCCAGCCGTGCGTCAGGATCAGCGGGAGGGCGTCCGGCCGGGACGAGCGGATGTGCAGGAAGTGCACCTGGGCGCCGTCGATCCCGGTGACGAACTGCGGGAGCTCGTTGAGGGCGGCCTCGTGCTTGCGCCAGTCGTAGGCACCGCGCCAGTACGCGGCGAGATCCCGGACATACGGCAGCGAGGCGCCGTACTCCCAGCCGGCGTCCGGGAGCTCGTCCGGCCAGCGAGTGAGGTCCAGGCGGGTGTGCAGATCGTCGAGCTGCGCCTGGGGGACGTCGATCCGGAACGGTCGGATGTCACGGTTCTCTGCGGTCGCGCTGTTGTCTGCCATGACTCCAGGCTAGGAATGCTTGCGGACAGCTACTGTCCGCAAGCGCTGGCAGACTCGGAACCATGTTGGAGACCTCGGCACGACTCCTGCGCCTGCTCTCACTCCTGCAGGCCCACCGCGAATGGTCCGGCGCCGACCTGGCCGACCGCCTCGGCGTCACCTCCCGCACCGTGCGCCGGGACGTGGACCGGCTGCGCGAGCTGGGCTACCCCGTCAACGCCAGCCCCGGCACCGGCGGCGGCTACCAGCTGGGCGCGGGCGCCGAACTGCCCCCGCTGCTCCTGGACGACGACGAGGCCGTCGCGGTCGCCGTCGGCCTGCGCACCGCCGCAGGCCAGGGCATCGAGGGCATCGGCGAGACCTCGGTACGGGCCCTCGCCAAGCTGGAGCAGGTCCTGCCGGGCCGGCTGCGCCGCCGGGTGGGCGCCCTGAACGCCTTCACCGTGCCGATGCTGCGTAGCCCCCAGCCCTCCGCCGTCGACCCGGGCGTCCTCACCGAGCTGGCCAACCTCTGCCGGGACGCCGAGCGCCTGCGCTTCGAGTACAGCGACCACGCCGGCGCCTCCAGCCGCCGTACCGTCGAACCGCACCGCCTGGTCTGCACCGAGCGGCGCTGGTACCTGGTCGCCTGGGACCTGGACCGCGACGACTGGCGGACCTTCCGCGTCGACCGGATCACCCCCAGGCCGCCGCACGGCCCCCGGTTCGCTCCGCGTACCCCGCCCGCCGAGGATCTTGCCGCGTACGTCTCGCGAGGCGTCTCCACGCGCGTGTACGCCTCGCACGCGGTCGTACGGCTGCTCGTGCCCAAGGAACAGGCCGCCGAGCGGATCTCACCGAGCGCCGGGGTGCTGGAGGCCGAGGGACCCGACAGCTGCCTCCTGCACACCGGAGCCTCGAGTCTCGACGTGATGGTGATCCACGTGATGATGACCGGCTTCGAGTTCGAGGTGCTGGAGCCTGCGGAGCTGACCGAGGCGATCAGGGCGGCTCACGGCCGGCTTGCTCGCTCGCTTGCTCGCTCTTCGGCTCGGGCTGCGGAGCCAGGGCCGCGTACTCCGGATGGTGCAGGTCGAACGCCGGGGACTCGGAGCGGATCCGGGGCAGCGTCGTGAAGTTGTGCCGCGGCGGCGGGCAGGAGGTCGCCCACTCCAGGGAGCGGCCGAAGCCCCAGGGGTCGTCCGTGTCCACCTTCACTCCGTACCTGGCGGTCTTCCAGACGTTGTAGAGGAACGGCAGCGTCGAGGCGCCGAGCAGGAACGCGCCGATCGTCGAGATGGTGTTCAGGGCCGTGAAGCCGTCGGCCGCGAGGTAGTCGGCGTACCGGCGGGGCATGCCCTCGGCGCCCAGCCAGTGCTGGACCAGGAACGTGGTGTGGAAGCCGACGAACAGCGTCCAGAACTGAATCTTGCCGAGCCGCTCGTCGAGCATCTTCCCGGTGAACTTCGGCCACCAGAAGTACAGCCCGCCGAAGACCGCGAAGACGACCGTGCCGAACACGACGTAGTGGAAGTGCGCCACCACGAAGTAGGTGTCCGAGACGTGGAAGTCCAGCGGTGGCGAGGCCAGCAGCACCCCGGTCAGACCGCCGAACAGGAACGTCACCAGGAAGCCCGTCGCCCACAGCATCGGTGTCTCGAAGGACAGCGAGCCCTTGATCATCGTCCCGGTCCAGTTGAAGAACTTCACGCCCGTCGGCACGGCGATCAGGAAGCTCATGAACGAGAAGAACGGCAGCAGCACCGCGCCGGTGACGAACATGTGGTGCGCCCACACCACGATCGACAGGCCGGTGATCGACATCGTCGCCGCGACCAGCGTCAGATAGCCGAAGATCGGCTTGCGGCTGAAGACCGGGATGATCTCCGTGATGATGCCGAAGAACGGCAGCGCGATGATGTACACCTCGGGATGGCCGAAGAACCAGAACAGGTGCTGCCACAGCAGCGCCCCGCCGTTGTCCGCCTCGAAGACCTGTGAGCCGAAGCGCCGGTCGGCCTCCAGGACCAGCAGCGCGGCCGCCAGCACCGGGAACGCCAGCAGGATCAGGATCGACGTGAACAGCGTGTTCCAGGTGAAGATCGGCATCCGGAACATGGTCATGCCGGGGGCGCGCATCCCGATGATCGTGGTGATGAAGTTGACCGCGCCGAGGATGGTGCCGAAGCCGGCCAGCGCGAGACCCATGATCCACAGGTCGGGGCCGACGCCGGGGGAGTGCGCGGAGTTGTTCAGCGGCGCGTAGGCGAACCAGCCGAAGGCGGCCGGACCGGACGGCACCAGCAGCGACCCCAGCACGATCAGGCCGCCGAACAGGAAGAACCAGTACGACAGCATGTTCAGCCGTGGGAACGCCACGTCCGGGGCGCCGATCTGCAGCGGCATCAGCTCATTGGCGAAGCCCGCGAAGCTCGGGGTCGCGAACAGCAGCAGCATGATCGTGCCGTGCATCGTGAACAACTGGTTGAACTGCTGGTTGTCCACGATCTGCAGCCCCGGCCGGGCGAGTTCCGCGCGCATCAGCAGCGCCATGACCCCGCCGACCAGGAAGAACACGAATGAGGTGATCAGATACAGGTGACCGATCTTCTTGTGGTCGGTGGTGGTCAGCCAGTCCACGACCAGCCGCCCGTGCCTCCCGGTCCGCACGGGTCGGGCCGTCGCCTGCACGGTCTGCGTCCCCATCGCTCGCCCCTTCCGCTCTCTGACGCCATGATGCTCGCGCCGTCGTGCATGGCGACAGGGGGCGTAAGGGGGTTCTGTGTCGGAACCGTGTATTTCCTATGCGGCGTCAGCTGGTGAGGCGGTGTCCGGAATCGGTCGGCTAAGGGGCGCCGGACCGGTTTTCGGACGGGCCTTCTCGCAGGGTATTCGGGGAAGTCGTACGACACACGGAAATTACGTTCGAATACCCGCGGTAAGGCTGGGGAAACGCCCGTCCGTGTGACGGAGCGCGAGGGATACGGGTGGCGGGATCCTGTGACAGAAGCGTGACAGGAGGCGTGCGGGATCCGGGCTTCCGCGACCGCCGGGCAGGGCCTAGCGTGGCGGTATGGCACCCATTCCGACACCGCCCACCGAACCCCAGGACAGCCCGGACAGCTACGTCGGCCTCGACTCCGCCTCCGCCGAGCGGACCGCGCGTGAGCGGGGCTGGTCGACGGTCCGGTCGCTGCCGCCGGGGGCGATCATCACGATGGAGTACCGCTCGGGCCGGCTGAACTTCGAGGTGAAGGACGGCCGCGTGGCGCGGGCCTGGAAGGGCTGAACGGCATGACGTGGGCCCCGGCTCCGTGAAGGGAACCGGGGCCCACGTCATGCCCGGGGTGGTGGTGCGTACCGGCCCCGTCGGCTGCGAGGTGCCGGATCAGCCGCCGGTCACCGGCCGGGTGGCCGCGGACGGCGTGCCGCGCACGATCCGGTCCGGGTGCGGCGGCCGGCGGCTGCCGAGCGGGGTGACCGGAGTGCGCTCCGAACGGGTGGTGTGCGGGGCCGGCGCCAGATGGAGGGGTGACCTGGGACCACGCGCCGGAACGGCGGCCTCGCGGGCCGCCGTCTCGTTCTGCGGGGCGGTGAGCGGCTTGAGGCGGGCGGGCGCGGGGGCCGCGACGGGGGTGACCGGGGCCGGGGCCTTCGCGCCGCCGCGGGCCCGCCAGCGGTCGCGCAGGCCGAAGGCGTAGTCCTCGGTGCGGGCGATCAGCGGCTCGAACCAGGGCAGCGCGAGCAGGATCAGCAGACCCGCGACCCAGCCCAGCACGACGTCGCTCAGCCAGTGCGTACCGAGGTAGACGGTGGCCATGCCGACGCCCAGCGACGTCACGGCGGAGATCGCGGACAGCCAGCGGCGGGCTCTCGGGGTGGAGGCCAGATACGCCAGGATTCCCCAGGTCACCACGGCGTTGGCGGTGTGGCCGCTGGGAAATATATCGCCGCCCAGGCCCATCTCGTTCGAGCCGATCACGGTCGCGTAGTGCGGTCCGAGCCTTCCCATGCCGTACTTGGCGGCGCCGACCGTGATGTTCAGCAGCAGCAGTGAGGCACCCAGGGTCAGCAGCGGGCGCAGGGTGTGCTGGCGCCAGGAACGCCAGCCCAGCCAGGCCGCCACCATCACCGCGGTGGGGCCGCGCTGGCCCAGCACCACGTAGTAGTCGACGAACCAGTGGATGGACGCCCACTGCTGGTACGGCCGGAAGAACATGACCTGCCAGTCGAGGCGGACCAGCCACGACGTGGTCACCACGAGCCACACGATCGCCAGGTAGATGGCCAGGGCGGCGACCACGAGGACGGTCCGGTGGCGGCTCGTCCGCGGCACGCTGAGGTGGGCCGGCCGTTCCGGCTCACGGTCCAGCCTGGCGAACACCCGGTCCAGACGGGTGGGGTTTCGTTCGGTACGCACTCAATCGACGTTACAGCGAGTGAGCTCTGATCCCTGGCGAATCAGCGGCTTTGTGATGACGATGTGATGTGGGATTCCTCTCAGCCGGGTGCTTATTTCCGGGGATTCCGCAAAGACGGCGGCTGTGCTCCTCAATTGTTTTGATCATTCCGGATCACGGTTTTATGGCCCTTATGAATTCGTTCACCGAATCATGGGGTGGAATTCTCCGGGCGCTCATCGGCGCTCCCGAGTCGATCATGGTGGACCGGAACCGTTCAGCCAGAAGGCGCCGTACAGGGCGGACGCGGCGGCGATCAGGGTGATGATCACGGCTGACCTGCGGGTCCTCGAGCGGGCCAGGGCCAGGGCGAGGGGGAGCAGCAGGGGGAAGGCGGGCATCAGCAGGCGGGGTTTCGAGCCGAAGTAGCTCGACGCGCACAGGGCGAGCGCGGTGACGACGCCGGAGTACACCAGGAGGGGCAGCGGCTGCCCCTGCCGTGCGCAGACGACGTACAGCCACACCACCAGCCCGACGCCGACGATCAGCCCGGTCCCGGCCAGGGCCGACGGGAACGACGTGAACTTGTCGGCGACGAAACGGGCGAAGGCGTACCCGCCGTCGAATCCGTTCCGCCAGCCCGCCTGCACATCGAGATACCCGAGCGGCCCCTTCCCGGTGCGGTGACCGACCCACAGGACGTAGGCGGCGGCACCGAGGGGTGCGAGAGCCATGCCGAGGGCGCGGCGGGGGGCGGGGTGGTCGGCGGGGGCCGTTGCGGGGCCGGTGCGGGGGGCGTGGGCGGATCCGGGGGCGGGTGAGGAGCCCGCTCCGGACGGGTCGGCGGAGCCGCTGCCGGAGGCGGATGGTGGCGGGCCGGGATCGGGAGCGTGTGACGGGCCGGCGGCGGGGGCGTGTGTCGGGTCGGGCGCGCTGTCCGCGTCCGCGATGCGCCCGGTCATGGGCGACGGGGTCCGGCCGATGGGGGCGTGTTCGGCGTCCGGGGCGCCGCTCGCCCCGGACGCGCTTCGGCTCCGCTCGAAAGAGCTGTCGGCTGGGTTGCCGGGGGCCTGGAGGGCTGGGGTGCTTTCGGGTGTGCCGGGGGTGCCGAGGGGCGAGGACGCACCGGGTGCCGCCGGATCGGTTCCGGGCGTGTCCGCTCCCGGTGCGGACGGGCTGTTCCCGAGTGGACCGGTTCCGGGTGCGGCCGGGTCCGTCTCCGCCGCGTTCAGGGCGGCCCCCTTGTCGAGCTGCAGGCGACCCGCGATGTGCCGGGTGTGCTCGGCGGCGCCCCGGCGCGGAGTCGATGCGGGCCCCCGCAGGGACGGCGCGGCGATACCGGGGGCGCTCTGCGCTCGGGTCCGGTTTCGGCGGTCGCCCAGGTGTGCCGCGATCCCCGCCACCCAAACCGCCGCGACCACCGCCAGGCCCACCGGGCGGGTCAGGCCCGCCAGCGAGGCCAGGAGGCCCGCCGTCACCCAGCGGCCGGTCAGTACCGCGTACAGCGACCAGGCCGCCAGAGCCGTGAACAGCGACTCGCTGTACGCCATCGACTGGACGATTCCGACGGGCAGGACGGCCCACAGCAGGACCGCGCAGGCGCCGGCCCGGCGGCCGTACACACGATCCGTCACCGCGAAGACGCCCCAGGCCGCCGCCGGCGAGGCGAGCAGGGCCACCGCGAAACCCGCGTCGGCGTACGACAGCGGGGTCACCGCGGACAGCAGCCGCTCCAGCCAGGGCAGGAGCGGGAAGAACGCCAGGTTCGAGTGCACGTCGCCGTTCGGCAGCCGCACCTCGTAGCCGTAACCGAGTTCGGCGACCCTCGTGTACCAGAGGGCGTCCCAGCGGGCGGTCAGGAGGGTGTACGCGCTCTTGTCGCGCGCCTCGCTCCACAGGGCCAGCGTGAGGAGGCCCAGGGCGCGTACGGCCGCGTAGCCGAGCAACGCCGGGGCGGCTCGGCGCAGGGCCGGTTCGGTGCGCGTTCCAAGATCGGTCACGGGTCCGATTATCGACCGGTCGCCGAAGCCGCCCGCCGGGGCGTGACGACAGGCGGTGAAAGTGGCGTACGCCACACAGGTTCTGCCGGAAGTCTGAGAGGTCCGCCACTGGGCCGACGCGCGAACTCGCGTACGCTGACGTGTCACCCGCCGTTCGCTGCGCGGGCCGGAGACCACCGCTCCTCTCCGGCCGAGATCATGGGGAGTCCCCACCCCGTGTGCCCGCCGAACGCCAGGGAACTTCTGGGAGGTACGTACATGTCCGGGACGACCACGGCCGCCGCGTTGCTGCGCCGTCGGGCGGCCGGGGCCGGTGCAAACCGCTGGGTCGTCCTCGTGGTCCTCTGCACGAGCCTGCTCCTGGTCGCCCTCGACGCGACCGTGCTGCACGTGGCGGTACCCGCCGTCACCGAGGACCTCAAGCCCGGCGCGATACAACTGCTCTGGATCGTCGACGTCTATCCGCTCGTCTGCGCCTCGCTGCTGATCCTCTTCGGCACGCTCGGCGACCGCGTGGGCCGCAGAAGAGTCCTCCTCCTCGGCTACGCCCTCTTCGGCGTCGCCTCCGGTGTCGCCGCCGTCGCGGACACCGCCCAGGTGCTGATCCTCGCGCGGGCGCTGCTCGGCGTCGGCGGTGCGATGATCATGCCCGCGACGCTGTCGATCCTCCGCCAGGTCTTCCCCGACCGGCGTGAGCGGGCGCTCGCGATCGGCATCTGGAGCGCCGTCGCCGCGGTCGGCGCCGCGGTCGGACCGCTGCTCGGCGGCTTCCTCCTGGAGCACTTCTGGTGGGGCTCGGTCTTCCTCATCAACATCCCGTTGATGCTGGTCAGTCTGCCGGTGGGCCGTCTTCTGCTGCCCGAGTCGAAGGGCAGCGCCGACGGTCCCTGGGACGTCGTGGGCGCCCTGATGGCCGCGGGCGGCCTGTTCGCCCTCGTGCTCGGCGTGAAGCGGCTCGGCGGTGGAGAGCTCGACGCGTTCACCGCGATCCCGCTGGTCGTGGGCGCGGCACTGCTCTTCCTCTTCGTACGGCGGCAGCGGCGGCTCGCGCATCCCCTGGTGGACCTGCGGATGTTCGCGCGTCCGGCGTTCAGCACCTCGGTCGGCTGCATCGTCCTGGCGATGCTCGCTCTGGTCGGACTCGAACTGATCGCGGCCCAGTACCTGCAGCTGGTTCTCGGCCTGTCCCCGCTGGAGACCGGTCTGCGCCTGCTGCCGCTGACGATCGCCGCGATGACGGCGGGGCTGGCCGGGGCGCGTTTCCTGCGGCGGTTCGGGCCGCGCCGGATGGTGAGTGCCGGGTTCTGCCTCACGGCGGTGGCCGTGCTGCTGCTCACCGCGATGGGCGACGCGGACAACACGGGCCTGCTGGTGCTCGGGTTCGTGCTGCTCGGGTTCGGTCTGGAGACGACGCTCTTCGGGGCGTACGAGTCGATGCTCAGCGAGGCCCCGCCGGAGCAGGCGGGCGGGGCCGCGGCGATCGGCGAGACCTCGTACCAGCTCGGAGCGGGCATCGGGATCGCGCTGCTCGGCAGCGTGATGAACGCGGCGTACACGCCCGGCCTGTCGGGCGTGCCCGGTGTCCCGGACTCGGCGTCCAGGTCGGCCGGGCACTCCCTGGGCGAGGCCTACGAGGTCGCCGGACGCCTCGGCGGACCCGCCGGAGTCGCCCTGCGCCGGGCCGCCCAGGACTCCTTCGTGCACGGACTGCACGTGACCTTGCTGGTGAGTGCGGGGTTGTTGCTGCTGGGCGCGGTGATGGCGCTGCGGCTGCCGCGCACGATGCAGTGCGGTGAGACCCCGGCGGCGGTCGGGCTTCCGGCGCCCAGGGACGTCGCGGAGTCGCGCGTCTCCGCCTGACCGGCGTCTGGATGTGCGGCACGGCGCGCTGTAACGTCGGCGACGGAGCTAAATTAGCGGTGCTAGTTTCCGTCGCCACCCAGTCGCCACCCAGTCGCCACCCGCTGTTTCCCGCCGCCCGCCCGCTGGACCCCTTCTGCCGGAGGATGTGCCATGCCCCCGTTCGACCCCGCCGACCCCCTCGGCATCGACGACCTCCTGGAACCGGAGGACCTCGCGATCCGCGGGACCGTGCGGACCTGGGCCGCCGACCGCGTCCTGCCCCAGGTCGCCGACTGGTACGAGAAGGGCGAGCTGCCGGGGATCAGGGAACTCGCCCGGGAACTCGGACAGATCGGCGCCCTCGGGATGTCGCTCAGCGGATACGGGTGCGCCGGCGCCTCCGCCGTGCAGTACGGGCTCGCCTGTCTGGAGCTGGAGGCCGCCGACTCCGGGATCCGGTCCCTCGTCTCCGTGCAGGGCTCGCTCGCCATGTACGCGATCCACCGCTTCGGCAGCGAGGAGCAGAAGCAGACCTGGCTGCCCCGCATGGCCGCCGGCGAGGTGATCGGCTGCTTCGGGCTCACCGAACCCGACCACGGCTCCGACCCCGGCTCCATGCGGACGCACGCCAAGAAGGACGGCCCGGACTGGGTCCTGAACGGGCGCAAGATGTGGATCACCAACGGGTCGGTCGCCGGGGTCGCCGTGGTGTGGGCGCAGAGCGACGACGGGATCCGCGGGTTCGTGGTGCCGACGGACACGCCGGGTTTCTCGGCGCCGGAGATCAAGCACAAGTGGTCGCTGCGGGCCAGCGTCACCAGCGAACTCGTCCTCGACGACGTACGGCTGCCCGCCGACGCGGTGCTGCCGGAGGTCGTGGGACTGAAGGGGCCGCTGAGCTGCCTCTCGCATGCCCGGTACGGGATCGTGTGGGGGGCGATGGGGGCGGCGCGGTCGTGTTTCGAGACCGCCGTGGACTACGCGAAGACGCGGGAGCAGTTCGGGCGGCCGATCGGGGGCTTCCAGCTCACCCAGGCCAAACTCGCCGACATGGCGGTCGAACTGCACAAGGGGATTCTGCTCGCCCATCATCTGGGGCGGCGCATGGACGCCGGCCGCCTGCGTCCCGAGCAGGTCAGCTTCGGCAAGCTCAACAACGTCCGCGAGGCCATCGAGATCTGCCGTACGGCGCGGACGATCCTCGGGGCCAACGGGATCTCCCTCGAATACCCCGTGATGCGGCATGCGACGAACCTCGAGTCGGTGCTGACGTACGAGGGCACCGTCGAGATGCACCAGTTGGTGCTCGGCAAGGCGCTCACCGGACTGGATGCCTTCCGGTGAACCCCGCTGGGGGCAGGGCCGGTGAGCGGCCCTGCCTCAGCTCTGGTTGAAGAAGCCGTCCGTGCGGTGCTGGCCGGGATCGCCGTTCACGATCTCCGTGTTGGCGGGGGTCAGCAGGAACACCCGGGTGGACACACGCTCGATGGAACCGCGCAGTCCGAAGATCAGCCCGGCCGCGAAGTCGACGACGCGCTTGGCGTCGCCGGCCTCCATCGCGGTGAGGTTCATGATGACGGGGACGCCGTCGCGGAACAGTTCGCCGATGGCGCGGGCGTCCCGGAAGCTGTCCGGGGTCACCGTGCCGATGCGACGGCCCTTCTCCTCGGCGACGTCCGAGGCCACCTTGACCCGGGGGTCGGTGACCCAGGCATCCCCGGGCTCGGTCCCTTCGGAGTATCCGTCGTCGTCGTAGTAACGCTCGTCATCGTTGTCGTCAACGAGGCCCAGCCAAGCACTAGCCTTGCGCACCGATCCCATGGACGCCTCCTCTCACAGCGGTTTCTCTTGCTTCTGTATCCCTATGGTCATCCATGATGCGGATCGCGCGCCAAGTGAATAGCCGCCGCGCGGGGGGTTTGTGACGGTACTGGTGCACAGCGAATACGTCGAGAGCCCTTGTACCCCAAGGGTCGTGTCCCATACGGCTGCTGACTGTGAGTGAAATATGATTCTTCGCGGCGTATGGGTGAGGGCTGGAGCGTACGGGTGAACGGGGCGGGGAGAGGAACCCGCTGCTCAACGCCGTGCCGGTGCTGGGATCTGACGGTGGCTCAGGCTGGTGCGCTAAGAATTTTTTCCTTCCGGAGGGGAGATCCGGGACGTGGAAATCGCCGAGCCCGTCGTCCCCCACTTCTTCAGGATCCTGGCGTAGGTGCCGTCCTCGATCAGGTCGTTCACCGCTGCCTGGAACGCCTTCGTCAGCGGTGTGCCCTTCTTGAAGGCGAAGCCCACGTCCAGGCGGTGGTACTCGTTGAGGAACTTCACGCCCTGCTGGTGGGCCACCGCGTAACGCAGGCCGTTGATCGTGGACATCACGACGTCGCTGCGGCCCTGCTGCAGTGAGGACCAGATCGCGCCCTGCTCGTTGTAGGTCTGCACCTTGTACGGCTTGTCGCACAGGTGCCTGTTGTCCTCCAGGGTGGCCTCGAACGTCGTGCCGGCGCCGGTCGCCACGTTCAGACCGCACAGCTGGGTCAGGTCGGTGACCTTGGTGAGCTTGCTGTCGGCGCGGGTGGCGAAGCCCTGGCCGTCGTTGATGTAGGTGACGAAGTCGATCGTCCTGCGGCGCTCGTCGGTCACGCCGAAGTTGCCGACGCCGAGGTCGTACTTGCCGCTGTCGAGGGCGGGCAGGATCGCCTCGAAGCTCGCCTGCTCGGTCCTCAGCCTGATGCCGAGGACCTTGGCGACCGCGTTCGCGAAGTCGACGTCCTGGCCGGCGAGGGTCTTGCCGTCGTCCAGGATCGAGGTGCCGGGCGGCTGGCCGGAGACGCTGACGGCGAGGGTCAGGGTCTTCGTGCCGGGCGGCAGGAGCCGGGCCGCCGCCTCGTCCTTCCCGATCGCGGAGACCACGTCCGCGGTGGGGACGGCGTCGGACTCGGCGGAGGCCGTAGCGGTGTCGTCCGCGCCGGAGCCGCACGCGGTCAGCAGCAGAGTGCCCGCCGTGATGAGGGCGAACGGGATGATGAGCCCGTTTCGGGCGCGCGGGGGTGTGCGCATGGGGGAGCGGTCTCCTGGAAGCGAGAAAGCGCTGGGTGAGGGGAAGGCGCGTGTGAAGGCGAAGAACGTGAAGAGCGCGAAGAAGGGGGAGAACGCGAAAGGCGCCCTGGGTATCAGGGCGCGCAGTGGGTCAGCTCAACAGGAAGAGGACCACACGCGACCGAGGTCGATGTGGGAGCGCTTGACCAGCCACTGCTGTGGATGCATGGGGTAAGTGGAACAGGCATCCGGTTTGCCGTCAACCGACTTGAGACGTACGGCTCACAGTATGGACAGCCTTGACAGCGAGCGGAAACGCACCCGTAGTCTCAAAGGGCGGCCCTGCTGAGGGGCTCGGCCGCATCCGTGTGAAGGCACCCGTCCGAGTTCGACCGACTCGCTGCCACGGAGCCCTCGCATGTCCTGCGACACCCTCGCCAAAGCCCCCGCCGCACCGGAGATACCGGAACACGCGGACTCCCTTCGCATCGTCCCGCAGCGCCGTCTCGGCCAGTGGACGGCCGCCGTCGCCGTCCTCGTGCTGCTGGGCCTGGCCGTCAACTCCGTCCTGCGCAACCGGGCGTTCCAGTGGGATGTCGTCGCGGACTACTTCACCTCGGACGCGGTGCTGCGCGGACTGTGGCTCACGCTCTGGCTGACCGCGGTCGTCATGGCGCTCGGCTTCGCGCTGGGCACCCTGCTCGCGGCGGCCCGGCTGTCCGCCAACCCCGTGCTCAGAAGCGTGAGTTGGGGATACGTCTGGCTGTTCCGGTCGATCCCGGTCCTGGTGCAGCTGCTGCTCTGGTTCAACATCGGGGCGCTGTACCCGCAGATCCTCGGGGTGAAGACGGTCGACCTGCTCGGCCCGGTCACCGTCGCGGTCATCGGCCTGACCCTGCACGAGGCCGCCTATGCCGCCGAGGTCGTGCGCGGCGGCATCCTGTCCGTCGACCACGGACAGATCGAGGCGGCGCAGGCGCTCGGACTGAGCCGGTGGCGGCGCTGGTGGCGGATCGTGCTGCCGCAGGCTATGCGCTCCATCGTGCCCCCGGCCGGGAACATGCTGATCGGCACCCTCAAGGGCACCTCCATCGTCAGCGTGATCGCCGTGCAGGACCTGCTCTACTCCGTGCAGCTCGTCTACCACCGCACCTACCAGGTCATCCCGCTGCTGATGGTCGCCACCCTCTGGTACACCGTCGTCACCTCGGTGCTCGGCGCCGGCCAGTACTACGTGGAGAAGCACTACGCCCGCGGTTCGGAGCGCACCCGATGAGGCACTCACTGGTGATCGTCGGAGCCGGGCCGCGGGGGACCGGTCTCATCGAGCGGATCGCCGCCAACGCGCCCGAGCTGTACGACGGTTCGGGTCTCGACCTGCACCTGGTCGACCCGCACCCGCCCGGCGCCGGACGCATCTGGCGCGAGGCGCAGTCACCGCTGCTGTGGATGAACTCGCACGCCGAGGACGTCACCATGTTCACCGACGAGACGGTGCAGATGGAGGGGCCCGTGCGCCCCGGCCCCACCCTGCACGAGTGGGCCGGCATCGACGGCCGCACCTTCGCGGACCGGCAGCTCCAGGGCGCCTATCTGCGCTGGGTGCACGAGCAGGCGGTGGCCGCGCTGCCGCCGTCCGTGTCCGTCCACCACCATCCCCGACGTGCCCTGCGGGTGAGCGGAGCGCGCGAGGGACGCCAGCAGGTCTGGCTGGAGGGCCGTCCGCGCCCGCTCCTCGCCGACCTGGTCGTCCTCAGCCTGGGCCATCTCGACGCCGAACCGGACGAGGAGCAGCGGGACCTGGCGGCGTACGCCCGCACCCACGGCCTCGTCCACCTGCCGCCCGACTTCACCGCCGACAGCGACCTGTCCGCGCTCGCGCCCGGCGAACCGGTCCTGGTCCGCGGGTTCGGGCTCGCCTTCGTCGACCTGATGGCGCTGCTGACCGAGGGCCGGGGCGGACGGTACGACGGGGACACCTACGTCCCGTCCGGGCGTGAGCCGGTCCTCCTCGTCGGATCGCGGCGCGGAGTGCCGTACCACTCGAAGATCGGCTACGACTGGACCGGTGAGCGGCCGCCGCTGCCCCGTTTCCTGGGCCCGGCCGAGATCGACGGGCTGCTCGCCCTGCCGGAGGGCTTCGACTTCCGGCGGGACGTGTGGCCGCTGGTGGCGAAGGAGCTCGGATTCGCCCACTACCACCGGCTTTTCACCGTGCATCCGGAACGGACCGCGATGTCCTGGACCGACTTCGAGGAGAAGTACGCGGCCGCCGGGGATCCCGCCGAACGGGAGAGCCTGGCGGCCTCCGCCGTGCCCGATCCCCGCGACCGGCTCGACCTCGCCCGGCTCGACCGGCCACTGGAGGGCGTGCGGTACGCGACCCACGAGGAGTTCCAGGACGGGCTCCGGGAGTACGTCGAGGCCGACCTGAGCCGCCGGCACGATTCCCGGTACAGCCCGGACCTGGCCGTGTTCCTGGGGCTGCTCTCCGTCTACGGGCAGTTGGTCCGGCTCGGGGACATCGGCGGATGGTGGCACGGGTTCTTCAGCTTCCTCGCCTCGGGGCCGCCCGGACCCCGGCTGCGGCAGCTGCTCGCGCTGTCCCGGGCCGGAGTGCTCAGGTTCGTCGGGGCGGACATGGAAGTGCGCGCCGAGGACGGGGTGTTCCGGGCGTCGAGCCCCACCGTGCCGGGCCACTCGGTCGAGGCACGGGCGCTGGTCGAGGCCCGGCTGCCCGAGCCGACCGTCCGGCGGGCCCTCGATCCGCTGCTGCGCGAGCTGTACGCCGAGGGGGCCGCCGAGAGCCCGGACGGGCTGCTGCGCGTGGACCGTGCCGACGGACGGCTCCTGGACCGGTCCGGCCGGCCGCACCCCCGGCGCTTCGCGCTCGGGCCGTACACCGACGGACGTACCCCCGGCGCCTTCACCCGGCCACGCACCGGCGGGCCCGCGTTCCGACAGAACGACGCGACCGCGCGGGCCGCGCTGCGGTTCCTCGGCGAGCTCGCCGCCCGTGCGGCCGCCTGAGTCACCTGGAAGGCAGGGAAGTTCACCGATGACCGTCATGGTCGACATCAGGTCCGTCCACAAGAGCTTCGGCCCACTGGAGGTGCTCAAGGGCATCGACCTGGCCGTACGCACCGGAGAGGTCACCGTGATCCTCGGTCCGTCCGGCTCCGGCAAGTCGACGCTGCTGCGCACCGTCAACCACCTGGAGAAGGTGGACAAGGGGACGATCAGCGTGGACGGGGCGCTGGTCGGATACCGGCGCTCCGGTGACAAGCTGTACGAGCTGCCCGAGCGCGAGGTGCTCCGACAGCGCACGCGGATCGGCTTCGTCTTCCAGAACTTCCACCTGTTCCCGCATCTGACCGTGCTGGACAACGTCGTCGAGGCCCCGGTGTCCGCGCTGAAGCGGCCCCGCAAGGAGGCCGTCGAGGCGGCGCGGCGGCTCCTGGACCGGGTGGGACTCGCCGACAAGGCGGACACCTATCCCAGGCAGCTCTCCGGCGGGCAGCAGCAACGGGTCGCGATCGCGCGGGCGTTGGCGCTGGAACCCCGGCTGCTGCTCTTCGACGAACCGACCTCGGCGCTCGACCCCGAACTCGTGGGGGAGGTCCTCGACGTCATCAAGGACCTCGCACAGCAGGGCACCACGATGATCGTCGTCACGCACGAGATCGGCTTCGCCCGCGAGGTCGCCGACACCGTCGTGTTCATGGACGACGGACGGATCGTCGAACAGGGGCCGCCGACCGAGGTACTGGACGCTCCGCGCAACGAGCGGACCAGGGCGTTTCTCTCCAAGGTGCTGTGAGCGAGATGGCCGCCGGTCCGCGCGGTCGTGGTTGCTTCCCGCCGCGGCGGGCCGGATTCTCCCCCGAAAGGACTCCCCCACATGGCTTCCTCGCACGGCCGGGGCCTGGTGCACCTGGCCGCCGCCCTCGACCATCCGTCGGCGTACGACGCGCTCCCCTACATCGAGGCGGCCCGGCTCGCCGAACGCGGTGGGCTCGACTTCCTGACCCTGGACGACACCTTCGCCCGGCCCGGCCCCGACGCGCTCGACGTGCTGTCCCGGGTCGCGTCCGCCACGGGCCGGATCGGCCTGGTGCCCACCATCACGACCACGCACCGCGACCCCTTCCACGTGCGGGCAGCCGTCGCTGCCCTCGACCGCGTCAGCCGGGGCCGGGCCGGCTGGTGGATGGACGTGTCGGCCACCGACCACACCCTCGTGGCCATATCGGCGGCGCCGCCCGTGTCGGCCGGTTCCGAGACACGGGACGCCGGCTTCCCGGGCACGCCCTTCTCCGCCAAGGACCCCTCGATCGTGCCGCGCCTTCCGCAGGGCCTCCCGGTCCGCGTGGTCGACGCCACCGACGGACCCGCCCGCAGAACCGCCGCCCGGTATGCCGACGTGGCCCTCGTCCGCGCCGCGAGTGCCGCGCAGGCCGCCGCCGTACGGGACGAACTGCGCTCCCTGGCCGCGGAGTTCGGGCGCGGCCCCGACGAACCGCGGATCCTCGCCGGCCTCCTCGTCGACCTCGGCGACGGAGAGCACGCGGCCGTGCCGGGGCACGGCGGAGGCGGCCCACGTCAGACCGCGCAGGGGCCGCTGTACCGGGGAGGCCCCGTCGACCTCGCGGAACTGATCGCCACCTGGCACGGCGAGGGCATCGTCGACGGCTTCCACCTCACCCCCGCCGAACCGCTGCGTGACCTGGAGCGGCTCGTCAACGGCACGGTGGCGCTGCTGCAGCACCGCGGACTGTTCCGTACCTTCTACCCGGGCAGCACGCTCCGGGAGCACCTGGGCCTCGGCAGACCGGCCACCCAGTGCGCCGGGACCGGGCGAGCGTCCTGAGCCGTGACGCACGTGTCTGTCCGCCCGCTTTCCGGGCGGCTCGCCGTGGGCTGTTTTCGGCGATCCGGCGAGCGGGGATGGAAGGTGTGTTTCCGGTACGGGTGCCCGTCCGCGCCGGACGTCGGCGGCCGCAAGACGGCCGGTTGCGGGGGAGAGCGACGCGGGCCGAGGCGTGGCGGTTCCCTCTGAAGCACAAAGGTCTTTCAAAGGTTGACGGCCGAAAGGCGCCCTTGCGCCGACCGTCCGTTCGGCCGAATACTCCCCCTCAGCGCTTGTCAGGAGCACGGCTTGTCCGAAAACCGGACGACCGGGCCGCTGACTGCGCCTCACGGGCCCCGACCCCACGCGGGCCCCCGACTTCCCCTGGGAGGGAACGAAACGTGAGGATCAGGCGCACCAACCCCCGCAGTGGCATTACGAGACGGACCCGGCTGATCGCCGGTACCACCGGCCTCGTGGCCGCGGCCGCGATCGCGGTCCCCAGCGCGAACGCGACCGCTGCGACCCCGTTCAGCACCGCCGAACTCAAGAGCGCCAGCAGTTCGGTGCTCAAGGCCGACATCCCGGGCACCGCCTGGGCCGTCGACAGCAAGACCAACCGTGTGGTCGTCACCGTCGACAGCACGGTCTCGCAGGCCGAGATCTCCAAGATCAAGGAGCAGGCGGGCAGCAACGCCGACGCGCTCACGATCAAGCGGACCCCGGGCAAGTTCAACAAGCTGATCTCCGGCGGCGACGCCATCTATGCGAGTAGCTGGCGCTGCTCCCTCGGCTTCAACGTCCGCAGCGGCAGCACCTACTACTTCCTGACCGCCGGTCACTGCACCGACGGCGCGGGCACCTGGTGGTCGAACTCCGGGCACACGACCACGCTCGGTTCGACGGCGGGCTCCAGCTTCCCGACCAACGACTACGGCCTCGTCAAGTACTCCAGCAGCTACCCGACCTCGTCGATCTCCGGCACCGTCGGCAGCGTCGACATCACCAGCGCCGCCACCCCGAGCGTGGGCACCACGGTCTACCGCCGCGGTTCCACCACCGGCATCCACAGCGGCCGGGTCACCGCGCTGAACGCGACCGTCAACTACGGCGGCGGCGACGTCGTCTACGGCATGATCCAGACCACGGTCTGCGCCGAGCCCGGCGACTCCGGCGGCCCGCTCTACTCCAACAGCGGTATCGCCTACGGTCTGACCTCCGGCGGCAGCGGCAACTGCTCCTCCGGCGGCACGACCTTCTTCCAGCCGGTCACCGAGGCCCTGAGCGCTTACGGCGTCAGCGTCTTCTAGACCCGGTTACGGCCTGAACCGCAGCCGGCACCCGGTGAGCCCCCGTACGCATCCGTACGGGGGCTCGTCGTGATCACGACGAGGTCCGCTCCGGTGGCGCGCAGAGCCAGTCCAGTACGGCCGGCAGGGCCTCCAGGGCTCCGAAGCGGCCGGTGTCCCGCTGGAGGACGGGCCGGACCCGGGGGACGCGGTCCGCCAGCCACCTGAAGTGACCGACCGGGGAGAACCTGTCCTGGTCCCCGTGCCACAGCAGGACGGGCCGGGTGACGGCCGCCGGGTCGAAGCCCCAGCCACTGAGCAGGGCGAGGTCGTCGTCGAGCCAGCCGTACGACGAACCGCGCACCGCCTCCCGGTAGGTGCGCAGCAGCATCTGGCCGACCGCCGGGGCGGAGACGGTCCGCCGGTCGGAGTCCGTGAGCCCGTCGCGGAGGGAGACGAGCAGCTGGGCGGGGTCGCGGCGGATGTCGGCGGCGCGGGCGGCGAGGCGCTCGGCGAAGGCGAGCGGGTCGGTGAGCGCCCGGGTGAACTCCTCCACCTGGGACGCGGCCATGCCGTCGAACCAGCTCAGGTCCCTCGCGTCCGGGGGTGCGGGGGACGCCAGTGCCGCAGCCCGCCGTACCCGGGAGGGCAGCAGGGCGGCGCAGGCCAGGGCGTGCGGGGCGCCGCCGCCGTGACCGAGCACCGAGAAGTGGCCGAGCCCGAGGGCGCCGGCCAGTTCCGCCACGTCGCGGGCGGCGTCGGCCACGCGGCGGCCCGGCAGCCGGTCCGAGTCGCCGTAGCCGGGGCGGTCGTAGGCGATGAACCGGATGTGCGGGTGCGCGGTCACGACTTCCCGGGGTACGACGCCGAAGCGGCAGCCCGGGGTGTCGTGCAGCAGTACCACCGGGCTGCCGTCCGGGTCGCCGTACTCCTCGACCGTCAGCCGGCGGCCGTCCCGCGTCCTGATGCCGTGGACCACCTGTGTCCTCCGTCTCCCCTTGTGTACCCCGCGGAGTTACCGTCGAAGTACACACCTTGAGCGCCTGGTTCGGACCCTGGGGGTCGCGATGGTCGAGGAGCTGGTGGCGGCGGGCGTAGCGCTCGTGTCGGCCGGAGCGGTGTACGTGATGGCGGCCGCGCGGGTCGTCAAGCAGTACGAACGGGGCGTGGTCTTCCGCCTCGGAAAGCTCCGGCCGGATGTGCGCGGGCCGGGGTTCACGATGATCGTTCCGGGCGTGGACAAGCTCCGGAAGGTCAACATGCAGATCGTGACCATGCCGGTGCCCGGGCAGGAGGGCATCACCCGGGACAACGTCACGGTGCGGGTGGACGCCGTCGTCTACTTCAAGGTGACCTCGCCGGCCGAGGCGGTCGTCCGGGTCGAGGACTACCGGTTCGCGGTCGCACAGATGGCGCAGACCTCGCTGCGGTCGATCATCGGCAAGAGCGAGCTGGACGATCTGTTGTCCAACCGCGAAAAGCTCAACCAGGGGCTGGAGTTGATGATCGACAGCCCGGCGGTGGAGTGGGGCGTCACGATCGACCGGGTCGAGATCAAGGACGTCTCCCTGCCCGAGACCATGAAACGGTCCATGGCCCGGCAGGCCGAGGCGGACCGGGAGCGGCGGGCGCGGGTCATCAACGCGGACGCGGAGCTCCAGGCGTCGAAGAAGCTGGCCGAGGCGGCCAAGGAGATGTCCGAGCAGCCTGCCGCGCTGCAACTGCGGCTGCTGCAGACGGTGGTGGCGGTTGCGGCGGAGAAGAACTCGACGCTGGTACTGCCGTTCCCGGTCGAGCTGCTGCGGTTCCTGGAGCGGGCGGCGCCGACGCCGCAGCAACCGGTGCAGGAGCAACGTCCGCCTCTTGAGTCCCTGCCGGATCCGGACCCCGAGGGGTTGAATTCAGGACAGGACTAGACCTCACTTCTCTCGCGCCGTACGTCTGGTCATCGTTATCCGTTCGAGACCTCGCGGTGCTCACGCTGTGCTTGGGGCGGCCGTTACATTTGCGGTTCCTGGGGCGTCAACTTCCTTTTGACCAAGGGAAGTTGATCTTCCGTCAGGTTCCTTCACAGCCGATCGTCACGGGGGAGTGCTGTGCAGAAGATCCAGTTGACCTATTGGTGGAACGGGCACGAGCCCGGTGACGTCGTGGACGTCGACGACCAGACCGCGCGGGGACTGCTCGATGTCATCGCGCGGCCCGCGGAGCACTCCGGGGAATCCGACGACCCCGACGAATCCGACGACTCCGAGGACGGCGGCGAGGGGCCGGAGCCCGGGCGATGAGCGAGCCGTACGTCACCTTCCCGGACGTGGAGCAGCTGGTCGTCGATCTGCTCAAGGACCGCAGCGAACTGGCGGGTGTCGTCGTCGATGTCGCACCGCCGGCCGGGTTCGACGGCTCGCAGCGCGCCGTACTGGTCTCCCGGATGGGCGGTGCCTGGGCGGAGGATCCCCGGCTCGACAACCCGCTCGTCGACCTGGACGTCTACGGCCCCTCCAAGGCCGCGGCCCACACCGTCTCCCTCGTGGCCCGTTCCCTGATGCTCCAGCTCCGGGGCGTGCGCTACGGCGGGGCGACCGTCGTGGACGTCGTCGAGGAGGACGGGCCGCGCTGGCTGCCCGACTACCGGCACGCCAGTGCCAACCGCTACGTCTCGACCACCCGCCTGGTGGTCCGCCCGGCCTGAACGGCCGTGTTCCCGGCGCGACTTCGCCGTACCCCCCGCAGCACATCATGTCCATCTCCCAGCAAGGAGCAGTGATGGCCGGAACGAACGCCAAGGAGATCCGGGTCGCGGGCAATGGCCGTGTGCTCATCGCCCCGCTCGCCACCGCACCGCCCGCCGACACCGCCGCGGCGTGGGGTGCCGGCTGGAAGGACCTCGGCTACACCACCACCGACGGGGTCAAGATCTCCAAGAAGGACAAGCTGGACCCCGTGGACACCTGGCAGAGCGTCAGCTCGGCGAGGTACGTCTACTCCGACCGCGATCTCAGCTTCAAGTTCCAGCTCCTCCAGCTGAACGAGGACACCCTGCCGTTCTTCTTCGGCGGCGGGCAGGTCAAGGAGACGGCGACCGGGTCCGGCCTCTACAAGTACGAGCTGGCGGCCGAGCCGAAGTTCGACGAGCGGATGCTCGGGCTGGAGTTCGTCGACGGCGACGAGGTCAAGTACCGCATGATCGTCGCCCGTGGTCAGGTGACCGAGACGGAGGAACTCGCCCTCGTCCGTACCGCCCCCGTGAAGCTCGGGGTCACCTTCACCGCGCTGGCCACGGTGGACGGTGCCCCGCTGGCGACCTTCCTGATGAAGGACCCGAGCTTCAGCGCGGCCTGATCCCTCTGTCCCGTCCCGCAGCAAGGAGTTCCACCGACATGGCCCCCTTCAACGTCAACGCCGCCCGTGCCCAGCGCCTCGAAGCAGTCGGAAAGAGCTGGGAGTTCGAGGTGGACGGGGATGTGTTCCGGCTGCCCACCGAGTTCCCGCGCACTATCGCCAAGCAGATCGCCGCGCTGGAGGACAACGACATCGACGGGCTGCTGGCGCTGCTGCTCGGGGAGGAGCAGTTCGAGCGCTTCTGCAAGTACGACACCAGTGTCCAGGACGTCTCCGCGATCCTGGAGGCGTACGGCAACGACACCGGCATGTCGTTGGGGGAAGGCTGAGCCTCGGCGCGCTGGTCGACGAGCACGCCGAGGCTCTGGAGGCGGATCTGCTCCGCCACTACGGGGTCGACCTCCTCGACTGGCACCGGGGCCGGCTCTCCTCCCGGCGTCTGCGGATCCTCGTCGAACACCTGCCCGCGGACTCGTCCTACGCCCGGGCGGTCCACGGCGAACAGGCGGACTGGACGGTCACGGACCACTTGCTGGCCGCCGTCGTCGACCATCTCGCCGTCGCCAACTGGATGTTCGCGACGGTCCACCGGGACGAGGACGCGGAACCGGCGGAGTATCCGGAGGCGGTGCCGCGGCCGTCCGGGGCGGAGACCGAGGCCATGGAGACACCGCGGGACGCGCGGGGGGAAGGCGCCGCGACCCCGGCAGAGATCGTGGCCTTCCTCAGCGCGCCTTGATCAGGCAGACAGGAGGAGTGAGCGCATGGGGGTGTCGAGCGGTGACATCAGCGCGTTCAAGCAGGCCGTCATGGAACAGGTCAGCCAGTGGATACAGGACGAGCGCATCAAGGCCGAGTGGGCGATCGCTAAGGCCGAGGCGGTGGTGGGCAAAGCCGAGGCGACCTTCGCCAAGGCCGAAGCGACCTTTCACAAGATCGAGGCCACCGGCGCGTCACTGAGCGGCTACGGAGTCCAGCTCGAGTACGGGCTGGTCAAGCACGAGAAGGCGTTGGTCGACCTCAACAAGATCCAGGAGGACATCGAACAGAGGCGGCGGGACTGGGAGGTGGACCGCCGGTTCGCAACCGTTGACGCCCGCCTCAAGGTCGCCGCCCAGCTCAAAGATGTGTCCGACCGGCGACTCGATGCGGTGGTCAGAGCGGACGATCGGCTCCACACGGCGATCGAGACTGAACACAGCCAGCGGACGAGAGCGGACGCGACGCTGCGGCAGGAGATCGTCGGGCGGCTCGACGCCAGGATCAGGGTCGACAGCCAGCTTCGGAGAGTGGTCGACAGTCGGCTTGCAGCGCTGACCAGGGCGGACACGGCACTGAGACAGGAGATCGGCAGGGTCCGGAATCGCAACACGACCACCGCTGAGGGCATCCGCCGCACCCTCCGTTTCGGCGAGCAGCAGTTGCGTACCCAGATCGCCGGCCTGCGCACCGACATCCTCCGCAGACTCAGCCGTGTCGCCGCAGACGCTGAGCGGGGCAGCAAGTCCGTGCGGATCAAGGCGAACGACGCCGAACGCAAGGCCAGCACCGCCCTCAGACAGGTCGGTGTCCTGGACCGGCAGGTCAGGACGGGCATGCAACGAGTCCGTGAGCTGGAGGGCAGCGCCCGGGGTGCGGGCCGGTCGATCCAGGGGCTGCGGAACGACCTCAACGCGCTCGAGCGCGACCTGCGGCGATAACGGCACACACGACAGCGACGGAGCCAACCCACCATGCAGACGTCACTCGTATCGGTCACCCGGGCGCTGAACCAGATGCGCTCCGCGGCCACCAGCACCGGCGGTGCCGTCACCCGCATGCGGACCGCCGTCACCGGGGCGAGCAGTTCGGTCGACCGGCTCAAGAACGCGGCCACACAGGCCGGCACCGCCACCAGCCGGCTGCGGACCGGGGCCGGTCAGGCGAGTGCCGGGCTCAACCAGGTGCGGACCGCCGCCACCCGGGCCGCCGCCGATGTCCAGCGGGCGGGGCGGAGTGCGGCGTCCGGGGGCGGACTGTTCAGCCGGTTCAGTCAGGGGCTCAGGACCGCCACCACCGCCCAGCGCGGACTCAACACCGCCATGAAGGCCAACATCCTGGGCGCGATCCTCTCCCTCATCATGCCGCTCATCACCAAGCTCATCGACATGGCGATGCAGTCCAAGACCGTGCAGGCCGTCATGCAGGCGGCGTTCAAGATCATCGGGCAGGTGGTGGGGACCGTCATGAAGGGGGCGTCGGTCGCCATCAACTGGCTGATCGACGCCGGGAAGAATGTCGTCAACTGGTTGAAGGCCAACTGGCCTTTGCTCGTCGCCATTCTCACCGGGCCCGTCGGGATCGCCGTGCTCGCGATCGTCAAGCACTGGGACCGGATCAAGGAGGCGGTCGGGTCGGTGCGGGACTGGATCGTCGACAAGTGGAACGCCGTTGTTGACTTCCTGCGGGGGGTTCCCGGAAAGATCTGGGGCTTCTTCGCGGAATTGCCGGGCAAGCTCATGGGCTTGGGCGGCGACCTCGTCATGGGGCTCATCAACGGCATCAAGAATTCGGCCGGGGCCCTTCTCAACACGGTGAAGAACTTCATCATCAACACCATTCCGGGGCCCATCCGCAGCATTCTCGGCATCTCGTCCCCTTCCAAGGTGATGATGGGTTTCGGCGAGAATGTCGGTGAAGGGCTCGCCCTCGGTATGGAGGGCGCGGGAAGCCGAGTGGCGGGCGCCGCCGGGCGGCTTGCCACCGCGACCGCGCGCAGCGTGATCGGCCCCGGTTACGGCCTCGCCGGAGTCGCCGGCGGGGCGCCCGCCCGGACCGGGGCCGCCGCGGCGAGCGGGCCCGTCACCGTCAACGTCCACCCCCGCCCCGGCCAGTCCGAGTACGAGATCGGCCGGATCACCGCCCGCGAACTCGCCTGGGCGGCCAAGCGATGAGCGGGCGGCAGCTCCAGCAACCGGTGTTCGAGGTGGACGGCTGGGCCGGGAACACCGTCGACGACGAGGGCGTCGAGTGGTGGGTCACCAGCGAACAGGGCTGGGCCGCCACCCCGCCCGTCCGGCTCACCCTGACCGACCGCCCCGAACGGCACGGCGCGTTCGACGCCCCCTCCTACCGGGGACCTCGCGTGGTCACCCTGGAGGGCATGGCCATCGCCCCCGAACGCGCCGTACGGGAGGAGGCGAAGGACCGGCTGGCCGCCGTACTCGCCGACGGCAGCACCCTGGCGCCGCTCGTCGTCACCGAACCGCACCGCGTGCGGCGGGCGTTGGTCCGCCTCACCGCCGAGACGAAGATCGTCGACCGCAAGTCCGGTGCCTTCGAGTTCTCCCTGACCATGACCGCGCCGGACCCGCTGCGGTACTCGTACGGTCTGAACAGCAGTACCTGTCCGCTGCCGTCCTCCAGCGGCGGGGTCGCCTTTCCGCTCTCCTTCCCCCTGGACTTCGGGTCCGGGTCCTCCGGTGGCCGGCTGCTGCTGGAGAACAAGGGCACCGTCCCGACCTGGCCGGTCTGGCGGATCGTCGGACCCTGTGTCCAGCCGGTGATCAGCAACACCGCGACCGGCGAGGAACTGGCCTTCGAACTCACCCTCCAGGAAGGGGAGTTCCTGCTCGTCGACACCGACGCGCGCTCGGTCCTGCTCCAGGGCACGGCCTCCCGCCGGGCCACGCTGCTGCCCGGTTCGGACTGGTTTCCGCTGCGGCCGGGCGCGACGCCCGTGCTCTTCCGCGCCCGCGACTACGCCTCGGCCGCCCGGCTGACCGCGGAGTGGCGGGACGCCTGGCTCTGACACCCGCTGCCTCCAGTCACCAGCACCCGCCCGCCCTCAGTCACCATAAGGAACGCACCGCATGGACAAGCTCGAGCGCGACTCCGGATGGCTCTCCGGCGGTGTCGTGGACGCCGAGGACGCGCGGCTCGCCACCGGCGTGCTCGCCTCGGCGGCGGCAGACCCCGGCAACCAGATCACGGCCCGCACGGGCATCAAACCCGGCCCCGGCAACCCCGGCGGCGTCGAGGCGGTCGAGACGCCCTCGCGCTCCGTGAGGGTCCAGCCCTTCCAGGGGGTCGTCCAGGGCACCCGTGCGCCGTACGCGGGCGCGTATCTGATCACGCTCGCCCAGCAGAAGATTCTCGACGTGCTCACCGAGGCCCCGGCCCACTCGTCGTACGCCCGGATCGTCCTCGTCGTGGCCCGGCAGACCGACCGGCAGTACGGCGACGCGAGCGACGGCATGGTGGTGCAGGTGGAGGCCGGGGCGCCCGCGCCGACGCCGGTCGCGCCGAGGCTCACCGGCGATTACCTGCCCCTCGCCCAGATCACCGTGCGGGCGAACGCGGGCTCCATCACCCAGGCGGACATCAAGGACCTGCGGGTGTTCACCGTGGCCGCGGGCGGAGTACTGCCGCTGCAGTCCTACGAGTCGCTCCCCGCCGACGGCTACTCCGGACAGCGGCTGTACGACCTCGAGACCGGCCTCGACCTGGTCCGCACCGGCACGGCATGGCGTCCCGCGGCCACGGGGGCGGTGGAGTTCTTCGGGCCGGCGGACACGGGCTGGCCGCTGACCACCGGCTCGGCGGGAGCCACCGGGTACACCTTCAACCAGGTGACCGTGCCCGCGGCGCCGTACCCCCGAATGCTCCTGGTCACCGGGCAGTTGACCGCGCAGACCTCGGGTGCCAACGAGCGCTGGGACCACGTGGTGCGCATGCAGGACGGGACGCCCGTGTCCCTCGCGTGCTTCCACGGCGGGCCCACGGGGATCACCACCAGCGTCGCCCAGGGGCACCGGCTGCTGCCCGCCGCGACACCGCTCGTGCTGACCCAGTACGTCGCCCGGGGCGGCGGGATGACGACCGGTACCGCGAGCGTGTTCTCGCCCGCCGCGCACTACACCGGCCTGCGCGTGATGGCGTTCCCCGTCCCCTGACCCCCCGACCGGAAGAGGCATCCGCATGAGCACGCCCACCCCAGAACGCGACTCCGGCTGGATCTCCGGCGGGGTCGTCGACGCCGAGGACGCCCGCCTCGCCACCGGCGTGTTCGCCGCGCCCGGGGCGAGCCCGGTCCAGGCCCGCAGCGGCATCCGGCCGGCCACCGGGGACCCCGGCCGGGTCCAGGCCACCGCCACCGTCTCCGGCAAGGTCACCGTCGCTCCCTTCCAGGGGGTGATCCAGGGGACCAGGGCCAGTGCGACCGGCGCCTATCTCGTCACGCTCGGCCAGCAGAAGACCCTCGACGTCCTCGGCACGAACCCCGCGGACCCGAGCAACCCGCGCAACGATCTCGTGGTGGCCCGGCAGCGCGACGCGCAGTACGGCGACGCCGGCACCGGCATGACCGTCGAACTCGTCAAGGGAACCGCCGCCGCCACCCCCGTCGACCCCGCGGTGACCGGTGACTTCATCCCGCTCGCCCGGATCAGGGTGGCGAAGAACGCGTCGTCCGTCGCCGCTCCCGACATCGACGACCTGCGTCCCTGGACCTCGGCGGTCGGCGGCATCCTGCGGGTCTGGGGCGAGGGCGGCCGGCCCGCGTACCCCTACGCCGGCATGTACATCCACCGCGGGGACACCAACCACCTGGAGTGGTACGACAGTTCGGGGAACTGGCGGGCGGTCAACAACGACACCGGCTGGACCCCCCTCACCTTTCCCGCCGGCTGGACCGTGTACAACAGCGAGGCACCGGCTGTCCGCAGGGTCGGCGCGGTCGCCTACCTGCGCGGCGCGATGCGCACCGGTGTCGCCCAATCGGCCAATCCCACGGTCCTCATGAACCTCCCGGCCGCCTTCCGCCCGCTGGTACGGCATCACTGGTACGTGGTGCTCGGCGGTACCCGGACGGGCATCGAGGGCATAGTCGACACCGACGGCAACGTGAACCTCTACCCGCAGACGACCGCCCTGCCCGCCGAGCAGATCGTCTACATCAACACCACCTGGCTGGTGGGCCAGTGACCGGCCGCCCGACCCGCTACACCTACTACACCGCCGACCTCGCCACCGGCGCCATCACCGACGAACTCCCCCTGTACGACGCCACGTTCAGCACCGAGCTGAACGAAGCCGGTGAGTTCCGCGCCCGGTTGCCGCTCGGTGACCCGCGCATCGCCGTCCACCGCCCGCGCGAGCTCACCGAACCGGGACGCGCCGCCCTCTACGTCGAGCGGGACGGCGTGCTCGTCTGGGGCGGGGTGGTCTGGACCGTCAAGTACACCTCCGCCGACCAGCACCTGGAGATCGGCGCGGCCGGGTTCCTCTCCTACTTCGACCACCGCCGCGTCCTGCCCGCAGCCTTCGACCCGGCCGCCTCCGACCTGGGCTCCGTCAGCGTCACCTTCACCGACCGCGACCAGAGCGACATCGCCCGCGCCCTCGTCGCCGTAGCCCAGGAACATTCCCACGGCGACATCGGGATACGTCCCGAGTCCGATGCCCGGTCCGGCATCACCCGCACCCTGGTCTACCCCGGCAGCGACCTCAAGAGCACGGGTGAGGCGCTGCGTGAGCTGGCCAGCCTGGAGCGCGGCCCCGACTTCCTCTTCGACATGGCGTACGGCAGCGACGGCCGTCCCGTGCGCAGACTGCGCGTCGGCACCCCGCACCTCGGCCAGCAGGGCACCCCGCACGTGTGGGAGTACGGCGCCAACCTCATCGGCTACACCTGGCCGGCCGACGGCGCCTCCACCGCGAGCCGGGTCTTCGCCCTCGGGGAGCAGGGCGAGGGCAGCCAGCTCGTCGCGGTCGCCGAGGACCCCGACACCGGGCGCCCGCTCACCGAGACCGAGGTCTCCTACGTGCATCTCACCGACGTGGACCTGCTGCGCTCCCAGGCCCGCTCGGCCCTCGCCGCCGTCTCCGCCCCGGTCGTCCTGCCCGAGCTGACCGTGCGCGCCGACCTGGAGCCCGTCCTTGGCTCCTACCAGGTCGGCGACGACGCCCTCGTGGTGATCAAGGACGTGTTCTTTCCCGGGGGCACCCGGTTCGGTGTCCGGATCACCGGGATCGAGGTCACGCCGGGCAACGACGCGGGCGAGGAGCAGGTCCAGCTGACCGTCACCCCCGCCACCCACATCCCTTGAACCGGAGGAGTTCCCCGTGACCAGGATCAACCGCCCCGACACCCTTCTCACCGAGCTCCGCGACATCAAACGGCGCCTGCACGCCCTGGAGACCGCGCAGCGCGCGACGACCGCCGGCGCTCGGCCGAGCGTTGCGGCCGAGCCCCTCGCCGAGGAATCTGCCGAGACCGACACATCCAGGTCCGAATAGGCCGTTTCCGCAGGTGAGAGGTGACTCGAACGCTGTCGTACGCATGTTCGGTTTTTGGTCTATGGTGGAGGTGAGGCGATAGGGAACTGATGTTCGACAGCGGGAGGTGCGGATGCCTGGTTTCACCCATCTGCACACCGTCTCCGGGTTCTCCCTGCGCTACGGCGCCTCGCACCCGGAGCGCCTCGCCGAGCGCGCCTCCGAGCGGGGAATGGACGCCCTCGCCCTCACCGACCGCGACACCCTCGCGGGTACGGTCCGGTTCGCCAAGGCCTGTGCGAAGGCGGGGGTGCGGCCGTTGTTCGGGGCGGAGCTGGCCGTGGCGGAGGCCGAGCCCGTACGGCAGGAGCGGCGCCGCGCTCCCGTGCGCGGCGGTGCCTTCGTCGACGAGTCGGCTCCCCGGGTCACCTTTCTCGCCCGGGACGGTGCCCGCGGCTGGGCCGACCTGTGCCGGCTCGTCACGGCGGCGCACTCCGGCAAGGGCGAGCGGGACACGCCACTGGTGCCCCGGGCCGAGAACCGGGGGGACGGGCTGACCGTGCTGCTCGGCCCCGCCTCCGATGTCGGCCGGGCCCTCGCCGCCGGCCGCCCCGACCGGGCCGCCCGGCTGCTCGTCCCCTGGCGGGAGACCTACGGCGACGCCCTGCGCCTCGAAGCCGTCTGGCACGGGCGCAAGGGCACCGGACCCGGCTCCCTGCGGCTGGCCGCCCGTACGGTCGGCTTCGCCGCCGAGCAGCGGATCCGTCCCGTGCTCAGCAACGCCGTACGGTACGCCGACCCCGGCCTGGGCCCGGTCGCCGACGTCCTGGACTCCGCCCGCCGCCTCGTCCCGGTCGGTGCCGTCAAGGAACTGGACTCCGGCGAGGCCTGGCTCAAGGACGCGGGGGCCATGCTGGCGGGCGCCGAGCGGATCGTCGAGGCCGCGGGCTTCCGGCGCGACACCGCCCACCGGCTGCTGGAGCAGACACAGGCGACGGCCGCCGAGTGCCTGGTCGACCCCGAGGACGACCTCGGGATCGGCACCGTCCACTTCCCCGAGCCGCACCTCGTCGGCGCGGGCCGGCGCGGCGCTCAGCGGGCACTGGCCTCACGGGCGGCGGCGGGGATGGTGCTGAAGGGATACGCGGGCAGGCGCGCGTACTGGGAGCGGATGCACGAGGAACTGGACATCATCGCCCACCACGGCTTCGCCTCCTACTTCTTGACCGTCGCTCAGGTCGTCGACGACGTAAGGGACATGGGGATTCGGGTCGCCGCACGCGGCTCCGGTGCCGGTTCCCTGGTCAATCACCTTCTCGGGATCGCCCACGCCGATCCCGTCGAGCACGGGCTGCTGATGGAGCGGTTCCTGTCCACACGGCGGCTCGTCCTGCCCGACATCGACATCGACGTGGAGTCCGCGCGCCGCCTCGAGGTCTACCGGGCGATCATCGGGCGGTTCGGCACCGACCGGGTCGCCACCGTCGCGATGCCGGAGACGTACCGGGTGCGGCACGCGATCCGGGACGTGGGGGCCGCCCTGTCCATGGACCCCGCCGACATCGACCGCATCGCCAAGTCCTTCCCGCACATCCGGGCGCGGGACGCCCGCGCGGCGCTGGAGGAACTGCCCGAACTCAAGTCGCTGGCAGAAGAGAAGCAGCGTCACGGCCGGCTGTGGGAGCTGGTCGAGGCCCTCGACGCCCTTCCCCGGGGGATCGCCATGCATCCGTGCGGGGTGCTGCTCTCCGACGCGTCTCTGCTCCGCCGCACACCGGTCGTGCCGACCAGCGGCGAGGGGTTTCCCATGTCGCAGTTCGACAAGGAGGACGTCGAGGATCTCGGGCTGCTCAAGCTCGATGTGCTGGGCGTGCGGATGCAGTCGGCGATGGCGCACGCGGTCGCGGAGGTGGAGCGGGCGACGGGGGAGCGGGTCGACCTGGACGCCGTACCGCCGGGCGACCCGGCGACGTACGAACTCATCAGGTCCACCGAGACGTTGGGGTGCTTCCAGATCGAGTCGCCGGGGCAGCGGGATCTGGTCGGGCGGCTCCAGCCGGCCACCTTTCACGATCTCGTCGTCGACATCTCCCTCTTCCGGCCAGGACCGGTCGCCGCCGACATGGTGCGACCGTTCATCGAGGCACGGCACGGGCGGGCGCCCGTGCGGTATCCGCACCGGGATCTGGAGCGGCCGCTGAAGGAGACGTACGGGGTCGTCGTCTTCCACGAGCAGATCATCGACATCGTCGACATCATGACCGGGTGCGGGCGCGGCGAGGCGGACCGGGTGCGGCGCGGGCTGTCCGACCCGGAGTCGCAGGGGCGGATCCGGTTCTGGTTCGCGCAGCACGCGGCGGCGAACGGATACAGCGCGGAAACGATTCAGCGGACCTGGGAGATCGTCGAGGCCTTCGGGTCGTACGGCTTCTGCAAGGCGCACGCGGTCGCCTTCGCCGTACCGACGTACCAGTCGGCGTGGCTGAAGGCGCACCACCCGGCGGCTTTCTATGCCGGGCTGCTCACGCACGACCCCGGGATGTATCCGAAGCGGCTGCTGCTGGCGGACGCACGGCGGCGCGGGGTGCCGATCCTGCCGTTGGACGTGAACAAGTCGGGGGTCGCACATCGGATCGAACTGGTGTCTGAATCTCCGTCTGGATCCCCTTCGATGTGGGGACTGCGACTGGCCCTGTCCGACGTGCACGGCATCAGCGAGGCCGAGGCGGCGCGGATCGCCGAGGGCCAGCCGTACGCCTCGCTGCTGGACTTCTGGGAGCGGGGGCGGCCCAGTCGCCCGGTCGCCCAAAGGCTGGCCCAGGTCGGCGCGTTGGACGCCTTCGGTGCCAACCGGCGTGATCTGCAACTGCACCTGACTGAGCTGCACCGGGGCGCTCGCGCGGGCCGTGGGTCCCAACTCCCCCTGTCCGGCGGGCGAAAGACGGCCTCGGCCGGGTTGCCGGACCTGTCCTCCGTGGAGAAGCTCAGCGCCGAGCTGGGAGTGCTGTCGATGGACGTCTCGCGCAATCTGATGGACGACCACCGGGAGTTCCTGACGGAGTTGGGCGTGGTCAGCGCGCGACGGCTGAGGGAAGCGCGGCACGGCGAGGCCGTGCTGGTCGCAGGGGCCAAGGCGGCCACCCAGACCCCGCCGATCCGGTCCGGCAAGCGGGTCATCTTCACCACCCTGGACGACGGCACCGGCCTGGTCGACCTCGCCTTCTTCGACGACTCCCACGACGCCTGCGCGCACACCGTCTTCCACTCCTGGCTGCTGCTGGTGCGCGGGGTGGTGCAGCGGCGCGGCCCGCGCAGCCTCAGCGTGGTGGGCGCGGCCGCCTGGAACCTCGCCGAACTGGTCGAACTGCGGGACGGGGAAGGCCTCGACGCGGTGGCGGCACGGCTGGCCGAGCCGGTGCCGGAGCGGGCCGGTGTCGCGACCGGCGATCCGACCGGCGGCAGACGAATCCACATGCCGACGGGATACGAACTGCATCCGTGGGCCGATCTGCGACCGGCGGGTCAAGAGGCTTCACAGGTAAGGAAGTTGTGGCACCAGAGTCCGGGGAGTGCGGGATGACCATCCTCTGCGTACGTTTCCAGCTGCCGCCGACGCGGGAGGCGGCCCTGCCCGAACTGCTCGGCCTCCTGGAGGAGTTCACCCCGGTCGTCGAGGCGCTGCCGCCGGACCGGGCGCTGGCCGATCTGCGGGGCGCCGAACGCTACTTCAAGCGGGACGCCGCCGAACTGGCCTCGGTGATCCGGGTCCGCGCCCTCGCCCTGCACGGCGTCGACTGCGCGATCGGAGCCGGGCCCGGGCCGATGCTGGCCCGCATGGCGCTGAAGGACGCCCGGCCCGGGGTGACCTGCTCGGTCCCCGAGGACACGGTGGCGGACTTCCTCGCCGGCCGGCCCGTCGCCGCGCTCCCCGGCGTCGGCGCCGCGACCGCCCGCGTCCTGTGCGAGTACGGCCTCGACACCCTCGGCCGGGTCGCCGCCGCCCCGCTGTCCACGCTCCAGCGCCTGGTCGGCGCCAAGACCGGCCGCGAACTGCACGAGAAGGCGAACGGCGTGGACCGCGGCCGGGTCGTCCCGAACGGCGTCTCGCGCTCCCTCGCCACCGAACGCCCTTTCACCCGCGACGAGTTGGACCCCGGCCTGCACCGCCGCGCGCTGCTCTCCGCGGCCGAGGAGCTGGGCTCCCGGCTGCGCGCCCTCGACAAGGTCTGCCGCACCCTGACCCTCACCGTCCGCTACGCCGACCGCACCGGGACCACCCGCAGCCGCACCCTCGGCGAACCCACCGCCCACTCGGCGGCCCTCACCAGGGCGGCCTACGGCATGTACGAGACGTTGGGTCTCCAGCGCGCCCGGGTCCGCTCCATCGCCCTGCGTGCCGAGGGCCTCGACCCCGCCGAACACGCTTCCCACCAGCTCACCTTCGACCCCGCCGACGACAAACTCCGCCGTATCGAGGAGGCCGCGGACCGCGCCCGGGCGAGGTTCGGACCGCTGGCGGTGCTGCCCGGGGCGCTGGCGGCGTAGGGATCAGTTGGCCCACGGGGGAGTGATGCGGGTGCCGTCGGCCAGTTCCGCCTCCAGGCCGATGGAGGTGGTGACCCAGGTGAGGGCGGTGTGATCGGTGGGGTTCTCGACGGCGAAGGTCACCCCGGGGTTGACGATCACCGTGTCGCCCGCCGTGATCCGGTGGGTGGTGCCGTCAAGGGTGATCAGGAGTTCGCCGATGAGCAGATGGAAGATCTCCTCGCGGTTGACGGTGTGTGCCGGCGCCTTTGTCCCCGCGGGGATCTCGCCGCGCCAGGCGCAGAGTTCCTTGGCGCCGCTGAGGGGAGTGGCGTACGAGACGAAGCGGGCGCCGTGGATCTCGTGGGTGACGGCCTCGGACGAGCGGACTACGGGCATGCGGGACCCCCAGGTCATAGATGGTCAAGCAGGTTGACTATATGTCTCCATGGTCAATCTGCTTGACCAATTCGTCAAGGGTGTTTCAATGCCCGAGTGCAGAACTCCGAAGCCCTCGCCCTGGCCGCCGCCCTGCTCGCCGCCGCCGGAGACCTGACCCAGCGCATCAATGACGGGGTGGTGGCCCGGGGGTTCGAGGCGCGGCCCGCCTGGGGCTTCGCGTTCACCCGGCTCGCGCCGGACGGGGCCACGGTCACGGAGCTCGCCGGTCATCTCGGGGTGACCAAGCAGGCCGCGAGCCAGCTGGTCGACGAGATCGTGCGCAAGGGGTACGCCGAGCGGCGGCCGCATCCCGGGGACGCGCGGGCCCGGCTCGTCGTGCTGACCGAGCGGGGGTGGGCCTGCACCCGAGCGGCGGAGGAGGCCGCCGCGGAGGCGGTGCGGGCGTGGACCGATGTGCTCGGTGAGGGTGAAGTGCGGGCGCTGCGTGACCGATTGGGACGTATTGCTCCCCATGGCCCCATCAGGCCCACCTGGTGATGGTTCATCAGCCGGTGCACCCGGCGCGGTTACCACTGGAAGTTTTTACTGACGCGTAACTTCACAAGTGCACTACTCGTCCGTAACTTTCGAATTGAACAGCATCCTCGTGATCCGGGTCACAGGGCGTACAGCTATCGCAACTCCCTTGAGCCGCAAGGAGATCACCCGATGCTGCCCTGGAAACGACTGCTCAGACCCTTCGCCGCCCTGCTCCTGACCGCCGCGGTCGCCGTCGTCCCCGCCGCCGGAGCCGCCCAGGCGGCCACCGCTCCCAGCTGGGGGTCCCCCCGCTCGAGCGAAGCCGAGAGTGGGGGAGGCTGGAACGACTACTCCTGCAAGCCCTCCGCCGCCCATCCCCGCCCCGTCGTCCTCGTCCACGGCACCTTCGCGAACTCCGTCGACAACTGGCTGGCCCTCGTCCCGTACCTGGAGAACCGCGACTACTGCGTCTTCTCCTTCGACTACGGCCAACTGTCCGGAGTGCCCCTCTTCCACGGCCTCGGCCCGATCGACAAGTCGGCGGAGCAGCTGAAGACCTTCGTCGACAAGGTGCTCGCCGCCACCGGCGCCGCCGAGACCGACCTCGTCGGTCACTCGCAGGGCGGCCTCATGCCCCGCTACTACCTCAAGTTCCTCGGCGGAGCCGCCAAGGTGAACGCCCTCGTCGGCATCGCCCCCGACAACCACGGCACCACCCTGTCCGGCATCACCAATCTGCTGCCGTACTTCCCGGGCATCCAGGACCTGCTCACCACCCGCACCCCGGCCCTCGCCGACCAGGTCGTCGGCTCCCCCTTCCTCACCAAGCTGAACGCGGGCGGCGACACCGTCCCCGGCGTCAGGTACACGGTCCTCGCCACCAAGTACGACGAGGTCGTGACGCCGTACCAGAGCCAGTTCCTCAGCGGATCCGGCGTCCACAACGTCCTGCTGCAGGACCTGTGTCCGCTCGACCTCTCCGAGCACGTGGCCATCGGGCTGTTCGACCGGATCGCCTTCCACGAGGTGGCCAACGCCCTCGACCCTGCCCACGCCACCGCCACCACCTGTGCGTCGGCGTTCAGTTGACCGCGCCGGGGCCTGTCCGGCCTGAGCCGCCGGTCAGGCCCCGGAGTTCATTCGGTCAACGGCCGTGCCGCCCACCACTGTTCACCGCGCGCCGGCGCACCGAGCCGAACAGGATCGCCGCGCCGGCCGCGAGCGTGAGGGCGCCGCCCATCGCGAGATACGGCGTACCGCTGTCACCGCCGGTCTCGGCGAGATTCTGCGAAGTGCCCGCCGCCTTCACGTCGTTGACCGGGACGCTCTCCGTCTCGGCGGCCACCGGCTCTGCCGACGTACCGGCGTCGTCGTCACCGTGCCCGTGGTGTTCGACCGTCGACTTGTCGGTGCCGTCCTCGATCTGCTCCTCGGAGGGCGCGGAGGCGCTCGGGGCCGGGGTCGAACTGCTCGTCGTACCACCGGAGTCGCCCCCGAACATCACGTCCGAGCAGGAGTAGAACGCCTCCGGGCTGTCCGAGCGCTGCCAGACCGCATACAGGAGCTGCTTGCCGGAGCGCTCGGGGAGCGTGCCGGAGAACGTGTAGAAGCTGCCCGAGGCGACCGGGTCGGTGGCCGTCGCGACCGGGTTCGACAGGTCCAGGTCGTCCCAGGCCGGCGGCTGCGCAGGGTCGTAGCCCGGCTTGGTGAGGTACACCGTGAAGGTGCCCTTGTGCGGCGCGGTCACGCGGTACCTGAAGGTGTACGACCCGCTGCGCACGCTGGTTGCCGGCCAGTCGGCGCGGGCCAGGTCGAGCCCCTTGAACTCGTCGTTGTTCGCGCTGCACAGCCTGCCGTCCGGGATCAGCTCCTGGTGCCGTCCGTTCGCGTCGCCGATGCGGATGCCGTTCCAGTCGTAGAGCGCCTGGGTGCCGCCCGCCGCGACCGCCGCCCTGCACGCGTCCGACTTCGGGCTCTCGGGACCCTCCGCGTAGCACTGCGAGACCCGGCTGACCGGGTCGCCCATCGAGCCGTGCGCGGACGCCGGCGCGGCGGCCAGTCGGGTCAGGGCGAACGGAACCAGACCGACGGCGACGGCGGCTGCGGCCTTGCGGCGTGCGGGCACGGGGGATCTCCTCGGAACCGGTACTGATGGGTGCCGGATCAAAGAAACCGCGAAATCCCCAGCTTGTGACGGTCGGCGGCGATCTTTATGGCCCTCTTAAGGGAGTGCTGAGACGGAGATCAGACAGATAGCGTTCCGCGCATGACGAACGAGGAGATCCGACCCGCCGACGCGGCCGACGTACCGGCCGTGAAGGCCGTGACCGACGCGGCGTACGAGCACTACATCGAGCGCATCGGACAGGTGCCGCAGCCCATGGAGCGGGACCACGCGGCGAACGTGGCCGCGGGGCAGGTCTTCGTGACGGGCGACCCCGTGATCGGCCTCGTGGTGGTCGAGCGGTACCCGGACCATCTGTACCTCGACAACATCGCCGTCCGGCCCGACGCCCAGGGGCAGGGCGTGGGCGGACGGCTGCTGCGGTTCGTCGAGGCACACGCGCGTGCACTGGGCCTGCCCGAGGTCAGGCTCTACACCAACGCGATGATGTGGGAGAACCAGGAGATCTATCCGAGGTTCGGTTATGAGGTCGTGGAACGGCGAGTGGACGGGCCCTACGACCGCGTCCACTACCGCAAGCGACTGGTCTGACACGGAGGGAGCATGCCTGCCGCCGTCAGCCGTCGGGCCACCAGGTCCGCGCGATGTCCTTGCGGACCTCGGGTCGTCCCGCGGGGCGCTCGTCGGCCTCCTCGGCAAGTCGCCGGGCATCCGTCCTCTTCAGGGGCTTCTGCACGGTGGTACGGCGCATGGCTGCCTCCTTCAGTGCCTACCGAGTTCCGCGTTCTCACGGAGGTAGACGCTTGGGGGGAGAGTTCCTCATCGGTCACCGGTCTGTCAGTGGCGGCTGTCACGATTCGAGTGTCAGTGGCGGGTGTCACTCTTGGGCGCATGACGGAGAACAGTGGCGGTGGGGGCGTGGACTGGGACGCCGAGGCGGTCTCCTTCGACGAGGAGGCGGACCACGGGCTGCGGGACCCCGAGGTGCGCGGGGCCTGGGCCGGGCGGCTGCGGGGGTGGCTCCCGGAGCAGGCGTGTGACGTCCTCGATCTCGGGTGCGGGACCGGAAGCCTGTCGCTCCTCGCGGCCGAGCAGGGACACCGGGTGACCGGCGTGGACAGTTCTCCGGCCATGGTGGAACTGGCCCGCGCGAAGCTCGCCGGACGTGACGCGGCGTTCCTCATCGGTGACGCGGCGATGCCGCCCGTGGGGGAGCAGCGGTTCGACGTCGTCCTGGTACGGCATGTGCTGTGGGCGCTGCCGGATCCCGGGCGGGCGCTGCGCCGGTGGTGGGGGTTGCTGCGGCCGGGTGGGCGGCTGGTGCTGGTGGAGGGGGTGTGGGGGTCGGTCGGGATATCGGCCGAAGTGGTGAGCGGGTTGGTGGAGCGGCTCGGGGCCAGGCTGCTGGTGGAGCGGCTCTCGGGAGATGCCCTGTTGTGGGGGAAGGACGTGGACGACGAGCGGTACGCGGTGGTGGCCAGGAGCGACTAGAGGGGTGGGAAGGGGTGTCGGGTGCCGACCGCGGGACCACCCTCGACGTGGGCCATCGCCTCCAACTCGTCCAGTGCCGCCAGTGCCGCCGACGCCGCCTCGGCGTCCCTCTCCCTCAGGCCGCTCTCCTCGAACTCGTCCTCGTCCAGGCGCAGCACCTGCGTGCCGTCCGCCGAGACCCACAGGTCCAGGTCCAGGTCCTCCACGACCAGCTCGGCGCCCTTCAGTGTCGCCGGGCGGGTGATGTCGCAGTACCAGCCCTTCAGGGTGCCGGAAGCGGTGCGGACCTCCTTGACGGCGTACCAGCGGTCCCGCCAGTAGTGCTCGGTGAAGACGTCGCCCGGCTCGAAGCGGACGAAGCCGAAGTCGCGGACCCCCTCTCCCGCCCAGGGCGCGCGGACCGTGACGCGGGTGCCGTCGTCGGTGAGGAGCTCGGCCTCGTAACGGATCTTCGTGCGGCCCGCCTTGAGCAGGACGACGTCCACCCGCCGCAGGGGCTCAGGTGAGTTCGCGGACATGACGTACCTCCGTGGCGCAGATCTCGTATCCGAACCACTTGTTGATCGCGAGCATGGGTTCATTGGCGGCGTCGTTGCCGGTGAGGGCCTCCGTGCAGCCGGCGGCGCGGGCCCGGTGCAGGGAGGCGTTCTTGGCGAGCTTGGCGAGGCCGCGGCCCCGGAAGGCGCGGGCGGTGCCGGTCATGGCGGTGGCGTAGCGGCCGGCGCCGTCGGTGTGGGCGGCGCTGAAGGCGGCGGGGCGACCATCGACCAGGGCGATCGTGGTCAGGGCATGGTCGAGGAGGGGGTGCTTCCAGTTCTCCTCGACCCACGCGTCGTAGTCCGTCAACTCGGTGTCGACATCGCTCGGTTCGTCCCCCGAGGTCTCCGCGTCCAGCTCGAAGAAGGGACGCGGGTCGTCGGCGAAGTCGGCGGCGGTGCGCAGTTCGACGCCCGGGGGAAGGGGCTGGAGCGGGGGCAGCGTGCCGTTGGCCAGGTCCAGGCGCAGGAAGTGCGCGGAGCGGCTGGCCCGGTAGCCGTGGCGCTCGGCGAAGACGCGGTTGTGCGGCTCGTCCAGGACCCAGGAGTACAGCCTGGTCGCGCCGTGCGTCGCCAGGTGCTCCTCGGCGGTGCGCACGAGGAGGGCACCCGCGCCGCGCCGGGTGCGGTCCGGGCGTACGTAGATGTTGAGATAGCCCTGGCCCGGCTCCGCGCTGTCGTGGGCGAGACCGAGCTGGGCCGTGCCGATGACCTCGCCGTCCTCCTCGGCCACCAGGGAGCGGTAGTGCGCGTCCGGGTGGGTGTGGACGAGGCGGTGCAGAACGCCGGCCGGGGTCCACAACACGAACGGAAGGGCCAGATGGCGGACGTGGGCGAAGCTCTCGACGTCGGCCGGGTCCTGTGGGCGCAGGTCGCGCACGATCACGGTCATGAAGGCGCACGTTACGGGGGAGGCATCCTCGGGTGCCTCTCATTTTCCGGCGGTGCGGGACAATCGGCTCGTGACCTTGAAGATCCACATCGACGACAGTGCCCCGCCCTACGAGCAGGTGCGGGTGCAGATCTCCGAGCAGGCGCGGGCGGGGGTGCTGCCGGTGGGCTACCGGCTGCCGACCGTGCGGGGCCTCGCCGAGTCGCTCGGGCTCGCCCCGAACACCGTCGCCAAGGCGTACCGGGCGCTGGAGAGCGACGGGGTGATCGAGACGCGGGGGCGCAACGGCACCCTCGTGGCCGCCGCCGGCTCGGCCGCCGAACGGGAGCTGGCATCGGCCGCCCAGGCGTACGTCGAGCGGGCCCGACGACTGGGGCTCACGGAGAACGACGCCTTGGCGGCCGTACGGGACGCGCTGCGGGCGGCTTACGGGGCGGACTGAGACAGCGAGGCGAACAGCTGCGCGTTGCGTACGGCGGCACCGTTCGGGTCGTTGTTGAAGTAGACGTACACGTCCTCGTCCCCGGACCAGGTCCCCCCGATCCGCTCGGCCCAGGTCTCCAGGGACCGTCTGCCGTAGTGCGGCCACGCCTTGGCGCGGCCCTCGTGGAAGCGGACGTACCCCCAGTCGGTGGTGCGCCACAGCGGGGTCACCGGACGGGCCCGTACGTCGGCCCAGCACAGGGCCGCACCCCGGGTCTCCAGGACCTTGCGGGTCTCGGGCGTCCACCAGGACTCGTGACGGGGTTCGACCGCGACCCGGGTCGAGGCGGGGAAACAGGCCAGGCAGGCGTCCAGCAGGTCCGGGTCGGCGCGCAGCGTCGGGGGCAGCTGCAGCAGCACCGGCCCCAGCCGGTCGCCCAGTCCCTGGGCGTGGCTCATCAGGCGGTGCACCGGCTCCTCGGGGTCCTTCAGCCGCTTGATGTGGGTCAGGTACCGGCTCGCCTTCACCGCCACCACGAAGTCCCCCGGCACCCGCTGCCGCCACGCCTCGAAGGTCTCCCGGGTCGGCAGCCGGTAGAACGCGTTGTTGATCTCGACGGTCGGGAAATGCGCCGCGTACTCCTCCAGCCAGAGCCGCACGGGCACGCCGTCGGGGTAGAGGACGCCCCGCCAGTCCTTGTACTGCCACCCCGATGTGCCGACGAACAAGGTCATACAGCCATCAAAGCACTACAGGTACAGCCCCGCGTCCGCCCCGGGCCGCGGCTCCGGCACCGCCGTCGGTGACGTCCCCCGGCGCAGCGCGTACAGCTCCGCCAGGGTGGCCCCCTCGCGGCCCACGCCCTCCTCGGTGCCCAGCCAGCCGGCCGCCTCCCGGCGGGTCAGCGGGCCCACCTCGATACGGGCCAGACAGCGGCCGGGGCGCACCACGGCGGGGTGCAGCCGCTCCAGGTCCTCGTTGGTCGTGACGCCGACCAGGACGTTGCGGCCCTGGCCCAGCAGGCCGTCGGTCAGGTTCAGCAGCCGCGACAGGGCCTGTCCCGCCGTGTGCTTCGCCTCGCCGCGGATCAGCTCGTCGCAGTCCTCCAGGAGCAGGAGCCGCCAGCGGCCCTTGCCCGTCGCGTCCTCCTCGCCGATCGCGATGTCCATCAGATAGCCGACGTCGCTGAACAGCCGCTCCGGGTCCAGGACGCAGTCCACCTGGCACCAGTCCCGCCAGGAGCGGGCGAGCGTACGCAGGGCGGAGGTCTTGCCGGTGCCCGGCGGGCCGTGGAGCAGGAGCAGACGGCCCGCGATGTCCTCCGGGGTCGTCTTCATCAGGCGGTCCATCGCGTCCGCGACGGGTGCCGTGTAGTTCTGCCGCACCTCGTCCCAGGTGCCCGCGGAGATCTGCCGGGTCGTGCGGTGCGGACCGCGTCTGGGGGAGACGTACCAGAAGCCCATCGTCACGTTCTCCGGCTGGGGTTCCGGCTCGTCCGCCGCGCCGTCGGTGGCCTGGTCGAGGACCTTCTTGGCCAGCTCGGCGTCGGTGGCCGTGACGGTCACGTCGGCGCCGCGGTTCCAGCGGGAGATCAGCAGGGTCCAGCCGTCGCCCTCGGCGAGCGTCGCGCTGCGGTCGTCGTCGCGGGCGACCCGCAGCACCCGGGCGCCCGCCGGCAGGAGCGTGGCCCCGGTACGGACCCGGTCGATGTTGGCCGCGTGGGAGTACGGCTGCTCGCCCGTCGCGAAGCGGCCGAGGAACAGCGCGTCGACGACGTCGGACGGCGAGTCGCTGTCGTCGACGTTGAGCCGGATCGGCAGAGCGTCGTGTGGGTTCGCAGACATGCGGCCCATGATCCGGCACGGGACCCCCATACGCACCCGGTTTCCGGAGTGCGGGGATCGTGTCGCCGACGTCCGGTGTTTCCGGTCTGTCCGCTAACTCCTGTTACAAGGCTGTGCATCTCCGACATCTGCCCGCACACGTGTGTTCGCGGATACCGTTGCCCTCAATGGGACGTCATGAGTGGAATTCGGGGGCACGGCGGTGGCGGCTCACCGCTCTGCTCGGTGTGGGCGCGGCGGCTCTGGCGCTGGTCGTGACCCTCCTCAACACGCTTCCGGGCAGCGGTGCCGGCACCGACGGCACCTCACGCAACGGCGACAGGGTCCACGGCACCCCGACGACCACACCCGACGCAAACACCCCGGAGGTCGGCTGGGGTTTCACCCACACCCAGTTCAGCGCCGACGAGGGCAGTTCCGCCGCCACCGCGCGCGTCGAGGGGCTGCTGGCCGACGCCGGCGGACTTCCGCAGAACCAGCACATCATGGGCTGGGGAGCCGACAACCCCGAACCGGTCAAGGGGCGTTACGACTTCGAGGGCCTGGACCGGCGCATCGACTTCATCCGTGCCTCCGGCTCCACCCCGATCGTGACCCTGTGCTGCGCTCCGGACTGGATGAAGGGCGGCGAGGCGGGCGTCGGCAACACCGACTGGAGCAAGGCGGCACTGGAGACCGCGCCGGACCCCGCGCACTTCGAGGACTACGCCGCGCTCGCCGCGACCGTCGCCAAGCGCTACCCGGACGTACGCCACTTCATCGTCTGGAACGAGTTCAAGGGCTTCTGGAACAACGGGGAGGCCCGCTGGGACTACGAGGGGTACACCCGGCTCTACAACCTGGTCTACAAGGCGCTGAAGAAGGTCGACCCCAAGATCATGGTGGGCGGACCGTATCTCGTGATGGACAGTGTCGACCCGCGCTCCGAGGACGCTTCCACCACCTTCAAGGGGGCCTGGGGCGCGATGGACCAGCGGATCCTCGACGCCTTCGACTACTGGAACAGGAACAAGGCCGGCGCCGACTTCGTGGTCGTGGACGGCTCCAGCTACACCAACGACGACGACCTGCTGCCGAACGAGTTCGCGGCCACCGACAAGTTCACCGCGGTGAGCCGGTGGGTGCGGCAGCGGACCGGGAACCTGCCGCTGTGGTGGGCCGAGTACTACGTCGAGCCCGCCGACAGCCGGGACGAACGCGAGGGCTGGTCCGAGAACCGCCGGGTCGCGGTGCAGGCCGCCGGGATGATCGCGCTGGCCAGGGGCGGCACCACGTCCGCCCTCTACTGGAACCCGGAGAACGAGAAGGGCACGGACTGCGCGGGCTGCCTCTGGACGCCGACCAGCGCCGGCGGCGGCCGGAAGCTGCCGATGTTCGACCTCGTCAGCCGGTTCAGCAAGGCCTTCGCGCCGGGGAGCGCGTACGAGAACGTCTCCGTCGCCGCCGACGACGTACCCAACGTCCGGGTCCTCGCCACCGACAGGACCGTGCTGGTGGTGAACACCTTGAATCGGCAGATCAGCGCCGAGATCGACGGGAAGAAGTTCGACATGCGCGCGTACGAGGTCAAGTGGCTCGCCCGCTGAGCCACTTGACCTCCGAATGACTGCCGAATGGCTGCCGAATGACGTCCGAAGGGCGTCACTTCATCGTCAGGAACCGTTGCACCAGTGCCGCCAGGAACACCGCGAGGAGCGGCAGCGCGAACCAGAAGCTGCTCTGCAGCCACCGCAGCCGCCGCACACTCGGCCGCACCGCGACCCGCACCGCCTCACGGGCCGAGAGCAGCAGGATCAGCGCCAGCGCCGCCAGCGCCCCCACCACCGACCAGGGCGTCCAGGTCACCTGCGGCCCGATCGGCCCCGGATCGGCCTTCGGTACTTTCCCTGCGGGCTGGTCCCGCAGGGCGTACATGGTCACGTCATCGTTGGTGAGGACCCGCTTGAGCTCCTTGCGGCTGTCGAGGTTGTCCAGCAGCCGGGGCTCCCACGTCGTCGAATAGCCCACGTCCAGCCGCAGATAGGTGACCTGGCTGACGTTGACCATCAGATACGAGTTCGGGCCCGCGTCCTTCAGCGACTTCACCAGCCCGGACACCAGCACCGGGTCGGTCGGCGCGAGCGTCGGCACGTAGGACACCTTCTCCATGTCCTTCGCGCCCCACGGCATCGCGGGCGTCACGTTGTCGAGCGTGTCGTTGGACAGCCACAGCACCCGGACCGTCGGATCGTCGTGGGCGTAGACGTAGTCCATGGCGGCGACCTCGCCGGGCTGGATCCGCTCGAACGGCTCGTTGCCCCAGCGGGCGACCAGGAAGCCGCCGACCAGCAGCAGTCCCGCCATGAGCGCGGCCACCGGAGCGAGGCTCACCCGGTCCTTCTCGCGTTCCTTCGCGGTGACGCCGGTGCGCGGGAAGAGCGCAAGGGCGGCGAGCAGCCCGGCGCCCGGCAGGGCGAACATGAAGACCCGCAGGGCCATCTCGCCGCCGTACGACTGCATGCCGAAGCCGAGGAACGGCACGAAGGTCAGGACGAGCAGCGCGGCTTCCCGGTACTTGTGGTCGCGCCGCCGCCACCAGCCGTAGCAGGCCAGCGCCATGACCCCGCCCGCCAGCAGCACGCGCACGTACAGGACCAGCTTGTGGGTCGAACTGCCGCCCTCGATACGGCCGGAGACCGACGAGGAGACGTTGCCGCCGACGCCGCCGACCCCGCCGAACAGGTCGTCGAAGTGACCCGACCAGTACGGCTCGGCCATCCAGCCGATCCAGGCGGCCACCATGACGGCGAACAGGACCGGCAGGCCGCGCAGTTCGCTGCGGCCGACCAGGACGAGGACCGCCAGCACGCCGAGCATCACGAACGGGGTGAGCTGGTGGGCGGGCACGCTCGCCGCGAACAGACCGATCAACACCGCGAGCAGGACGGCCCGTTGGCGGCGGTTCGTGGGTTCGACCTCGGCCTCGCCGGGCCGCCGCTTCGTCCAGATCACGTGCGGGGCGCGGAACCAGACGAGCAGCACCGCCACGAACACCAGGTACAGCAGATAGGTGAAGCCCTGCGGGGAGAAGTAGTCCTGGCCGACCCAGCCGCTGAGCACGAAGATCCAGATGCCGGTCCACTTGGCCCGCCAGCTCGCCCGCATGTGCCGTACGAGCAGGAACATCGGTACCAGATAGGCGAGTTGGATCGCCGTCGGCCACCAGCGGACGACCTCCGTGAAGTCCGTGACCCCGCACGCCTGCGCCACGAACGCGGCCACCGCGAAGAAGCCCGGCCAGCTCCAGCGGGCGTCCAGGTCGGGCACCGCGGAGCCGGTCCGGTCGATGTAGTCGATGAACCCGAGGTGCTGCCAGGCCGTCGCGAACCGCGGCTCGGCCTCGATCAGCGCGGGCAGCGCGTGCAGCGAGAACACGGTCGCCACCAGCGTGATCAGCAGCAGCGCCTTGTGCTCACGGCCAAGCCAGAGCAGCGAGGCGAAGACCACGACCAGGAGCGCCGCGCCGACCAGCGTGGGCAGCGGCAGGATCGAGATCAGCCCGAGCCCGCCCATCCGGTCCAGGTCGGCCTCGCCCAGGCCGAGGGCCGGCACCCAGTACAGGAGCAGTGCGACGGCCAGCAGACAGCCGAGGAACACCCCGAGCCAGGTGGGCTGCAGCCGCTCCCGCCAGGACAGCGGCCGCGACGGCTCCGCGGGCTGCGGCACCTCCTCCGGCACGTCGGGCTCCTCCGCCGCGTCGGCCTCCTTGCGCGCGTCGAAGGCCACCTCGAACGGCGCGTCGACCTCCGCCTCGGACGGCCCGAGTGAGGACTCGGCGCCCGGCTCCCGAGCCTCCACCGGCAGCCCCAGGTCGGCCGGCTTCCGCAGCGCCCATGTCGGCCGGTCCCGCGTCACGCCCGGCACGGGCGTCCCCGTGGGCGGGGTGCCGGGACCCGGGCGTACGTCGGGACGGCGTTCCTGGTGGTCGAAGTCGACGTGGATGCCCAGCGCCAGGGTGTCCTGGTCGAGCGCCCAGCCGGGGCGGCGGGTGCGGCCGGCGGCCGGTACCTCGCGCGCCCCGAGGTCGGCGAGGTCGCCGTCGGGAGCCGCGCTCGCGGGGACCTCGGCGGCCGGGGCGTGCCGGATCGTCCGGTACAGCCGGGGCGCGGCGAGCGCGACGATCACCGTGAGCGAGGAGATCTCGGCGACGCCCGCTCCGGTCAGCCCCATGCGGGGCAGGAGCAGCAGCGTCAGGCCGAGCACCATGGCACACAACAGGCCCTGCAGCCAGGCCAGTCCGGAGGTGCGGCTCTGTGCGCGCAGCACCGCGAAGTACGTCTCCATGACGACCCGGAGCACCGCGCCGACGGCGAACCAGCGCAGCAGCGGGGTGGCCGCGTCCGCGTAGCCCGAGCCGAACACACCGAGGATCCGGGGCGCCCCGAAGAACAGGATCCCGGCCACCGGCAGCATGATCCGCGCCATCCGCTTCAGCGCGGCACGGGTGTTGGCGGCCAGGCGTGAGGGGTCGTGCGAGCCCTCGACGGTCAGGGAGGCGCCCATGTTGATGGCGAGCAGGTTGCAGGTGCCGCCGATCGTCGTGGTGATGTAGAAGTACGCGTTGTCCTGGGAGCTGACCTGGGACGCCACGATCACCGGGACCAGATAGACCACGGCGAGCGAGAACAGCGAGCCGGTGTAGTCACCCGCGAGGAAACGCCCGATCTCCCTGAGGGAGGGCGGCTTCGCGTGCTCCTCGGTCGCCTTGACATGGCGCGGCGCCAGACGCCGGAACACCATCCAGCCCAGCGGCAGCACCGAGACGGCGATCGCCGCGACCCACGACACGAAGACACCGGCCGTCGGGATCGCCACCGCGAACGCCACCAGGAGTCCCAGCTTCACCGCCGAGAACACGGTGTTGCCCACCGGCACCCACAGCGCGCTGCGCAGCCCGGTCAGCACCCCGTCCTGGAGGGTGAGCACGTTCCAGGCGACGACGGCGGCGATGAAGCCGAGGCCGTTCACCGGCCCGTGCAGGAACCGGTACGACGGCCCCCACGCGTCCAGGGTGAGCAGGAAGACGACAGCGGCGATCGCCACGAGCACCGAACTGCCCGCGTACGTACGGGCGATGAGGCGCCCGGTGGCCCGGCCCGCGACCGGTATGAAGCGGGCCAGCGCTCCGGTCAGGGTCACCGCGGTCAGTCCCGCGAGGAGTTTCATCGCGGCGATCGCGGCGGAGCCCTGGCCGACCGCCGACTCGGAGTAGTAGCGGGCGGCCGCCAGCCAGAAGCCGAGGCCAAGGACCGCGGAGATACCGGTGTTGAGCATCAGAGCATAGGCGTTGCGGAACAGTTGATTGCCGCCGCCGGCGCCCCTGCCGAGGCCGGGCAGCCGAAGACGGCGCCCCGACTGCTCGGGCGCCTTCGCCGCGGTCGACTCGGGCTCGGTCGTGGTCGTCGTGTCAGACACGGGAACGGGAGACCTTCCGGCGGACCTGTCGTGCTCTTCGGACCAACGCGTACCCCTTGGTGAGGGCACGGTCCCTGGCGAAGTCCCGGGCGATCGCACGGCCCTGGACGAGCCGCTCGAACTCCTCGGCCGTGGTGGCGCGGCGCACGGTCAGCCGCGTCAGCGCGTACGGCCCCTGGCGGCGCCGCGCGAGCGCGTTGTTCACGGCGAGCGCCTGGCCGTACCCGGTCTCGCGGACCGCCTCGCGCACCCGGCGACTGGAGTAGCCGTACGGGTAGGCGAGCGAGACCGGCGCGGTGCCGAGCTCGTCGGTGACGATCTCCCGGGAGTGGATCAGCTCGTGGCGCAGCGCGGTGTCGTCGAGCTGGTCGAGCTGCGGGTGCGTGTGGGTGTGGCCGCCGATCTCGACGTCCGCCGCGGCGAGTTCGCGGACCTGGTCCCAGTCCAGCATGGTGTCCAGGCCGCCGCCCGTGTCGTACGCGCCCCGGATCCAGCCGGTGGAGACGAACACCGTGGCCGTGAAGCCGTGCTTGGCGAGCACGGGCAGGGCGTGCCGGTGGACGCCTTCGTAGCCGTCGTCGAAGGTGATCAGGACGGGCCGCTCGGGCAGCGGCCGGCCGTCGCGCCAGCGGGCCGCGAGGTCGGCGGTCCTGAGCGGCGTGAGGCCCAACTCGCCGATGATGTTCATCTGTTGGGCGAAGGCATCCGGCGACACCGACAGCACGCGGGTGGCGTCGTTCGGGTCGGTGGCGACCGAGTGGTACATGAGGATCGGTACGGGCGGCTCAGCCATCTCTCCCCCCCTGGAGCTCCTCCTGCATCTCCGCCGGTATCTCCGCGACCGAGAACGTGGCCCCGCCCCGCCGCGCCCGGACCGTGCCGACCAGGTACCCACCGGCCGCCGTGAGGACCCCGGCGACGATCGCGCCCGCCCGGCCCGCGCCCCCCGGCCGGGCCAGCGCGGCGTCCCGCAGCCCGCGCACCACCCCGGCCGGCAGCACCCGGGTGGCGTACCGGCGCTCCGACTCAAGTCCCTTGTCCGCCCCCACACTTCGGGCCACCAGGGCCTTGGACAGACCCTCCGCGTACGCGCGCGTGCGGAAGTACCCGAAGTTCTCGCGCGCCCCGGGCACCCGGTGGTGGATCACCGCCCGGTCGTCGATCAGCAGGACCGCGTCCGGTCTGGCCCGGCTCAGCCGGATGCACAGTTCCGTCTCCTCGCAGCCCAGCGGGCGCTTGTCGCCGTCCCGCCCGATGCCGGTGGCGAAGCCGCCCGCCGCGTCGAACGCGCTGCGGCGGAAGGAGGCGTTGCCGCCGAGGACGTTGCGCACCCGGACCAGCCCGGCCGGGATGCCCTTGTAGGTGCAGCCGACCACCCAGTCGAACTCCTCCGGGAACCAGGCCGGCCGCCGCCCCGCCGCCCAGATCGGCACCGTACGGCCGCCGACCGCCATGACCCGCGGGTCCGCGTATCCGGCGGCGAAGTGCCGCAGCCAGTCCCGCTCGGCGACGGCGTCGTCGTCCAGGAAGGCGATCACCTCGCCGCGAGAGGCGGCGATCCCCGTGTTGCGGCCGGCGGACAGGCCGCGGGGGCCCGCGTTGGCGAACACGCGGACCTCCTGGACTTCCTTGTACTCCTTGGTCAGCCGGTCCAGCAGCGCCGGATTGTGGTCGACGACCAGCAGCGTCTCCAGGGCCGCATAGGACTGCGTCCGCACCGAGACGACCGCCGCGAGGATGTCCTCCCAGCGGTCCTCGGTGTACACGCAGATCACGACGGAGATGTCGGGATCGCTCAAGACACCTCTCCCCGGCGCGAGTCGAGCATCGGCGAGTAGTGGGCGCGGCGGCGCAGCGCACGCCGGTTCGACCGCTCCCCGAGGATCACCTTGAGCACCCGGAACCCGTCCCGGACGGCCCGCAGATTGCTCGCGCCGTGGATGCGGAGGTACTCGTAGCTCGGTATCTCCTGCACCTTCAGCCCCGCCTTGACGACCCGGATGTTCATCAGGGTCTCCACCTCGAAGCCGGTGCAGTCGAGGTCGATCTTGTCGAGGCAGTGCCGCCAGAAGGCGTTGTAGCCGTAGCAGAGATCCGTGTAGCGGGCGCCGAACTTGCGGTTGACGATGGTGCACAGCGCCCAGTTGCCGAGCTTGCGGATGAAGGTCATGTCGTCGGTGCCGCCGCCGTTGGCGAAGCGGGACCCCTTGGCGAAGTCCGCGCCCGAGACCAGGGCGGACACATAGGAGACGATCTCGTTGCCGTCGGCCGAGCCGTCCGCGTCGATCATGACGACGATGTCACCGGTGCAGGCCTCGAACCCGGTGATCAGAGCGTCCCCCTTGCCCTTGCCGTGCTGCTTGACGACCTTGACCTCGGGCCACAGCTCGCGGGCCACCGCGACGGTGGCGTCCGTGGAGTTGCCGTCCACCAGGATCACTTCGTGGATCCAGTCGGGCAGGGTCTTGAAGACGTACGGAAGGTTCTCCGCCTCGTTCATGGCGGGTATGACGACACTCACCGGTGGCGTGATGGCCAGGTGAGTGGAGATGGGCCGGTACTGGCTGGCTGTCGGCACATCCTGGCCCGCAGTCGCCGGGCGCAGAACTGAACTCATGAGTCTGGTTCCCTCTCGTCCGGTGGACCGCCCGCCCCTGGGCGGTCCGGTTTGTCGCTCCGGTTCGAAAGGGGGGTTCTGTTCTCACTCACGGCATGCCGGAAGGGATCTCCGTACGTGCCGGGTGAGCTGGCAAAGCTGGCCGACCGCCGTCGTGCTGTGCTTGTTCCAGAGAAACGACAGCCGGTCGCGCGGCACGACTCGGTCACCTGTGCGGTCACCGAGCACGGCACCCCCCCTACCGCGCCCCGCGCCCCCGTCGCGGTCCTGAGCCCTCCCCTGGAGCCGCTGAATGACGGGACGGTGCGGGTGTGATGTATGACGGTATTGACGTTTGGACCCGTATGGCAAGACCTGGAACGAGGCCTCACGTTTTTGTTGGTTTGACCGTTACAGTCGCGCCGGAGCGGATCTTTCCCACTTTCTTCAACAGCCTGTCGGCGGGTTCGAACAGCTCCGGACGTGCCACCACGGCGTTGCGCAGTGCCCGCACCGGAACCCGGCGGACGCGGTGTCCGACCGCGACCGGGTGCCGACGGGTCACCCACCCCTCCGACACGGTGAGTTCCCGTGTCTTCAGGGAGTCCTTGTACTCCTTCTGACCCCGGCCCAGATCGAGGTACGCGACGCCGTCGGCGGCGGCCGCCTCGGCCATGCGCAGATGCAGGACCAGGCCCGGGGAGTACTTGGCGTACTGCGGGTCGTACGCCGGGAACCAGCAGGCCAGGACGCGTTCGGTGCGCAGCCCGAAGTGGGCGGCGACCGGCTTCCCGTCGGCGTACAGCACCGAGAGGATCCCGGCGAACGGCTCGGAGCGGGTGTGGAACAGCTGCTCCACCAGCCGGGCGATCCACTCGTGCGCGAAGCGGTCGCTGCGGCCGGTCCTGCGGTACTGGGCGGACTTCCAGCCCATCAGGGTGCGCAGGGCGGCCGGGTCGCGCTCGTCGTGGACGTAGCGCACCTCGCTCGCCGTGCGGACCAGCCGGCGTTCCTTGGCGAGGGTCGTGCGGGTGAACTTCGGCGAGCGCTCCCGCAGTCCGGCCAGATACGTCTCGTAGCCCTGGTCGATGTCCATGACCGGCGAAGGGAACCTGCCGGAGGCTCCCGTCTCGAACGGCCCCTGGCCCTCCACCAGATGGTCGAACTCCCAGACGGCCAGCCCACAGGCGCGCAGCAACTCCCGGGCGTCCCAGGTGAATCCGGGCCGGTGCACCAGTCCCTGGGCGTCCGAGACGCCGAGGCCGACGGCCCGGCCGACACCGGTGGCCGTCCTCTGGAAGGGCAGGAACGCGGCGGGCTCGCCCCGCTCCCGTACGACGGCGATCCGCACGCCCCGCCTGAACCGGCCCACCGCGAGCGCGAACTCGGGGGACAGGAACGGGTTCGCCAGGCCCGGCGAGCCGTGCAGATGGGCCTTGGACTGCAGGGCGGTCCACGCCACCCGGTCGGCCGCGCTCAGCTCGCCGGGGCGGTACACGCTGATGTCCACGTCAGAGGTCCCGGCCCTTCGCCGTACGGCGTCGCCGCATCCACACCAGCAGGAGGACGAGGGCGCTGATCACGGCCATCGCCAGGACGCCGCCGCGCGCCGACCAGCGGTGCGTGGCCAGCATGCCCTGGGCCACCAGCATGTTGAGGACGACCGAGCCGGCCAGTGAGGCCAGCGCCCGGGCGAACGGATCGAAGCCGCGCAGTGCGGCGGCGATACCCGCGGCAGGTGCCGCGAGCAGGAAGAAGAGCGTGAGCGGGGCGCGCAGCGGTGAGTCGGAGCCGGTGAACGCGAGCAGTGCGCCGAATCCCCCCACAGCGGTCGCGGCGCCGGCGAGCAGTGGCGTCAGGTCTCTGCCCGACGTCGTCGTGGATGTCCCGGTACGTGTGGTCTGCATGGGCGACGTTTCCCCCCAGAAAGCGCCGGATGCCGGGCTTCAATGTCGCGCAGTGCCGTGGGAGCCGTCAAGGCCGACCCGTACGGACGTGGACAGGGGTGTGCCCCCGGAGGCGTGAGTCACCTCCGGGGGCCACCTGTTCGGGTACTACGGCACCAGCTTCAGGAGCTTGTTGGGCGAGCCCGTGCCGGGGCTGGTGACCACGTTGGACGTGGCGCCGCCCACCAGGGCCGTGGCGACCTGGGCCGGGGTGGCCGAGGTGTGCCCCGCGAGGTAGACCGCGGCCGCGCCCGCGACGTGCGGGGTCGCCATCGACGTACCGGAGATGGTGTTGGTCGCGGTGTCGCTGGTGTTCCAGCCCGCCGTGATGGAGGAGCCGGGGGCGAAGACGTCCAGGACCGAGCCGTAGTTGGAATAGCTGGCCCGGGCGTCGGTGCTGGTGGTGGCGCCGACGGTGATCGCCTCGGTGACGCGGGCCGGGGAGTACGAGGAGGCGTTGGCGCTGCTGTTGCCGGCTGCGACCGCGTAGGTGACGCCGCTCGCGATGGAGTTCCTGACCGCGGTGTCCAGGGTGGTGGACGCGCCGCCGCCGAGGGACAGGTTGGCGACCGAGGGGCCCGAGTGGTTGGCGGTGACCCAGTCGATGCCCGCGATGACGCCGGCGGTGGTGCCGGAACCGGCGTTGTCGAGCACGCGCACCGCCACGATCTTCGCCTTCTTGGCGACGCCGTAGGTGGAGCCCGCGATCGTGGTGGCCACATGGGTGCCGTGGCCGTTGCCGTCGGAGGCGGTGGTGTCGCCGTCGACGGCGTCGTAGCCGTAGGAGGCGCGGCCGCTGATCTGGCTGTGGGTGATGCGGACGCCGGTGTCGATGACGTACGCCGTGACACCGCTGCCCGCGGAGTCCGGGTAGGTGTAGGTGCCGGAGAGCGGGAGCGCGGCCTGGTCGATGCGATCCAGGCCCCACGGGGCACTGGACTGCGTGGTGTCGGCCACCTGGACCCGCTGGTTCTGCTCCACGGAGGCCACCGACGGGTCCGCGGCGAGTCTCTTCGCCTCGGTCGCCGAGAGCGTGGCGGTGTAACCGTTGAGCGCGGAACCGAAGGTCTTGCCGACCGTCCCGCCGTACTCCTTGATGAGCCCCTTGCCTGCGCCGGACGAGGACGTGAAGCCCGCGTTCTTCTTCAGCGTGACGATGTAGCTGTCCTTGACGGCCGTGGGGGAGCCGGCGGCGAGGACCCGGCCCTCGGCCGGGGCGGCCTGGGCGGGAAGGGCGGTGAGCCCGCCGACGAGGGCGCCGGCCGTCAGGGTGGTTATCGCGGCGAACCGGAAGGTGTTGCTACGCAGTTGTGCCATTACGAGGGAGTCCTCCTCATGGGCGACGCGCGCCTGGGTCGGGCGCGCGTCCGTGGGGGGTGTGCACGTGATCGCGCACACGACCGGGAGCGTCGCGTTCCGCTCCGGGCTGAGGTAAAGGCTGGGCCATCTACGGGGGTAGAACAAGGGAGTTGAGGAGGAGTCAACAAACCTGTCATGTCCACGAAATCATTGGCAGTTTTGGCATGGACACTTCCCATCGCCACGTGTCGTTGCTACGACGGATACGGCAGAGATCCTGCTAAAGGGAGGTTCCATGAGACGTTCCCGATTTGCCGCATACGTCGGCTCACTCCTCCTCGCCCTCGCCGCAGTCCTCACCGGGACAGGCACCGCCCACGCCGCCGAAGGCCCGTATGTGGCCCTGGGAGACTCCTATTCCTCGGGAGTCGGCGCAGGCAGCTACATCAGTTCCAGCGGCGACTGCAAGCGCAGCACGAAGGCCTACCCCTACCTCTGGGCGGCCGCCCACTCACCCTCGTCGTTCGCGTTCACCGCGTGCTCGGGCGCCCGTACGGGTGATGTTCTGGCGAACCAGCTGACCCCGCTCAGCTCCGCCACCGCACTCGTCTCGATCAGCATCGGAGGCAACGACGCCGGTTTCTCCGACGTCATGACGACCTGTGTGCTCCAGTCCGACAGCTCCTGCCTCTCCCGGATCAACACCGCGAAGGCGTACGTCGACTCGACGCTCCCGGGCCAACTGGACACCGTCTACTCACAGATCAGCGGCAGGGCCCCCAACGCCCACGTGGTCGTCCTCGGCTACCCCCGCTTCTACCAGCTCGGCGCCACCTGCCTAGGCCTCTCCGAGACCAAGCGGAAGGCGATCAACGACGCCGCCGACTACCTCGACACCGCGATCGCCAAGCGGGCCGCGGACCACGGCTTCGCCTGGGGCGACGTCCGCTCCGCCTTCACCGGGCACGAACTCTGCTCCGGCAGCGCCTGGCTGCACAGCCTCAACCTGCTCAACATCGGCGAGTCCTACCACCCGACCGCGGCCGGCCAGTCCGGCGGCTACCTCCCGGTCCTGAACAGCGCGGCCTGATCACCCCTCACGGGGACGCAGTGGGGGAGGCCTCGCCGGTGTCGGTGCCGGTCGGGGTCTCCGCCACGCAGGTCAGCGAGAAGGGGACCGAGTTGGACGTCTTCTCGACGGGGTCGCGGACCTCCACGCTGATGGTGTCCTGGAACGTTCCGCTGGTGTCCTGCGTGGTGACGAACCGCCTGTCCTGCTGCGTCTTTCCGCCACCGGCCGGGAACGTGAGCGTCTTCCAACTGCCGTTCACCGAGCCGTTCTTCGACACCCAGCGGTAGGTCACCGTCGCCGGGAGCCGGCCGACCGTCAGCGTGACCGTGAAGGTGGGGGCCGCGGACTTGTCCGGCGGACAGCTGCCTGCGTAGTCGGTGTGCGAGCCGGTCAGCGAGACGTCCACCGACTGCGGCGGGGGCGCGCTCGTGGTGCTCTTGCTCGGACTCGGGGACGGGGACGGGGTGTCGCTGGGCTCGTCCGAGGTGGTCGGCGCGGGTGAACTCACCGCCGGGCCACTGTCCTTGGCGGTCGCCCCGTTCGGGTCGCCGTTGTCGCGGTTCAGCAGCGCGTACGTCAGCCCCGCGATCGCCAGCGCCAGGGCCAGCACGCCCGCGACCAGGACGACGGCCGCACGGCGATTGCGCTCCGGGGGCCGGGAGCGCGCGGTGGGAGTGGAGGTCGGCGTGGGCGCGGGCCGGTACGGGGCCGTCGACGGCTCCTGCGGGAAGGGTGCCGCGACGGTCGGGGCGTACGGCCCCGCCTGCACGGCGTCCGCCCGGGGCGTGCCACCCGCCCCGATGATCCGCAGCTCCTGCTCCGCCCGGTCGGCTGGCAGCCGCTCCGCGGGATCCTTGCGCAGCAGCCCCTCGATCACCGGCGTGAGCGGACCGGCCCGGTACGGCGGCGGCAGCTCCTCGTCCACGATCGCGCGCAGGGTGCTCAGCGGGGTGTTCTGCCGGAAGGGGGAGTTGCCCTCGACGGCGGCGTACAGCAGCACGCCCAGCGACCACAGGTCGGACTCCGGGCCCGGCGTGCGGCCGAGCGCCCGCTCCGGGGCCAGGAACTCGGGCGAGCCGATGACCTCGCCGGTCATCGTCAGCGCCGAACTGCCCTCCACCTGGGCGATGCCGAAGTCGGTGAGCACCACGCGGCCGTCGTTCGACAGCAGCACGTTGGCGGGCTTCACGTCCCGGTGCAGCACCCCGGCCTCGTGCGCGGCGCGCAGCGCGGAGAGCACCTCGGCGCCGATGTGCGCGGTCCGCTGCGGGCTGAGCGGGCCCTCCGCGTCCAGGAGTTCGGCGAGCGAGATGCCGCGCACCAGTTCCATGACGATCCACGGGCGGCCGTCCTCGGTGGCCACGTCGTAGACCGTCACCACATTGCGGTTGGCGACCCGCGCCGCCGCCCACGCCTCGCGCTCCAGGCGGGCGTACAACCGCTCCACCTCGTGGGTCGCCAGCCCGTGCGGCGCGCGCACCTCCTTGACGGCGACCTCGCGGTGCAGCACCTCGTCGCGGGCTCGCCACACGGTTCCCATGCCGCCCTCGCCGAGCGGGGACAGGAGGCGGTAGCGGCCCGCGATCACTCGTTCACTGCCCGGTTCTTCGGACACGGGCGTCCCCCATTCGCATCCGGGCGAAATCTCCACTCCGCATGATGTCGCGCGTGAATTCTGTATGGGTCATTTCCGTACGCGTCATTTCTGTACAAAAGTAGCTCAGCCGAGTGCGGATGCCGCCCCCTTGAGCACCAATCCTGCCCCGAGAGCCACCACGACGAACGCCGACATCAGGGGCGCGGTCCTGCGTACCAGCGCGGTCATCGGGCTCGCGGCCAGGCGGGGGCGCCTGTCCAGCAGCCGTGTGACTCCACTGCCCAGCCTGACGACGGCGAATCCGGCCGCAGTCAGGGTCAGGGCCAGCCCGACGCCGTACGCCACGACGAGCAGCAGTCCGAACCAGGCCTGCCCGAGCGCGGCGGCACCGACGAGCACGACGACCGCGGAGGGGCTGGGCACCAGACCGCCGGCGAAGCCGAGGAGGAGCGTGCCGCGGAGGGTGGGGGCCACGGCGTGGGTGTGGGTGAAGCCGCCGTGGGTGTGTTCCAGGGCGTGGGAGTGGGCGTGGTCGTGGTCGTGGTCGTGGTCGTGAGGGTGCGGATGCCCGTGATCGTGGGTGTGCCCGTGGTCGTGGTCGTGGTCGTGCGTGTGGGGGTGCGCCTCCGCCGTCGCCCGGGCGGTCTCCGTGTGGGCGGCGACCAGGACCAGCTCGCGCTCCTCGGGCTTCTTGGTGGGGTGCGGGTGGTCGTGCGTGTGCCCGTGCTGGGGCGCGCGGGTGCGCAGGGCCCGGCGCAGCAGGGTGACGCCCGCCGCGGTCACCATCACCCCGCTCGCGATGCCCAGCCACGCGATCACCGAGGGCGCGGCCGCCGAGCCGGCCGTGACGAGGAGGCCCAGGGCGACCACGCCCAGGGTGTGGGTGACGGTCACGGAGGCGGCCAGCGGCAGGACGTCCTTCATCCGGGCCTTGCCGCCACGGGCCGCGGCGACCGCGGCCATCAGGGTCTTGCCGTGTCCCGGGGCCAGCGCGTGCATCGCGCCGAGGACGACCGCGATGAGCAGGGCGAGCGCCGCGAAGCCGACGGTGAGGTCGTGCCGGGCGACCAGGGAGTCCAGGGCGCGCGTCCAGCGGTCGGCGCCACGGGGCAGTACGGAGGCGGCGGGGGCGTCCGACCGCTCCTCACCGAGGGCGGCTCCACCGGGCCGCACGCGCAGGGCGGCGGTCACGGTGTCGGCGGGTGAGGAGAGCAATTCCCGCGGGTAGGTGGTCAGTTCGTTCGAGACCGACTTCGTGGGCACGTCCGACCTCGTGAGCGTCATCCGGTCGCCGCGCGCGGTGATCTCGCGCCAGCCGGGCCCGGAGTCGGTGCCCGCGCTGTGGAAGCCGAGCGTGACGGTGGCGTCCTCGGGCAGCGGGGCGGTCAGCCGGCACTCCACCCGCAGGGTGTCGAGCCCCGCCTGACCGGGACGCACGCGCGCGTGGCTGGTCCGCACGGTGAGAGCGGCCGTATGGCCGTCGACGGTGACCTTGCCGCCCTCCGCCGCCTTCTGGCAGCGCCGGGCGGCCCACTCGGTCATGCCGAGCTTCTCGATGTCCGGCTTGGCCTGGGTGGCCGGGATCTCGGCGAGGTCCTCGACGTGGTCGACGCGCAATTGCCCGGGGGCGGCGACGAGACCGTCGTAGCGATTGACGGTGAAGTTGCCGAGGGGGTGGGCGCTCGCGCTGCTGGAAGGGAGCAGCGCGAGCGCACAAGCCGCCGTCAGGACGGCCGTGAGGGACGCGAACAGACGGCGGGGCTTCACTCGGAGGCCTCCTTGAGAGCCTTGCGGGCCTCGCGGGCGCCGAGGGGGGAGAAACCTGGGTTGAGCTTCAGGGCGGAACGGAGAAGGCTCCGGCCCTCCTTCTCGTCGCCCGCGGCGCGTTCGACGATCCCGCGGTGGTAGAGGAAGGACGCGTTGCGGTAGCCGGTCGCGGTGGCCTGGCGGGCGTACGGCAGGGCCTCCTTGTCCCGGCCGTTCACGTGCAGGGCCCAGGCGAGGGCGTCCGCGGTGTGCACGGTGTGCCGGCGGGCCCACTCGGCGCGGGCGGCGCGCAGGGCGGCGGCCTTGTCACCGTGGTCGGCGGCGGCCATGGCGGTGTCGAGGTCGGCGTTGACGCCGTTGGCGCGGGCGAGGGCCGTCCAGGCGTCCACGAGCGCGTACTGGTCGCCCGCCTTCGCCTTGTCGCCGTCACCGCCCCGGTCCTCGTACAGCTCCCCGAGCGCGACGAGCGGCCCCGGCAGCGGATACCGGGCCACGACGGCCTCCATGCCCTTGATCGCGGCGGCGCGGTCCCCGCTCGCGGCCTGGGCGCGGGCCCTGCCCTCCAGCGCCGGGAGGTAGGCGTCGTCGGCGGCGAGGGCGCGGGCGTAGTCGGTCAGGGCCGTGTCGTAGTCGCCCTGGTTCCAGGCGAGTTGGCCCAGTGCACTGGCCACGTAGGCGATGTCGCCCGGGGTGGTCGCGGTCGACAGGGCCCGCTCCAGGACGGTGCGGGCGGTGCGGACGTCGCCACGCAGTTCGTGGACGTAGGCGTAGCGGGTGAACACCGGGATGCCGGGACGGCGTTCGTCCGCGAGGTCGGCGGCCTTCGACGCCTCGGCGTAGCGGCCGAGTTCGACGAGGGAGTCGATCCGGGAGGAGAGGGCCCGCTCGTTGTACGGGTTCTGCTTCAGGGTCCTGTCGGCGTACGTGAGGGCGCCCTTGAAGTCGTGCCGGGCCGCGGCGAGGGCGGCGAGACCGGTGAGTCCCTGGTCGTTGTCGGGCTCCAACTCCAGTGACCTCTGCAGGGCTTGCTCGGCCTGCGGGTACCGCGAGGGGTCCCCCTTGGTCCGGGCCTGCTCGACGTAGGCGAGTCCGAGAGTGGCCCAGCTGCCGAAGTCCATGGGCTGGGCGCGCAGATGGGCCTGGATGGCCCTGATGCCCGCGTCGAGGTCCCCACTCGCCATGAGGCCGGGAGAGAGTGCCGACGACGAACTGGCGACGGTCGCGGTACCACCGTCCCGCAGCGCCCCGAAGGCGATCGACCCTCCTGTCAGCGCGACGGCCAACAGGGCCGCGCACCCGGCGAGTTGAGCCGCCCGCCAGCGCCGCCCGGCCTCCGAGACCCGCCGCACGGCGGCGGCCTTCTCCTCGTCGGCCTGAGCAGAGGGCTCATGGGCTGAGGTCTCCTGGGCAGAGGGCTCATGGGCAGAGGGCGCCACGGTCTCCGACGTTCCGTTGTGCTCGTTCTCGGGTGCGCTGTCGGTCGTAGAGCCGGACATTGCCCTCTCCTCGTCAGATCGTGATCGTGTGTGGGGCGCGGCCTGCACCGTGGGGGATGAGTACGTGCAGGCCGCGCCGGTAAAGGGGCCGGTAGGGCCTAGTACGCCCGCCGCCGCATCCGGCGCCACCACATGAGCGCCGCTCCGATGAGCACGATTCCGGCCGCACCCGCGCCCGCGGACCCGGCGATCAGGGACATGTTGTCGCCGGAGCCGGAGGCACCCGCCGGGGACAGCGCGTCGCCGAGCTGGTTGCGGACGTCGTTGCCCGAGGTCGTGCCCTTGGCCAGCGGCCCACGGGATCCCTCGGTCGGCAGCGCCACGTACGGGAACGACTTCTCGAAGTCCTTGTCGTTCTTGTCGACCGCGTCACCGAGGTCGTTCTTGGACCCGACCAGCTCACCCTCGACGACCTGGAGCGAGGCGTCGATCACGTCGTCGGTCAGCCGACGCCCGTTCGGGAACCCGGCGTTGTCGCCATCAAGCACACCGAGCCGCTTCGGAGAATCGGTGGGCTTGATGGACGTGTTGAGGCGCAGCTCCTCCGCGGGCCGCACGTAGGGGGGCTGGTTCAGCCCCTTCACACCCTTGAGGAACACGTCCACGAGGTCGTTGCGGGGCTCCTTCGGGGCGGGGATCTTGTAGATCGCCTCGATGAGCTTCGGCAGTTCGGGGTTGGTCACGTTCTTCAGGAACTGGCCGTCGTCGTACGGCGAGGACGCGTTGAACTTGTCCTTGTCCTTCAGGGGGTTGACGACCTCGTTGACGAGCGGGTTGCCCAGGCGCGACACCTGCGAGTAGTACCCCTGCGCGTTCCTGCGCTGGGTCGTGGACCAGATCCCCACGATCGGCTGGTGCGAGGACTCGGCGATCATGTCCGTCGGGACCTGCAGCGCGATCGAGTTGACGTTGTAGCCCTTGAGCGTGTCGTTGCCGACCTCGGTGAGGTTCCCGCCGTACAGCAGGTCGAAGACGCGCAGGTCGGCGAAGAACGGGTCGTCGGCCTGGCCGGCGAACGACGCCGAGTCGTTGGGGAGCTTGTAGACCGCCTGGTCCCGCAGCTTCTCGTAGTTCGGCATGGACGCCTTGCCGACGTTCGACGGCGCCACCGGGACGTCGTCCGCGATCTTCGTCTTGTACTTGACCTTCTGGTTCTTCAGCTGGAAAAGCTCGATGTCGTACGTCTGCGTGACGTTCAGGTCCGGGTCGTCGAGGCTCTCGACCACGCCCGTGTTGTACAGGAACGACTTCTTGTTCTTCACATGCGTCTTGAAGGTGAAGCGGTACAGCAGATCGCCCTGGCCGTCACCGTTGTTGTCGATGTGGAGGTCGTACTGCGCGTCCTCGGCGAACTGGTAGAAGTTCGGGCCGCCGCCGGGCTCCTCGAACGGGATCCAGTTGGCCACGATCGTCGTCGAGTCGGGCTTGTCGGGGCTGACGAACGCGTACACGTCCGTGTTGTCGTACTGGGGGTCGCCCGAGATCAGCGGGGCTTCCCGGTGACTGGAGGCGGAGGCCGCCCCGGGTTCCAGCGTGGCCACGCCGGCGGCTACGAGCCCACCGGCGGCCAGCGCGCCACAGATGAGGGTCGCAAGGCTGCTGCGTCCCGAGCCGTTCCTGGAGATAGGTGTCATGCCGTCCGTCCTCAGTCCAACTTGCCTGACGCCGGTGATTCGGAGTGGTGGGCGGGCCGGATTGGTCGAATCTCAAAACTTCTTTTCTGCTGCTCGACCCGCGTTTTCGGCCTTCTGATCCGTAACCCCATACGGAGGTGTGTGCGTTGCGAGTACCTCGTGGGACGGGACGGCCCAGGTGCGGGTTTGCGGGAGGGGGCGGCGAGTTGGAGGCGGACGAGCTTCTGATGCTCGTGGCGGGAGGGGACCAGAGGGCATTCGAGGAGCTCTACGGGCTCGTCGCCGGGCCGGTGTTCGGGCTCGTACGGCGTGTGGTGCGTGATCCGGCGCAGTCGGAGGAGGTGTCGCAGGAAGTGCTGCTCGAATGCTGGCGGTCCGCCGCGCGGTTCGACCCGCGCCGGGGCAGCGCGCTGTCCTGGGTCCTCACCCTCGCGCACCGCCGTGCCGTCGACCGGGTGCGCAGCGCCCGCGCGGCCGGTGAACGCGACCAGCGCGAGGCACGCCGGTCTCATCACCCTGCCTTCGACCAGGTGACCGAGGAGGTGGAGGCGGGCCTCGAGCGCGAGTGGGTGCGCCGGTGCCTGGAGCGTCTGACCGACCTCCAGCGCCAGTCCGTCACCCTCGCCTACTACGACGGCTACACGTACCGTGAAGTGGCCGAGCGGCTCAGCCTGCCGCTGGGGACGGTGAAGACGCGGATGCGTGACGGACTGACCCGCTTGCGGGAGTGCCTGGGAGGTGCGGCATGAGCCTCTTCCGCCAGGAAGACCTCCACTCCCTCGCGGCCCCGTACGCCCTCGACGCGCTGGAACCCGCCGAACGGGCCCGCTTCGAGCGACACCTCAAGGACTGCGACAGCTGTACGGCGGACGTGCGTGCCCTGTCCGAGGACGCGGCACGGCTCGCCTGGTCGGCCGCCGCGCCGCCACCGCTCGCGATGCGCGACCGGGTGCTGTCCGCCGTACGCACCATCCCGCAGGAGCCCGCCGTACGGCCCGAACCGGCCCGTGCGCGGCCGGAGCCGGCCCGCGCGCGCAGGTCGCAGCTGCCGCCGCATGTCTGGGGCGCCCAGCCGCCGCCCAGGCAGCGTCGGAGGCGTCCCCTGTTCGTGCCCTTCGCGACGGCCACCGCGGCCGCGGCCCTCGTCGTCGCCACCCTGTTCGCCGTCCAGGCCAACCGGACCCAGGACCAACTGGACGCGCAGAAGGCCCAGGCCAGTGAGATCGCCCACGTTCTCCAGGCCGCGGACGCCCGGGCGACCCGGGGGCAGGACCCACAGGGTCGCAGTATCGCGGCAATCGCTTCCGCGTCCGAAGGACGCGCGGTCGTCACCCTGAGCGGGTACGAGGCGCCCCCGAGCGGCCGCGTGCGTCAACTGTGGCTCATGCGCCCCAACGAGCAACCGCGCTCCCTCGGGCTCTTCGCCGCCGACACGCCCTTGGTCGCGAGCGGACTCGACAAGTCCGCCACATCACTCGCTGTGACGGTCGAGCCCGACGGGGGATCACCACAGCCCACTACCCAGCCGGTTGTCCAACTCGCCCTGAAATCGGCAGGATTCGGAGAGTAATCATGGAGGGGTCGTCAACACCCTTGCGGGGAAGGTGAATCCTGTGACGCCGATACACGTGTGCCCCGACGGGGCGATAGGGTTACCCTGCCCGGGCCGGGTGGACTCGTACGGGTGGGGAGTGACATGGAACAGATAACAGTGCGCAGGGCGAGGGTCCCTGCGATCACCTGCGGGAGCAGCGCGACCAGTTCGCGCCTCGACCGCCATCTCTCGGTGCTGTCGGGACCTGCCGTCCCGCAGCGCGAGGCGGCCGAGGCGACGTCACTGATGCGCGAGCTGACCGCGCGTGACAGCACCAAGCAGGAGCGCAGTGACAGGGGTGCGCGGGTTCGCCGTGTCTCGCTGTTCGCGCCACTGCGCCGACTGCGCCGTTCGCTGTTCGGCGGACACTGAGCCCTCGCCGCCCGGTATCGTGCTGCGATCCTGCCCGTCGTCCCCACGGCATGCAGCACGATCCAGGTGACCGAACTCCCCTCCCGGCAAGAGGCGTTCACCCCTCGCCGTGTGCGTACCTCCGTACGGCGAGCGGCGCGAAGACCGCGAGCAGCACCCCGCACCACATCAGCGACCCGGCGATCGGATGCGCCACCGGCCAGGCGGCCCCCTCCGGCACGGGGGCGTTCCCGAACAGGACCCGCAGGGCCGTGGTCACCGCGCTGATCGGGTTCCACTCGGCGAGGGCGCGCAGCCACCCGGGCAGCCCCTCGGCCGGGATGTACGCGTTCGAGAGCAGCGGCAGGATGAACGTGGCTCCGCCCAGCTGCCCCGCGGCCTCCTCGCTGCGGGTGAGCAGGCCGAGGAAGATGCCGATCCAGGTGGTCGCGAACCGGAACAGCAGCAACAGCCCGGCGGCACCCACCGCTTGCAGCGCGGACCCCTCGACGCGCCAGCCCACCGCGAGCCCCACCAGCAGGAACGGCACCGTCCCGGCTGCGGTGACCACCACGTCCGCGACCGACTGTCCCAGCGGCACGGCCGCCCGGCTGATCGGCAGGGTCCGCAGCCGGTCCGTCACGCCCCGGTGGACGTCCTGGGCCGCCTGGAACATCCCGGTCATGATCCCGTTCGCGGCCGTCGCCACCAGCAGGCCCGGCACCAGGAAGGACCGGTACTGCTCGCCCGGCATCGCCAGCGCGCTGCCGAAGACGTAGCCGAAGAACAGCAGCATGGTGATCGGCATGGTCTGGGTCAGGATCAGCAGCCCCGGGTTGTTCCGGACCCGCCGCAGCTGACGGCCCAGCATCGCGGTGCCGTCGTGGGTCAGCGTGCTCATACCGCAAGCTCCTTGGTGAGTCGCAGGAAGACGTCGTCGAGGGTCGGCGGCCGGATGCTCGCGTCCAGCAACGGCACTCCCGCCGCGTCCAGTTCACGCACCAGCCGGGGCAGTGTGAGGGTGGTGTCCCGGGTGACCGCGCCGACCGAGTTGCGCTCGCGGTCGAGCGACGGTTCTCCTCCGGTGAGCCGGTCGAGCACGCCGGCCGCCGTCACCAGGACGTCCGCGTCCGCCACGGCGATCTCGACGTACGCCCCGATCAGCGCCTTGAGCTGGGCCGGTGAACCCGTGTGTGCGACCCGCCCCTTGTCCACCAGGGCGATCTCGTGGGCGAGCTGGTCGGCCTCCTCCAGGTACTGCGTGGTCAGCAGCACGGTCGTGCCGTCCGCCGACAGCTCGCGCACGGCGTCTTGGACGAGGATGCGGCCGGCCGGGTCGAGACCGGTCGTCGGCTCGTCGAGGAACAGGATCTCCGGGCGGCGGATCAGGCTCGCCGCGAGGTCGAGGCGGCGGCGCATACCCCCCGAGTAGGTGGCCGCGGCCCGGTCGGCGGCCCCGGCCAGCCCGAAGCGGTCCAGCAGCTCGGCGGCCCGCTCGGCCGGCCCCCGCACCCGGTGCAGCCGGGCGAACAGCCCGAGGTTCTGCCGCCCGGTGAGGTCCCCGTCGACCGACGCGTACTGCCCGGTGACGGAGATGGCGCGCCGTACGGCCTCCGGTTCCCGGACGAGGTCGTGTCCCGCGACCCGCGCGGAGCCGGCGTCCGGCCGCAGCAGCGTGGTCAGCAGCCGTACGGACGTGGTCTTGCCGGCGCCGTTGGGGCCGAGGAGCCCGCAGACCGTGCCCGCGGGCACGGCGAGATCGAGACCGCGCAGGGCATGGACCTCCCCGAACCGCTTCTCCAGACCTTCACTAAGTACAGCGTACGTAGAAGTCATGGGGTGACCATAGCGCACTACGTACGCTGTACGTAACTAGGATGGTGGCCGAGGTGATGATCGATGGCGCGCCGAGCGGCCGTACCCGAAGTGATCTGGACGCGTCCCGAGCGCACGGGACGTGGCCCGAAACCCGCGTTCACCAGGGCGGACATCGCGGCGGCGGCGGTGCGGCTGGCCGACGCCGGGGGGCTGGACGCGGTGTCGATGCGCCATGTCGCGGCCGAACTGGGCTGCGGGACGATGTCGCTGTACAACTACGTCCCCCGCAAGGAGGACCTGCACGAGCTGATGGTGGACGCGGTCGGCGGGGAGCACGAGCTGTTCGAGCCCACGGGTGACTGGCGGGCCGACATGCTGCGCAACGCCCGCCAGACCAAGGCGCTGATGCACCGGCACCCCTGGATGCCGCGGCTCATGTCGGGGGCGTACGGCTTCAGCCCCAACGCCCTGCGTTATCTGGAGCACTGCCTCGCCTGCCTCGATCCGCTGGAGGCCCCCTACGGCACGAAGATCGAGCTGGTCGCGATGCTCAACGGCTGCGTGACGACGTACGTCTCCAACGAGCTGTCCACCGCCGAGCGGGTGCGGTCGCTGCCGTGGTCGCAGGAGCAGGAGAACGCGGTGCGGATCGCGTACCTGGGCAGTCAGGTGGCGTCGGGGGCGTATCCGCGGCTGGCGGCGTCGTTCACGGAGGACGCGGGGCCGATCGATCTGGACGCGGTGTTCGAGCGGATGCTGGAGCGGGTCCTGGACGGCTTCGAGCCCAGGACCTAGAGGACCTGGAGGACCTGGAGGACCTAGTGGACCTAGAGGAGCGCGAGCTGGCCCTCCGGTCCCTCCTCGTGGCCGTCCAGGACCGACGCCGGCCTCCGGGCCGAGTCCGGGACCGGCAGCACTCTCGCCCCGCGCAGGTCGGCCGCCGTGATCCGTGACGTCACCTCGTCCTGGAGCGGCTGGAGATCCGCCAGCAGAGCCAGCACGGTGATCAGTTCGAGGAGCTCCGACGTCCACGCCTGCGGCCAGGTCGCCGGGCGGATCGCGGCCAGCGTGCCCGGCTCCGGTTCCGCGATCCGGGCCGCGAACCACTGCTCCAGCACCCGCACTCCACCCGCCTCGTAGTCCCAGGCCTTGGGCGGTACGGGGGAGACGCGGCCCTCGTCCAGCAGCAGGGCCTCCTCGTCGCGGTCGTAGTCCAGGACCAGGGGCCGGGAGGGCAGCGGTGCGCGGACGTACGGGCGGCGGCCGCCGGGCAGCTTCGGGCGGTCGCCGTCGCGGCGCATCAGCCACAGGGCGCGGTGGCCCGACTCGACGCCGCGGGCCCACAGTGCGGGGTCGTCGGTGAGCGGGACGGTGAGGCCCGGGCGGACCGCCGCCAGGATCCAGGCGAGCACGTCCAGGGGCTCCACCGGGACACCCAGGCGGGTCCGCAGGTGCGCGAGGAGACCGGGCGCGAGGTTGGGTTCCGTGCCGCCCGGGCGGCGGTACAGCGGGCGGATGCGGCCCGGGCGGAGCAGGGGGAGCAGCGAGGTCGCGAGGAGCTGGGGGCCGAGACCGTCCGTGGGGGTCTCCACCACGAACACCTGGTCGTCGTCCGCCACCCGCCACAGCTCGGGCCGGGCCGCGTCGATCAGCCGGTGGTCCGGGATCAGCCACTGTTCGTCGAAGGGCGCGTGCAGCACCCGTACCGGCTCCGGGCAGGGGCCGGAGGCGCGCGCGAGCCTCTCGGTGCCGCCCGTGCGCCCCGGAAGCTGCCCGACCGCGGAACGCAGGGTGCGGGACCGGGTGGGCTCGAACAGGGTCTCCCGGTCGGGCCCCTCGGCCTTCAGCAGGACGTCCCAACGGGCTTTCAGGGAGGCCGCGTCGGGGCCCGCCGGCCACCCTCGGCCGAGCCGCGGCGGTGCGACGGACCACGGCATGAGGTCCGCCAGCTGCGGAGCGTCGTCGTGCGTCACGCTGGGCATCGTACGACCTCCCGCCGACAGTCGGTCGGGGCCGGTGCGCTCATGTGGCGTCCAGGGTCACCGTGAAGGAGAAGCGGTCACCCCGGTAGTGGATCACCGCCGCGTCGAGCACCCGACCGCCGGTGTCGTAGGTGACCCCCGTGTAGTGCAGGATCGGGCTGAGCAGCGGGACTTGGAGCAACCGGGCCGTCTCCGGGTCCGCGAGGCGTGCCTCCACGGTGTCCGTGATGCGGCTGATGTCCGCCCCGACGACATCCCGCAGCACCTTCGTCATCGGCCAGCGCACCAGGTCCGACGGGTCGATGTGGGCGGCCAGTTCGGGCCGGACGTAGTTGCGGGCGTGATTGGTCGGCTCGCCCGTCTTCTCGTCGCTGCGCAGCCGGTGGTACGACGCCACCTCGTCCAGTTCCGGGAAGTGCCCGGCGAGTTCGGGCGGCACGGGTGACTTGCCGTGCTCCAGCAGCTCGGTCGTCATACCGGACTGCTGGGCCACGATCGCGTCCACCGAGCCGAGCAGCCGGACCGGGGTGCCCCTGGTCGCACCCGGCTCGATGAAGGTGCCCCGGCGCCGGTGACGGGTGATCAGCCCCTCGTCCTCCAGCTCCTTCAGTGCCTGCCGCATGGTCAGCACGCTCACCCCGTAGTGCCCCGCGAGCTGTTCCTCGGTCGGCAGGCGGAGCGGGTCCTGGGGGGTGCGGCCGAGTATCGAGGCGCGCAGGGACTGCGACACCTGGTACCAGAGCGGCAGCTTGCGGTTCAGGACGATGGAGTCCGGGGCGAAGGAGGTCACGGGCTATCCGTACCGTTCGCGGATCGGTCAGTGCAACGGGCGGAAGTGGCGTTCCAGGCCCCGCCACACGTCGTCGTAGTGCGGCTGGAGGTGGTCCGCCCGGGCCGCGTGCGCGGTGAGCGTCACCGGCCAGCGCGTCTCGAACATGAACGCCAGCCCGTCGTCGACCTTGTGCGGCTTCAGCTCGGCCGCGCTCGCCCGGTCGAAGGTCTCCCGGTCGGGGCCGTGCGCCGACATCATGTTGTGCAGCGAGCCGCCGCCGGGCACGAAGCCCTCCGCTTTGGCGTCGTAGGCCCCCTCGATCAGGCCCATGTACTCACTCATCACGTTCCGGTGGAAGTACGGCGGCCGGAAGGTGTCCTCGCCGACCAGCCAGCGTGGCGCGAAGACCACGAAGTCGACTCCGGCCAGCCCCGGGGTGTCCGACGGGGACGTCAGCACGGTGAAGATCGACGGGTCGGGATGGTCGTACGAGATGGACCCGAGCACATTGAAGCGGCGCAGGTCGTATACGTACGGCACATGGTTGCCGTGCCAGGCGACGACGTCGAGCGGGGAGTGGTCGTAGGTCGCCGTCCAGAGGTTGCCGCAGAACTTGTTGACCACCTCCACGGGCCCCTCGACGTCCTCGTAGGCGGCGACGGGGGCCCGGAAGTCGCGCGGGTTGGCGAGGCCGTTGGCGCCGATGGGACCGAGGTCGGGGAGCTGGAAGGAGGCCCCATAGTTCTCGCACACATAACCGCGGGCGGAAGTGTCGAGGAGCTCCACACGGAAGCGCACCCCACGAGGGATCAGCGCCACGTGGCCCGGCTCCACATGGAGCAGCCCGAACTCCGTGCGCAGCAGCAGCCCGCCACGCTCCGGGACGATCAGCAGCTCGCCGTCGGCGTCGCTGAAGACGCGGTCCATGGAGTCGGTGGCGTGGTACAGGTGCACGGCCATGCCGGTGCGCTGGGTGACGTCGCCGTTGCCGCCGAGGGTCCACAGGCCGGCGAGGAAGTCGGTGCCCTCGGCGGGCTCGGGCAGGGGGTTCCAGCGCAGCCGGTTCGGGTCCGGGACCGACTCGGTGAAGGGGGCCGTACGGATGCGGCCGTGGTGGGTGGGCGTGAACGCCGGGTGCGCGGCGGAGGGGCGGATGCGGTACAGCCACGAGCGGCGGTTGTGGGCGCGCGGCTCGGTGAACGCCGTGCCGCTGAGCTGTTCCGCGTACAGGCCCAGGGGGGCGCGCTGGGGGGCGTTGCGGCCCTCGGGGAGGGCGCCGGGGACGGCCTCCGAGGCGTGCTCGTTGCCGAAGCCGGAGAGGTAGGTCAGGCTCTCGGCGGTCTTGCGTGCGTCGCCGCGCGTGATCTCTGCGTCCCCGGTCATGATCGCTCCCTTGCGGTCTGATTCCTATGGAACACCGTAGGATTGCGGTGTGGCCGGCGCAAGAGGGCGCTCCCCGGCCGTTCCCCGGCCGCTCCCTGGAACCGATGTCCCGCCCGTGACCTCCTCAGGGAGGAGGACGAGAACCAGACCCCAGGGGGATTCGCGGTGTCGGACCCGTGTTCTACGCTCCCCGGCATGTCGTGGACGCGGGGACTCCTTGCCCTGCTCGCGGTCTGTGTCCTGCTGGTCACCGGATCCGTGAGCTGTGGCACCCATGGGGCACAGGAACGCAAGGACGGACGGTCGGTCGCACCGGTGGGCAAGGTCCTCGACGACACCGATCACGAGGGGCGGCACTACCGCGAGGTGGACAAGGAGAACGCCCCCGATGTCGGCATAGAGGTGCAGCCGGCCACCGACGACTGCTGGACCGTGCGGCTGACCGTCCAGAACTTCACCTTCTCGCCCGCCGCGACGAAAGCGAAGGCCGTCTCCGGCCGCGGCGTCGCCGTCCTCTTCGTGGACGACCGCCCCGTCACCACCCTGCGCACCCCGTCCTACCGCCTCCCGTCCGCGTACGTCCCCCAGGGCACCCACAAGGTCACGGCCCGTCTCTACGCCGACGACGGCACCGTCTGGGCCGTCGACGGCACCCCGGTGGAAAGCACGGCGGACGTGACGGCCTCGAAACCGGAGTCGACGGGGAGCGGCGGCTCGGGGGCGCGGTCCATGGAGGGCGGGGCGTCGGAACTGCGGCCCACGGGAAGCGCGGGCGACACCCTGGAGGCGCAGCCGATCGCGAGGGTGGGCGGCGGGGGCGTCTCGTACCAGCGGGTCGTGGTGGGCGGCGGTGTCGCGGGTTCGCGGGGCGTGTTGGGCGCGGGCGGCGGTGTCGCGGGTTCGGGGGGCGTGGTGGGCGCGGGCTGCGGTGTCGCGGGTTCGCGGGTCGGCATGGGTGCCGGCGGTCGAGCCTCGGAGCCGCCGCTCACGACGAGGATTCGCGCGGCCTCGGACGTGCCGGCCGCGGCGGGCACAGCCGCGGGCGCCCCGGACGCGCAGGCGGTGGCGGGCACGGGCGGCGGCCTCCTGGCCTTGCGGGTGGGCGCCACGTCGCTCGCGGTGAGCAGCGGTGCCGGCGTGGTCCTGGACGGGCGGGCCGTCGCGGGCATAGGGCTCCCCGGCTCGCGGGTGGGTGCCCGTACCGTGGCAGCGGGATCGTCGCTCGCGGTGAGCAGCGGTGCCGGCGTGGTCCTGGACGTGCAGGCCGTCGCGGGCGCAAGCCTCCCCGGCGCGTGGGTCGGCATCCGTACCGCCGCAGCCGGACCGTCGCTCATGACGAGCCCCAGCACCGGCGTGGCCGCGGACGTGCAGCCCCTCGCGGGCAAGGGTCTCTCCGGCGCGTGGGTCGGTATCCGTACCGTGGCAGCGGGATCGTCGCTGACGGCGAGCAGCGGCGCCGGCGTGGCCGCTGACGTGCAGGCCGTCGCCGGCAAGGGTCTCTCCGGCTCGCAGGTCGGCGCCCGTACCGCGGCAGTGGAACCGTCACTCACGGCGGGCATCGGCGTCGGCGCACGCCCCGGCGGTGGGCGATGAGTGTCGCAGGCCCCCGGAGCCGTACCGGGGGGCAGGGTTCACCGGACCGCGGCGGAAAGGCATCATGAAGCCCGTGCCCCAAGCGACCTCGCTTCGCCGCGCCCCCGTGCAGCGGCGCAGTGCCGAACGGCTGACCAGAATCCTCGACGCCTGCGCCGACCTCCTCGACGAGGTCGGCTACGACGCCCTCAGTACCCGCGCCGTCGCCCTGCGCGCCGGCGTGCCCATCGGCTCGGTGTACCGCTTCTTCGGCAACAAGCGGCAGATGGCCGACGCCCTCGCCCAGCGCAACCTGGAGCGTTTCACGGCCGGCGTCAGCGAACGCCTCAAGGAGTCGGGCGAGGAAGGCGGCTGGCGCAAGGCGATGGACGTCGTCCTCGACGAGTACCTCGCCATGAAGCGCACCGCCCCCGGCTTCTCCCTCGTCGACTTCGGCAACCAGATCCCCGTCGGCGCCCGCCATGCCGAACCCAACCACCGCGTCGCCGACCGACTCACCGACCTCCTCTCCGGCTACCTCTCCCGCGAACCCGACGACGATCTGCGCCGCACCTTCCTCATCGCCGTGGAAACCGCCGACACCCTGGTCCACCTGGCCTTCCGGATGGCACCCGAGGGAGACGAACGGATCATCCAGGAGGCCCGGGAAATGCTGCGGGCCTACCTGGCGCGGGTCCTGGACTGACCCTCCGCACCCCCTCCCCTCCATCCCTACCGGTCGGTATGCTCATCCTGACAGGCACCGCTGCCCCGGGAGGACCCGTGTCCCGCACCGCTCTGCGTATCTGCCCCCTGTGCGAGGCCACCTGTGGTCTGACGCTCACCATCGAGGGGAGCCGGGTCACCGGCGCCCGCGGGGACCGAGACGACGTGTTCAGCAAGGGGTTCGTCTGCCCCAAGGGAGCCGCCTTCGGCGCCGTCGACGCGGACCCCGACCGGCTGCGCACCCCCCTCGTACGACGGGACGGGGAGTTGCGCGAGGCCACCTGGGAAGAGGCCTTCGACGCGGTCGCCGCCGGCATCCGGGCAGTCGTCGACGGGCACGGGGCGAACTCCGTCGGGGTCGTCCTCGGCAACCCCAACGTCCACACCATGGCCGGCGCCCTCTATCCGCCGGTGCTGCTCTCCGGCCTCGGCACCCGCAGCGTCTTCACCGCCTCCACGGTCGACCAGATGCCCAAGCACGTCTCCAGTGGGCTGCTGTACGGCGACGCCAACGCCATCCCCGTGCCCGACCTCGACCACACCGACCACCTGCTTCTCATCGGCGCCAACCCCCTGGAATCCAACGGGAGTCTGTGCACAGCCCCCGACTTCCCCGGCAAGCTCAAGGCGCTCAAGGCCCGCGGCGGCACCCTCACCGTCATCGACCCCCGCCGCACCCGCACCGCCAGGCTCGCCGACCGGCACATCGCCGTCCGGCCCGGTACGGACGCCCTGCTGCTCGCGGCGATGGCGTACACGCTCTTCGAGGAAGACCTCGTGGACACGGGGGAGTTGACGCCTCATCTCCAGGGGATCGACGAACTCCGGTCGTCTCTGGGCGACTTCACCCCGGAGGCCGTCGCCGGCCCCTGTGACGTCGACGCCGTCGTCATCCGCACCCTCGCCCGCGAACTCGCCGCCGCCCCCACCGCCGCCGTATACGGCCGCATCGGCAGCTGCACGGTCCCGCACGGCACCCTGGCCAGCTGGCTCGTCGACGTGCTCAACATCCTCACCGGCAACCTCGACCGGCCCGGCGGCGCGCTCTTCCCTCAGGCGGCCACCGACCGGACACCCCGGCCCGCCGGGCCCAGCCACGGGTTCGCCCTCGGGCGCTGGCACTCCCGGGTGAGCCAACACCCCGAGGCGAAGGGCGAGTTGCCGCTCTCCGCGCTCGCCGAGGAGATCGACACCGCGACCCAGGAGGGCGAGCCGATCCGGGCACTCGTCGTCGTCGCCGCCAACCCCGTGCTGTCCGCCCCCGACGGCGACCGGCTCGACAAGGCCCTCGGCTCGCTCGACTTCATGGTCAGCGTGGACCCGTACCTGAACGAGACCTCGCGCCATGCCCACGTCGTGCTGCCCCCGCCCCCGCCCTCCCAGAGCCCGCACCACGACTTCGCCTTCAACACCCTCGCGGTGCGCAACCAGGTCCGCTACACCCGCCCCGCCGTCCCGCTGGAGCCCGGCCGGATGGCGGAGACGGAGATCCTCGCCCGGCTGATCCTCGCCGCGACCGGCATGCACGGCGCCGACCCCTCCGCCGTCGACGACCTGGTCATCGGCCAGACCCTCGGCAAGACCGTCAAGGACCCCCACTCGCCCGTGCACGGCCGCGAGCCGGGCGAACTCACCGCCGAACTCGCCGGTGAGACCGGCCCCGAGCGGCGGCTCGACATGATGCTGCGCCTCGGCCCCTACGGCGACGGGTTCGGCGTACGGCCCGACGGCCTGAGCCTCACGAAGCTGCTCGCGCATCCGCACGGGATCGACCTCGGACCGCTGAGGTCCCGGCTGCCGCAGCCGCTGAAGACCCGCAGCGGCAAGGTCGAACTGCTGCCGCAGCCGATCGCGGACGACCTCCCCAGGCTGCGCGAGGCCCTGCGGCACAAGGCCGACGGGCTCGTCCTCATCGGCCGCAGGCACCTGCGCTCCAACAACAGTTGGATGCACAACGTCCCCGCCCTCACCGGCGGCACCAACCGCTGCACCCTGCACATCCACCCCGAGGACGCCGGCCGGCTCGGCATCGAGGACGGCTCGGCGGTACGGATCAAGGGCGCCGGGGGAGAGGTGGTCACCGAGGCCGAGGTCACCGACGGGGTGCGCGCAGGCGTGGTCAGCCTGCCGCACGGCTGGGGCCACGACCGGCCCGGCACCCGGCTCGGCCACGCCGCCAAGAACCCCGGCGTCAACGTCAACCAGCTCCTCGACGGCAGCCTGCTCGACCCGCTCTCCGGCAACGCGGTCCTCAACGGCATCCCGATAGAACTGGCCGCCGTAACGGCCCTGTGAGCAGCGCAAAGCTGTGACCAGCAGTTTTGCGCTTATTGCTCGCATGTCAACGTCTTGTTAACGCCACTTGACGAGTCCTAACGTCATCGCACTGCCGACTCCGGTGGGAGTTCAAGGGCGAACGTTAGGTATCCACTCATGCTGACCATCCTCGGCTTCGCCATGATCGCGACCTTCCTGGTCCTGATCATGATGAAGAAGATGTCGCCGATCGCGGCGCTCGTACTGATCCCGGCCCTGTTCTGCGTCTTCGTCGGGAAGGGCGCCAAGCTCGGTGACTACGTCATCGACGGCGTCACCAGCCTCGCCCCCACCGCGGCGATGCTCATGTTCGCGATCGTCTACTTCGGCGTGATGATCGATGTCGGCCTCTTCGACCCGGTCGTGCGCGGGATCCTGAAGTTCGCGAAGGCCGACCCGATGCGGATCGTCGTCGGTACGGCGATCCTCGCCGCGATCGTCTCGCTGGACGGCGACGGCTCGACCACCTTCATGATCACCGTCTCGGCGATGTACCCGCTGTACAAGCGCCTGAAGATGAGCCTGGTCGTGATGACCGGTGTCGCCGCCATGGCCAACGGCGTGATGAACACCCTGCCCTGGGGCGGCCCGACGGCCCGCGCGGCCACCGCGCTGAAGCTCGACGCCGGCGACATCTTCGTCCCGATGATCCCGGCCCTCGCCGTCGGTCTGCTGGGTGTCTTCGTCCTCTCGTACGTGCTCGGCAAGCGCGAGCGCAAGCGGCTGGGCGTGCTCACCCTGGACGAGGTCCTGGTGGACGAGAAGGTCGAGACGAAGGTCGAGGAGACCGAGACGGTGCTCGTGGGCGCCGGCGGTTCGGGCTCCGGCTCCGGCTCGAAGACCCCCGTGGCCACCGGCGGCTCCGGCTCCGGCACCGACGCCGAGGACGAGGACGAGGCCGGCGACGCGGAGCGCTTCCAGGTCCTCGACCCGAACCGGGCCACCCTGCGCCCGAAGCTCTACTGGTTCAACGCGCTGCTCACGCTCACCCTGCTCACCTCCATGATCATGGAGTGGCTGCCGATCCCGGTGCTGTTCCTGATCGGCGCCGCACTCGCGCTCACCGTGAACTTCCCGCACATCCCCGACCAGAAGGCCCGCCTCGCCGCCCACGCCGACAACGTCCTCAACGTCTCCGGCATGGTCTTCGCCGCCGCCGTCTTCACCGGCGTCCTCCAGGGCACCGGCATGGTCGACCACATGGCCCGCTGGATGGTGGACGTCATCCCCGAGGGCATGGGCCCGCACATGGCCCTCGTCACCGGCGTCCTGAGCCTCCCGCTCACCTACTTCATGTCCAACGACGGCTTCTACTTCGGTGTCCTCCCGGTCCTCGCCGAGGCCGGCGCGGCGCACGGCGTCACCCCGCTGGAGATGGCCCGCGCCTCCCTGGTCGGCCAGCCGCTGCACATGTCGAGCCCGCTCGTTCCGGCCGTGTACGTCCTGGTCGGCATGGCCAAGGTGGAGTTCGGCGACCACACCAGGTTCGTGGTCAAGTGGGCCGCGCTCACCTGCCTGTTGATCCTCGGGGCGGGCCTCCTCTTCGGGATCATCTGACCGGCGTCGACGGAGGACTCGAACCATGGCGCCCGGTGGGAACCGCGGCTGGCTGCTCCGCCTCGTCATCGCCTTCAGCTTCGCGCAGGGGGCGGTGTCGATGGCGCGGCCCGCCGTCTCCTACCGGGCCCTCGCACTGGGCGCGGACGAGCGGGCGATCGGTGTCATCGCCGGTGTGTACGCGCTGCTCCCGCTGTTCGCGGCGGTCCCGCTGGGCCGCCGTACGGATCACGGGCGGTGTGCGCCGCTGCTGCCCGTCGGTGTGGTCCTGATCTCCGGTGGCTGCGCGCTCAGCGGCCTCGCCGGCTCCCTGTGGACCATGGCGGTCTGGAGCGGGGTGATGGGCCTCGGACACCTCTGCTTCGTCATCGGCGCGCAGTCGCTCGTCGCCCGCCAGTCCGCCCCGCACCAACAGGACCGCAACTTCGGCCACTTCACCATCGGCGCCTCCCTCGGCCAGCTGATCGGCCCGGTCGCGGCGGGCGCGCTGATCGGCGGCTCCGACAGGGCGGGTACGAGCGCGCTGGCCCTGCTCGTCTCCGGCGCCGGAGCGGCGGTCGCGTTCACCTCGCTGTGGCGCATCGAGCACCGCGACACGGCGGCCAAGTCCCGTACCGGGCACGGCGATCGGATCCCCGTCGGGTGCATCCTGCGGACCCGGGGCGTGCCCGGGGGCATCTTCATGAGTCTGTCCGTGCTGTCCGCCACGGACATCCTCACCGCGTACCTTCCGGTGGTCGGCGAGCACCGGGGCATCGCCCCCTCGGTGATCGGCATGCTGCTGAGCCTGCGCGCGGCGGCCACGATCGCCTGCCGTCTGGTGCTGACCCCGCTGCTACGGCTGCTGGGGCGCGCGGCGCTCCTCACCGTGACGTGTCTGCTGGCGGCGGTCCTGTGCGCGGGTTTCGCGCTGCCGGTCCCGGTGTGGGCGCTGGCCGTCATGCTCACCGTGCTCGGCTTCTGCCTCGGCGTGGGACAGCCGCTGTCCATGACGACGGTCGTCCAGGCCGCCCCCGACGGCGCCCGCTCCACCGCCCTCGCCCTGCGGCTGACCGGCAACCGCCTCGGCCAAGTCGCCGCACCGGCCACCGCGGGCCTGGTCGCGGGAGTGGCGGGCGTGGCCGCGCCGTTCGTGATGCTCGGGACATTGCTGCTGCTGTCGGCGGGGGTGGCGCTGCGGTCGCCCGGGCGGCCCGAGAGGACCGGACCGGCCGCGGGGAAGCGGCCGAAGCGCCCGGGATTGCGCCGCACGAGCGATATCTGACGGCGCGCCGGGTGCCGATGCGACCGACCGTCGCGCGCATGAAGGAGAGTGCTGCCGAAAGAGCGATTTGTATGGAAATCGTCTGAATCGGAGGAGCGCGCATGCCCACCCTGACACTCCCACGTACCTTCCGCGTCCGAGCGGGCGCCACTGTGGTCCTCACCGCCCTCGCCGCGTCCGGCGCGTCGTGGGCGATGGCGCCGACCGCGTCGGCGCAGGGCGAGAACGGCGACATCAGGATCCACCACGTGGGCGTGCCTTTCGGCGTCTCGAAGGATGATCCACGGGTCTGCAAGTTCTACCTCGACGCCGTCAACTTCGACGTCCTGACCGCCATCGCCTACACCATCACGCCCCAGCCTCCGCTGCCCACCGCCGCCACCGTCGCCGGCACCATCCAGCTCGCGGGCGGCGCCGGTCACACCGACCCGCTGGGGGTGGCGGACGGCCAGTACAAGATCACCTGGATCGTGGCGGGCGCCCCCAAGGAGAAGGTCTTCCGCGTCAACTGCCACGACGGCAAGCGTGACGCGGAGCGCCGGCCGGGCGACCAGATCGAGGACCAGCAGCGCGACGGCGCGGACGGCGCGGGCTGGGGCCAGAACGAGGCCGGCGGCCCGAAGGGCGGTGTACACGCGGGCGGCGGCGGTCTCGTCGACACCGCGGCCGCGTTCGCGCCGGTGACCGCCGCGGGGGCCGTCGGCCTGGTGGCGGTCGGCGGTGCCGCGTACTTCCGGCTGAACCGCCGTCGGCCCAATGGCGCCGCGTAGGCGCAGACGCAGGCCCTGGTACCGGACCCGCGCCTACCGCCTCACCAGGACGGCTCTGCTCACGGTCGTCCTGGTGACGGTGGGGGTCCGGTGTACGGGTGACGACCGGTCGACCGCGCCGGACTGGCCCGACGGTCCGGACACCGTGGCGGCCGCCGGGCCGGACGCGGAGGGGGCCGACGGGCTTGACGCGGAGGAGACCGGTGGGGCGCCTCCCTCCGCCCGCCCCAAACCCACCCGCACGCCCCCGCCCCGCCCGCTGCCCCGGTCCCGGCCGGCGACCTTCCGCATTCCGTCCCTGGGCATCGACGCGCCGGTCACCGGCCTCGGGCTCACCAAGGGCCGGGAGTTGTCGACACCGCCGGTCGACAAGCCGAAGCTCGTGGGCTGGTACCAAGGCGGTCCCACACCCGGCGAGTCGGGCACCGCGATCGCCGTCGGCCACCGCGACACCATGACCGGCCCCGCCGTCTTCGCCGCGCTCGCCCAGGTCAAACCCGGCAAGGTGATCGAGGCCAGGCGCGCGGACGGCCGTACCGCCGTCTACACCGTGGACCGGGTGAAGGTCTTCGACAAGGGCGGCTTCCCCGACAAGGAGGTCTACGGCCCGTCCCGGCGCCCGGAGCTCCGTGTGATCACCTGCGGCGGACTCTTCACCCGGCGGACGGGCTACACCAGCAACGTCGTCGTCTTCGCCCACCTCACCCAGACCCGTGAGCCGCGGCCGCCGAAAGACGCGACGGCGCGCTGAATCCGACCGTCCGTCATCTCGCAGGCTGGACCGGAGCGTCCGATCTCGCCCAGTCTCTTCCCCAGGCCGCATGCATTCCGTTAACTTCCGTGACCCACAGCCCCGTACGACCCGCACGGGGCCTCTCGACCGCGGAGCACCAGCGCCTGATCCAGCCCCCGGGGGCATCGTCATGACACGCGCCATATCTCTGCACCACGTGAGCAAGACCTACACCCGGGGAGTCCGGGTGGTGGACCGGCTCTCGCTGGACATCGCGCCCGGCGAGTTCCTCGTCCTGCTCGGCCCCTCCGGCTGCGGAAAATCCACCGTGCTCAGGATGATCGCCGGGCTGGAGGAGATCACCGAGGGCCAGCTCAGGCTCGACGGCGAGTACGCCAACGACCTGCTGCCCGCCGAGCGGCGGATGGCGATGGTGTTCCAGAACTTCGCCCTCTACCCGAACATGACCAGCCGGGGGAACATCGGCTTCCCGCTGCGCATCGAGGCCCCCGACGAGGACCCCCGGGCGCGTGTGGACGCCACCGCCCGCATGCTGGGCATCGAGGACCTCCTCGACCGCTATCCGGGCCAGCTTTCGGGCGGTGAGCGCCAGCGCGTGGCGATGGGCCGGGCGATCTCCCGCCATCCCTCCGCCTTCCTCATGGACGAGCCGCTGTCCAACCTCGACGCCAAGCTCCGCAACCATCTGCGCGCCGAAATAGCCGGTCTCACCCGGCAGTTGGGCGTCACCACGGTCTACGTCACCCACGACCAGGCCGAGGCGATGTCGCTCGGCGACCGGGTCGCCGTGCTGCGCGGCGGAGTCCTCCAGCAGGTCGGCACCCCGCGCTCGGTGTACGCGCTGCCCCGCAACGTCTTCGTCGCCGCCTTCATCGGCACCCCGCGCATCAACCTCCTGCGCGGGCTGGTGCGGGCCCCGTTGGACGGAGCGATGACCATCAGTCTGGGCAAGCAGTACCTGCGGCTGCCCGAACCCCTCTCCCTGGACCACCAGTTGCTCCGGGTCCAGCAGGGCCGTGAGGTGATCGTGGGTCTGCGTTCGGAGGCGATCCGCATCGCCAAGCCGGCCTCCGCCCGTCCCGGGGAGATGCCGATCACCGGCCTGGTGGAGCACGTGGAGTTCCAGGGCCACGAGGTCCTGGTCCACTTCAACACCGGCTCCCGCCCCGCCCTGGTCCCCGACCTGGAGGCCCCGCGCCCGGCTCCGCGCCCGCCCCGGCGCCGCCGCCGCGAGGGCACCGTCCTGGAGCGTCTGCGGGATCGCGCGGGCTCCCTGCGGGCGGGCCCGGTGGTGGTCCTGGAGGACCCGCCGGACGCCGCCCCCGAACCCGCCCTCTCCGACGCCCGCCTCCCGGGCGACCTCGTCGTCCGCACCACCCCGGACATCGACCTCCGCCGCGGCATGCAGGTCCCGCTCCTCGTCGACATCTCCCACCTGTTCGTCTTCGACCAGCACGGCGAACGCATCTGCCCGTCCCCGGACCACTTGCCGGACCTGGACGAGTGAGGGCGGGGGCTGCCCTGCGGCGGATGCCCGTCGCAGGGTCCGGTGGCGCTGCCCTGGCGCCAGAAAACTATCGTCGCTAGTTTATGAGACCGGACGACGACACGACACGGCCCAGCCCGGGAGGACGCACCATGAAGGCGCACGACGGCATGTACATCGAGGGCGAGTGGCGCCCGGCCACCGGCCCGGACGTGATCGAGGTCGTGAACCCGGTCGACGAGCAGGTCATCGCCCGGGTCCCGGCCGGCTCCGCCGAGGACGTCGACCTCGCCGTACGGGCCGCCCGCACTGCCCTCCCGGCCTGGGCCGCGACCGCTCCGGCCGAACGGGCCGCCCGCCTGGCCGCCCTCCGGGACGTCCTCGCCGCGCGCCAGGACGAGATCGCCGAGACCGTCACCGCCGAGCTCGGCTCGCCGCTGAAGTTCTCGCAGAACGTCCACGCGGCCGTCCCCGTCGCGGTCGCCGCCTCCTACGCCGAGCTCGCGGCCACGCACCCCTTCGAGGAGAAGGTGGGCAACTCCACGGTCCATCTGGAGCCGGTCGGCGTGGTCGCCGCGATCACGCCCTGGAACTACCCGCTCCACCAGATCGTCGCCAAGGTCGCCCCGGCTCTTGCCGCGGGCTGCACGGTCGTCCTCAAGCCCGCCGAGGACACCCCGCTCGTCGCCCAGCTCTTCGCCGAGGCCGTCCACGAGGCCGGCGTCCCGGCCGGTGTCCTCAACCTCGTCACCGGGCTCGGTCCGGTCGCGGGCCAGGCCCTGGTCGAGCACCCGGGCGTCGACCTGGTCTCCTTCACCGGCTCCACCGCGGTCGGACGGCAGATCGGCGCGAGTGCCGGTGCCGCGCTGAAGAAGGTCGCCCTGGAGCTCGGCGGCAAGTCCGCCAACGTCATCCTGCCGAGCGCCGACCTCGCCAAGGCGGTCAACGTCGGTGTCGCCAACGTGATGTCCAACTCCGGCCAGACCTGCAGCGCCTGGACGCGGATGCTCGTCCATCGCGAGCAGTACGACGAGGCCGTGGAACTCGCCGCCACCGCCGCCGCGAAGTACGGCGACCGCATCGGACCCGTCGTCAACGCCAAGCAGCAGGCACGGGTGCGGAGTTACATCGAGAAGGGCCTGGCCGAAGGGGCCCGGCTGGTGGCGGGCGGCCCCGAATCCCCGCGCGAGCAGGGCTACTTCGTCGCCCCGACCGTCTTCGCCGACGTGACGCCCGACATGACGATCGCGCAGGAGGAGATCTTCGGCCCGGTCCTGTCCGTCCTGCGCTACGAGGACGAGGAGGACGCCCTGCGCATCGCCAACGGCACGGTCTACGGCCTCGCGGGCGCCGTCTGGGCCGGCGACGAGTCGGAGGCCGTGGCCTTCGCCCGCCGGATGGACACCGGGCAGGTCGACATCAACGGCGGCCGCTTCAACCCCCTTGCACCCTTCGGCGGTTACAAGCAGTCCGGGGTGGGCCGTGAACTCGGCCCGCACGGTCTCGCCGAGTACCTCCAGACCAAGTCCCTCCAGTTCTGAGGAGCCTTCCCGTGGTTCGTGCCGCCGTCCTTCCCGCCGTGGGCGCTCCCCTGGAGGTCACCGACATCGACCTCCCGGACCCCGGCCCCGGTCAGGTCCGGGTCCGCCTCGCCGCCGCCGGGGTCTGCCACTCCGACCTGTCCCTGTCCAACGGCACCATGCGCGTCCCCGTCCCGGCCGTCCTCGGGCACGAGGGCGCGGGCACGGTCGTCGCCGTGGGGCAGGGAGTCACCGGGGTGCTGCCCGGCGATGACGTCGTCCTCAACTGGGCTCCCTCCTGCGGCAGTTGTCACGCCTGCTCACTCGGCGAGGTGTGGCTGTGCGCCAACGCCCTGAACGGCGCCGCCGACGTCTACGCCCGCACCGCCGACGGCACCGACCTGCACCCCGGCCTGAACGTCGCCGCGTTCGCCGAGGAGACCGTCGTCTCCGAGTCCTGCCTCCTGCCCCTCCCGGACGGCATCCCGCTCACCGACGCGGCCCTGCTGGGCTGCGCGGTCCTCACCGGCTACGGCGCCGTCCACCACGCGGCACGGGTCCGGAAGGGCGAGACGGTCGCGGTGTTCGGCGTCGGAGGCGTGGGCCTGGCCGCGCTCCAGGCCGCCCGGATCGCGGGGGCGTCGACGATCGTCGCGGTCGATGTCTCCCCGGAGAAGGAGGAGCTGGCGCGTGCGGCGGGCGCCACGGAGTACGTCGTGGCCTCCGAGAACACCGCCCGCGAGATCAGGGGACTGACCGCGAAGCAGGGCGTCGACGTCGCCGTCGAGTGCGTGGGCCGCGCCTCGACCATCCGCACGGCCTGGGACTCCACCCGCCGCGGCGGCCGTACGACGGTCGTCGGCATCGGCGGCAAGGACCAGCAGGTCACCTTCAACGCCCTGGAGATCTTCCACTGGGGCCGCACCCTCGCGGGCTGTGTCTACGGCAACTCCAACCCCGCCGAGGACCTTCCGGTGCTCGCCGGGCACGTCCGTGCGGGCCGCCTCGACCTCGGCTCCCTGGTGACGGAACGGATCGCGCTGGACGGCATCCCGGCGGCGTTCGACAACATGCTGGCGGGCAAGGGCGGCAGGGCGCTGGTGGTGTTCTGAGCGACGGTTGCCCGCAGCCCCGTCTCGGGTGCTCCGGGCAACCTTCCCGCACAACCGTTGACCCCATACCGTCCGGTCAGTATGTTCGGCCGCCAACGTCCCCACGCACCCACCGGAGTGTGCACCGCATGGACACGGCCCCTTCCGCTCACCCCACTTCCGTAGCCGCGCCGGCGTCCCCCCACCGCCGCCGCGTCGCAACCGCAGCCGCCCTCGCCTCCGCCGTCGAGTGGTACGACTACTTCGTCTTCGGCATAGCCGCCGCCCTCGTCCTCGGCGATCTCTACTTCCCCTCGGGCAGCTCCACCGCCGGCGTCCTCGCCGCCTTCGCCACCTTCGCCGTCGGCTTCCTGGCCCGCCCGATCGGCGGCATCGTCGCCGGCCAGATCGGCGACAAACGCGGCCGCAAGCCGATGCTGGTCCTCGCCCTCACGCTCATGGGCATCGCCACCACCGGCATCGGCCTCCTGCCGACCTACGACACCATCGGCGTCGCCGCCCCGATCCTGCTGGTCCTGTTGCGCGTCGTGCAGGGCGTCGCGGTCGGCGCGCAGTGGGGCGGCGCGATGCTCCTGGCCACCGAGTACGCGCCCGAGGGCAAGCGGGGCCTCTACGGCAGTGTCGTCCAACTGGGCGTGCCCATCGGCGTGGTGACCGCCAACACGGTCTTCCTGCTGGCCGGCGCGTTCACCACCGACGCCGGGTTCGCGGCCTGGGGCTGGCGCATCCCCTTCCTCATCGGCCTGTTCGTCCTCGCACTCGCCTGGTACATCCACGCCAAGGTCGAGGAGACCCCCGAATTCCACCGGGCCGAGCGGGAGTTGGCCGAGCAGGAACGGACCGAGCAGAACTCCCCGCTGCGCATGATCCTCCGCCACCACCTCGGCACGGTCCTGCTCGCGGGCGGCTCGTTCGCCGTGAACACCGCGACCTTCTACATCCTGATCACCGGCGTCCTCGACTACACCACCCGCGAACTCGGCATGAAACGCAGTGCCGTTCTCACCGTCTCGCTCTGCATCAGCCTCACCCAGATGGTGCTGATCCCGGCCGCCGCCGCGCTCTCCGACCGCCTCGGCCGGATCCGGATCTACGCCCTCGGCGCGGCCGGCATCGCCCTGTGGGCCGTACCGATGTTCCTGCTGATCGACACCGGCTCACTGCTGTGGCTGGCGGTCGCCACCTTCGTCGCCGGGTGCTTCCTGAGCATCATGTACGGGCCCCAAGCCGCCCTGTTCGCCGAGCTGTTCACGCCCGAGATGCGGTACACGGGTGCCTCTCTCGGCTACCAGATCGCCGCCGTGCTCGGCGGTGGGCTCGCGCCCTTCCTGATGGTGCTGCTCCTGGAGACCACGGGCACCTCGATGGCGGTGTCCGGGTACATCATCGGGCTCTCGGTGATCGCGCTGCTCTGCATCAAGGTCCTTGCGGGCAGGGCGCGTTCACGCGGAGTCTGACGCCTCCTCGGGCTGCGGCCCCGGTGTCGTCACCGGGGCCGCAGCCGCCCGCGCGCGGGAGCGGGACACCGCCACGCCCGCCAGGCACAGTGCCCCTCCCGCGAGCGTGAACAGACCCGGGACCTCGCCGAGCGCCAGCCACGACATCAGGACGACCAGAGCGGGGACCGCGTAGGTGGTCGCCCCCATCCGGGCGGCGGTCGTACGGGCCAGGGCGTAGGCCCAGGTGGTGAAGGCCAGGGCGGTCGGGAACATGCCCAGGTAGACCATGTTGAGGGTCGCCGAGACGGGGGCGTCGGCCGCCTCCGACACCAACTGGCCGGCGAACGGAAGACAGACGACGGCACCGATGAAGCACCCGAACGTCGTCACCTGCAGCGGTGTCGCCGAGCCCAGTGCCGGCTTCTGTGCGACGACCCCGCCGGCGTAGGCGATCGCCGCGAGCAGGCACAGGACCACGCCGAGTACCGAGGAGCCGCCGTCGTCCGACATCGACAGGCCCACCGTGACAGCCCCGGCGAAGGAGACCGCCATTCCGGCCAGCAGGCGGGGTGGCATCGCGTCCCCCAGCAGGCGCGCGCCGAGCAGGGCGATCAGGATCGGACCGATGTTCACCACCAGGGCCGCGGTGCCCGCGTCCACCTGCTGCTCGCCCCAGTTCAGGACGACCATGTAGAAGCCGAACCAGAGGACGCCGGAGATCGCGATACCGCGCCAGGCCGCTCGGGGTGGCCGTCCTTCCCGTCGTACGAGGCAGATCGCTCCCAGGGCCAGGGCGCCCGAGAGGAGGCGGCCGAGGGCGAGGGCGCCGGGGGAGTAGGCGTCGCCCGCGCTGCGGATCGAGACGAAGGCGGAGGCCCAGAGGACGACGGTGACGGTGGCTGCGCCGGCTGCGAGGAGTTCGGTGCGGCGGTGGTTCATCATGCTCCTGAGGTTAGGAAGGGAAGAGGGTCGCAATCTCGCGGATTTCGGACGGGCCGTCCCTGAAGGGCTCAGCGCAGCGTCTCCGTGTCGATTCCCAGGAGCTCGGTGAACGCCCGTTCTCCCGTCGCTGTCACCTTCACCGCTCGCTCCGAGCCGATGCGGACACACCAGCCCTCGTCCAGCGCGTGCCTGCACAGAGCCGCTCCGGCCACCCCGGCCAGGTGCGGGCGGCGTTCCGTCCAGTCGAGGCAGGCCCGGGCCAGGGGGCGGCGGCCGTTGCGGTCGAGCGGGATGCCCACGTCCCCGAACCACGCCAGGCCCGCGTCCGTCAGGGCGAAACCCGTGTCCTGGCGCAGGAGTTGACGGGACGTCAGCGCATCGGTCACCGCGATGCCCAGTCGCCCCGCCAAGTGGTCGTAACACGTGCGGCCCCGGGCCATCGCCGAGCCGGCGCTCGACTCCCGCAGGTTCCGCGGGCGTTGTGCCGTGTCCGGGGCGACCTGCGCCGCGAGATCCTCCACCAGGTGGGCCACCCTCGGGTCGGCCAGCCGCACGTACCGGTGCCGGCCCTGCCGCTCCTCCGTGAGCAGCCCGCCCGCGACCAGCTTGCCCAGGTGCTCGCTCAGGGTCGATGCGGCCACACCCGCGTGCCGGGCCAGCTCACCCGCCGTCCAGGCCCGGCCGTCGAGGAGGGCCAGGAGACAGGCGGCCCGCGTCTCGTCGGCGATCAGGGCGGCGAGCCTCGCCAACTGGGGTGCCTGTGGGTCCTGGGTCATGCCTCCCAGCATGGGGCAGGGACACTTCGGCGCCCACCGAAATATGCCTACGCCGTGCGTCCGACGTGCTCGTACTGCTGGGCAAGACCGTCCAGCAGAGCCCGGAGCCCGGTCTCGAACGCCCGCTCGTCGATCTTCTCCTGCTGCTCGGCGAGGAGGTGCGCCTGGCCGAGGTGGGGGTAGTCCGCGGGGTCGTACGCGCTCGCGTCGTCGACGAAGCCCCCGGCGAACGAACCGAGCGCGGAGCCCATGATGAAGTACCGCATCAGCGCGCCGATGGAGGTGGCCTGCGCCGGCGGCCAGCCCGCGTCGACCATGGCGCCGTAGACCGCGTCGGCGACGCGCAGCCCAGCGGGGCGGCGGCCGGGGCCCTGGGCCAGGACCGGGACGATGTTGGGGTGGTCGCGCAGGGCGTCGCGGTAGGAGAGGGCCCAGTCGTGCAGGGCGGTCCGCCATGCCCGGCCGTCCTCGAACATCGACAGGTCGACCTGGGCGCTCACCGAGTCGGCGACCGCCTCAAGGATCTCGTCCTTGGTCCGGAAGTGGTTGTAGAGGGACGGGCCGCTGACCCCGAGTTCCGCCGCCAGCCGGCGCGTGGACAAGGCCGCGAGGCCCTCCGCGTCCACGAGCGCGCGTGCCGTCTCGACGATCCGGTCGGTGCTGAGGAGGGGCTTGCGCGGTCGGGCCATGGCGCACATAGTAGGGCTGCGGAATGGAAACTAGCAGTGCTAATTTAATGGCGCCGCTCTCAAGTGAGGTGAACTCGTGGTCGACCTGGGGTTGAGTGAGGAGCAGACAGCCGTCCGGCGGCTGGCGCGGGAGTTCGTGGACCGTGAGATCGCCCCCCACGTCATCGCCTGGGACCGCGCCGAGGAGGTGGACCGGTCCCTCGTCAAGAAACTCGGCGAGGTCGGCTTCCTCGGGCTCACGATCGACGAGGAGTACGGCGGCTCGGGCGGCGATCATCTCGCGTACTGCCTGGTCACCGAGGAGCTGGGGCGGGGTGACTCGTCCGTGCGCGGCATCGTGTCCGTCTCCCTGGGGCTCGTCGCCAAGACGGTCGCCGCGTGGGGGAGCGAGGAGCAGAAGCGGCGCTGGCTGCCCGGGCTCACCTCCGGCGCCTACGTCGGCTGCTTCGGCCTCACCGAGCCCGGCACCGGCTCCGACGCGGGCAACCTGGCCACGCGCGCGGTGCGCGACGGTGACGACTACGTCATCGACGGCACCAAGATGTTCATCACGAACGGCACGTGGGCCGACGTGGTGCTGCTGTTCGCCCGCTCGACGGACGCTCCCGGACACAAGGGCGTCTCCGCCTTCCTGGTACCGACGGGCACCCCCGGCCTCACCCGCCGCACGATCCACGGCAAGCTCGGGCTGCGTGGCCAGGCCACCGCCGAACTGGTCCTGGAGGGGGTGCGCGTGCCCGCCTCCGCGATGGTCGGTGAGGAGGGGAAGGGGTTCTCCGTCGCCATGTCCGCGCTGGCCAAGGGGCGGATGTCGGTGGCGGCGGGGTGTGTCGGCATAGCCCAGGCGGCCCTGGACGCGGCGCTGCGATACGCCGGCGAGCGCGAGCAGTTCGGCAAGCCGATCGCGGGGCACCAGCTGGTCCAGGAGCTGATCAGCGACATCGCCGTCGACGTGGACGCGGCCCGGCTGCTGACCTGGCGGGTGGCCGACCTGATAGACCGCGGGGAGCCCTTCGCCGTCGAGTCCTCCAAGGCCAAGCTCTTCGCCTCGGAGGCGGCGGTGCGCGCCGCGAACAACGCGTTGCAGGTGTTCGGGGGTTACGGCTACATCGACGAGTACCCGGCGGGCAAACTGCTGCGCGACGCACGGGTGATGACGCTCTACGAGGGCACGAGCCAGATCCAGAAGCTGGTGATCGGGCGGGCGTTGACGGGGGTCTCGGCGTTCTGAGTACCGTCTGAGTACCTGAGCGGATGTGGCCGGGGTCACGGATGGCCGAGACTCTGGCCATGAGCGACACACCGGTCAAACAGCAGAACACGGCCGCCTTCTACGGTCAGGCCGTCGCCTCCTTCGCGGTGGCCATGGCCGCCACGGCCGTCGGCATCTTCCGCCTGAACGCCGACGCCTGGGTCCGGGGCTTCCTGGCGATCGCCGTCCTGTACCTCGTCACCTCCGCCTTCACGCTGGCCAAGGTCATCCGCGACCGCCAGGAGGCCGGCCAGATCGTCAGCCGGGTCGACCAGGCCCGCCTGGAGAAACTACTGGCCGAACACGACCCCTTCGAGAAGCTCTGACGGGGCGGTGGTCGTTGCGCCATCTCGGCCCGGACCTGATCCGTACAGCTCCTGTCACTCTGCTCCAGCCGCCGCAGGCGCCCCCTGAGCGGGCAGGCTAAGCGCTCGCTCAGGTTCGGCGGTATGGTGGGGGTTCTGACAGTGGAGAGGGGCGTGCGATGAGTACGGCGGAGGAGACGGCCGACGGCGAGACGTCGGCGTGGGGCGAGGTCACGCCCGACGCGGCGCGGCGGCTGCTCGTTGCCGCGGTGGAGGCGTTCGCCGAGCGCGGCTATCACGCCACCACGACCCGGGACATCGCGGGCCGGGCCGGGATGAGCCCCGCCGCGCTCTACATCCACTACAAGACCAAGGAAGAGCTGCTGCACCGCATCAGCCGGATCGGTCACGCGAAGGCGCTGGAGATCCTCCGGGTCGCCGCCCGCCGCGAGGGCACCGCGACCGAGCGGCTCACCGACGCGGTGAGCTCCTTCGTGCGCTGGCACGCGGGCGGCCGTACCACCGCCCGGGTCGTCCAGTACGAACTGGACTCCCTCGGCCCCGACGCCCGCGCCGAGATCCTCGACCTGCGCCGGCAGTGCGACGCCGAGATCCGCGGGATCATCGAGGACGGCATGGCCTCCGGCGAATTCGACGTGCTCGACGTGAAGGGCACCACCCTCGCCGTCATGTCCCTCTGCATCGACGTGGCCCGCTGGTTCAACCTCGACGGCCCCTGGACGCCCGACGAGGTCGGCGCGCTCGACGCCGACCTCGTGCTGCGGATGGTGGGGGCCACCAAGTAGCCGCCTACAGGTAGTACCGGGACACCGACTCCGCCGCGCACACCGGCTTGTCGCCGCCCTCGCGCTCCACGGTGAAGGCGACGGTGACCTGGACACCGCCCGCCACGTCGTCGACGCCGGTGATCCGCGCGGTGGCGCGCAGCCGGGAGCCCACGGGCACCGGCGCGGGGAAACGCACCTTGTTCGTCCCGTAGTTGACGCCCATCTTCACGCCTTCGACCTTGATCAACTGCGGTCCGAACAGCGGCAGCAGTGACAGGGTGAGATAGCCGTGCGCGATGGTGGTGCCGAAGGGACCCGCGGCGGCCTTCTCCGGGTCGACATGGATCCACTGGTGGTCGCCGGTGGCGTCCGCGAACAGATCGATCCGCTTCTGGTCGACCTCCAGCCAGTCGGTGTACCCCAGCTCCTCGCCCACCGCCGCCTTCAGGTCGTCGACCCCCGTGAAGATCCTCGGCTCTGCCATGTCCCGGCCTCCTCGCCACATGATGTCTAAGCGACTGCTTAGCATGGTCGGCCGGGGAGCCCCTGTCAACGGACCGCGAGGGTGACGGCATGGGTAGGGTTCGAGGGGTGCCCCAGATTCCTGAGAAGATCCATGAACTCACGGTCGGCCAGCTCGCCGCCCGCAGTGGCGCCGCCGTCTCCGCCCTGCACTTCTACGAGTCCAAGGGCTTGATCAGCAGCCGTCGCACCACGGGCAACCAGCGCCGCTACTCCCGTGACGCGCTGCGCCGGGTCGCGTTCATCCGGGCCGCCCAACGCGTCGGCATCCCCCTGGCCACGATCCGCGACGCCCTTTCCGAACTCCCCGAGGAACGCACCCCCACCCGCGAGGACTGGGCCCACCTGTCCGAGGCCTGGCGCTCCGAACTCGACGAGCGCATCAAGCAGTTGAACCGCCTCCGCGACCACCTCACCGACTGCATCGGCTGCGGCTGCCTCTCCCTGGACTCGTGTGTCCTGTCCAACCCGGACGACGTGTTCGGCGACCGGTTGACGGGGTCCCGGCTGCTGGTGGAGCCGGGCAAGGGCCGGCAGAAGAACGGGCGCCCGGAGCGGGAACGGGAGGAGTCGCCGGACAAGTGCCGCTGAGCCGTACGGGCCGTGGGTCACCCCGCCCGGAACCCGGCGCCCGGCACAGCCGGAAACCGCCGGTGCCGCTTCCCCGTGTCTGTTAGCGTCGCGATCTTCGGCCGGCGGCGACACCGCGCCCGGAGCCCTGATCTACGACGCCCGCTGGGCCCACCCGTACTGGACCAGCCCCTCGGTCACCAACTGAGCGTTGGAGGTGGCGCGTCGGCCGTCCGGCAGGAACAGGGTGTCCTCCAGGCCCACCCGGGTCGCGAGGCCCAGGCGGCCCGCCAGCCGCAGGACCGGCCAGGCGCCGGCGTCCTCGCCGTGCAGCAGCACCGGGCGGCCGTGGGCCGTGCCCAGCTCGCTGAGGAGGGTGTGCGCGGACGCCTCCGCCGCGTCGGTGTCCGTCACCTCCGCGAGCACGCGCAGCACCTGCGGCCCGAGCGGAGACACCGCGAACCGGGCCGCCGCGTCCGTGCCCGACCAGATGCCCGCCTCCACACCGACACCCAGGTCGATCAGCGCGGCGGTGGTCTCCTCGGCGCCCGGCTCGTGCCAGTTCACCGAGGCGTGGTCGGGCAGCACGGTCCAGCCCCGGACACGGGCGAGCCGGGCCGCCGGGTCCGGTTCCGCCCAGGCGCCGGTCGTCACACCGACCGGGACCGACACCCGCTCCCGGATCGCCTCAAGCGTCGCCGCGACCACCCGCGGCGACAGACTGTCCCGACCGCAAGGGGACTTGGGGTGGACATGGATGTCCGTGGCGCCTGCCGTGACGGCCTGGGCTGCCGCCTGCGCCATGGACCCGGGAGTGAGCGGCACCGCCCTCCCGTCGGCGGCCCCGCGTGGGCCGTTGAGACACACCTGCACCATTCCTCGATGGTGCCAGGCGGCACCGACAGTTCAACACCGTCAAACAGGGAGTGCGGCATCCCCGGCGCACCCCCGGTGCGCCCACACGCTCTAGGCCGACATCAGCAACCGTCCGCGCCTGGCATCCGCCAGGGCCTCGGGTGTGAGCACGGGCCGCGGCACCAGGATCCCGCAGTCCACGCAGACCGGGCCGGTCGAGGGTTCATGGTCCAGTTCGTACCTCCAGACGAGCCGCTCCCCGTCGCACACCGGACACACCGCGCCCGGCTCGCGCTCCAGCGCGGAGATCAGCCTGCGCAGCACCTCGGCCAGCGAATCGTCGGGGTGCACCCGGGGGTCGTCGCACCATGCGACTCCGAACCCGCCCCAGGTCAGCCGGTGCCAGTCGTCCACACTGCCCGGCCTGCGCAACCCGTCGTGCTTCTCCTTCTTGCGCCGCTCGGCGAACTCGACCTCGTAGGCCAGCCAGACCGAACGCGCCTCCTCCAGCTCCTCCAGTGCGGCCACGAGCCGCGCCGGGTCGGGGGAGCGGTCCTCGGGACCGAATCCAGCCCGGGAGCACAAGTGGTCCCAGGTCGCCCTGTGCCCGTAAGGAGCGAACCGCTCAAGGCACTTGCGCAGCGAGTAGCGCCGAAGCGCCAGATCGCACCGCGGATCCCGCACCTGTCTCGCCAGACTCCGGAAACCGGCCATCGCCCTGCACCTCCGTCACACCTGCACCTGTACTTCGGTCACTTCGGCGTTGTCGCCGAGCGGACTTCGCTCGGCGTTGCCGAATAGACGTACCGACAAGCGATTTGGCTCCATCCGATTTCCGATGCCCCCCATAAGCTCGAGAACCCCTGCCAAAACTTGACGCATGCTCATCTTCAATCCCGGGGATACCGGCGGTAACGTCCGGCCACACCCCCCGTCGGTTGGAGCTGCCATGCCTCGACGCGCCTCGCGCACCGCACTCGACAGACTGAGAACTCCCAGCACACTCACCGGGTTCCTGAAGTCCGCATCCATATGCGTCCTGATTGCCGGTCTTTTGTCCCCGCTCGCCCAGACGGCTTCGGCCGCCGAGGCCACAGCGGCGAACGACTACTGCGGCGGCCAGTGTTCCGACATCCTGCCGCCCGGCGAGAACGGCAACGCGACCCTCGCGCAGGTCCTCCTCAACCAGGCCTTCGGCACCCAGCCCGACCACGCCGAGGACCAGCTCGGCCCCTACGCCAACCTGGCCAAGGGGTACCCCGCACTCACCAACTCCACCATCAACACGTTCTTCAACGACGCGTCGTTCGGGGTCCCGTCCGATCAAGTCGCCTCCACCCTGAGCCCCGCCGGCCGCACCGACGTGACGATCGTCCGTGACAAGAAGACGGGCGTGCCGCACATCACCGGTACCACCAGATACGGCACCGAGTTCGGCGCGGGCTATGCGGCGGCCCAGGACCGGCTGTGGCTCATGGACGTCTTCCGTCATGTCGGCCGCGGCCAGCTCACCGCCTTCGCGGGCGGCGCCGCCTCCAACCAGGGCCTGGAGCAGCAGTTCTGGCGCAACGCGCCCTACAGTGAGGCCGATCTCCAGGCGCAGATCGACAATGCGGTGGCGACCAACGGCGCCCGCGGCCAGCAGGCCCTCGCCGACGCCAACGCCTACCTCGCCGGCATCAACTCCTACATCGACGCCTCCGACAGCGGCCGCTACTTCCCCGGCGAGTACGTCCTGACAGGACACAAGGACTCCGTCACCAACGCCGGCACCATCGACCACTTCAAGATCACCGACCTGGTCGCGCTGGCTTCCGTCATCGGCTCCCTGTTCGGCTCCGGAGGCGGCGGCGAGGTCAACAACGCGATCTCGCTGCTGGCCGCCCAGCAGCGGTACGGCGTGACGAAAGGCACCGAGGTCTGGGAGTCCTTCCGCGAGCGCAACGACCCCGAGGCGGCGCTCACCGTCCACAACGGCGAGAGCTTCCCGTACGCCGCCAAGCCCGCGAACCCGCAGGGCGAGGCGCTGCCCGACGCCGGCTCGGTGAGCACCGAACCCCTGGTCTACGACGCCACGGGCACCGGCGCCGACCAGAGCGCGAGCGCGGCCTCCGCCACGGCGACCGCGAACGCCCTCAGCTCGGCCAAGCGCGGCATGTCCAACGCCCTCGTCGTCAGCGGGAAGTACACCGCCAGCGGTCACCCGGTTGCCGTCTTCGGACCGCAGACCGGCTACTTCGCCCCCCAGCTCCTGATGCTCCAGGAGATCCAGGGCCCGGGCATCAGCGCCCGCGGCGCCTCCTTCGCGGGTCTGAGCATGTACGTCGAACTCGGCCGCGGCCAGGACTACTCGTGGTCCGCCACGACCTCCGGCCAGGACATCATCGACACCTACGCCGTCGAGCTGTGCCAGGACGACTACCACTACCTGTACCACGGCACCTGCACGGTCATGGACAAGATCGAGCAGAAGAACTCCTGGGCCCCGACCACGGCCGACGGCACCGCCGCGGGGTCGTACACCATGAGGGTCTGGCGCACGAAGTACGGTCCGGTCGAGTACCGGGCGACCGTCGGCGGAAAGAAGGTCGCCTACACCACCCTGCGCTCCTCCTACCTGCACGAGGCCGACTCGATCATCGGCTTCCAGATGCTGAACGACCCGGACTACGTCAAGAGCCCGGGGACCTTCCAGAGCGCGGTGCAGCACATCAACTACACCTTCAACTGGTTCTACGCCGACTCCACGCACACCGCGTACGACAACAGCGGCAACAACCCGGTGCGCGCGTCCGGCGTCGACGCCGAGTTCCCGGTGTGGGCGCAGTCGGCGTACGAGTGGAAGAACTGGAATCCGACGACGAACACCGCCGACTACACGCCGGCCTCCGCACACCCCAACTCGATCGACCAGGACTACTACATCTCCTGGAACAACAAACAGGCGCTCGACTACGCGACGGCCTCCTGGGGCGACGGGCCCGTGCACCGCGGCAATCTGCTGGAGGACCGGGTGAAGAAACTGGTCGCCGCGGGCGGGGTCACCCGGGCCTCGCTGGTGAAGGCCATGGCGGACGCGTCCCTCGCCGACCTGCGCGCCGAGGACGTCCTCCCGGACCTGCTCAAGGTGGTCAACAGCTCGACGGTCACCGACACGGCGGCCGCGGCCGCGGTGACCAAGCTCCAGGCGTGGCTGACGGCAGGCGGCAAGCGCACCGAGACATCGGCGGGTTCGAAGAAGTACGCCGACGCCGACGCGATCCGCATTCTGGACGCGTGGTGGCCGCTGCTGGCCAAGGGCATCTTCGAGCCGGGCCTCGGCACCGGCCTGTACACCGCCTTCCAGGCCAACCTGCCCGTCGACGAGTCCCCTTCGGCCGCGCACGGCCCGACCGGCGCCCACGCGGGCAGCTCCTTCCAGTACGGCTGGTGGAGCTACGTCGACAAGGACGTCCGCACGGTGCTCGGTGAGAGCGTGCGGGGTCCGCTGGCGGACAAGTACTGCGGCGGTGGCAGCCTCGGCGCCTGCCGGGACATCCTGATCAGCACCCTGAAGACCGCGGCCGGCAAGACCGCGGCCCAGGTCTACCCCGGCGACGACCTGTGCTCGGCGGGCGACCAGTGGTGCGCCGACTCGATCGTGCAGCGCACCCTGGGAGGCATCAAGCACTACAACATCAGCTGGCAGAACCGTCCGACCTTCCAGCAGGTGGTGGAGTTCACCTCACACCGGTAGAAGTGCCGGCCGACGCAAGGCAGTTGGCGGCGGGTCACCGGATACGGCCCGCCGCCAGCACCAGTCGGGCCAGCTCGCGGTGGCAGATGTCGCTGTGGGCGCCGGCGGGTGGTCCGCCGCGTCTGACGACGGGCGCCGCGTCGACGTTCACGCAGCCCTTCGCGGGCAGCCTCCCGAGAAGAGCGTCGGCGAGGCTGACGGACGACGTGCCCGGCACCGCCTGCACCCCGTCGTGACCCATCGCCCCCCACTTGGCGCCCAGTGTCCGGCCGAGGTCGAAGCCCGCCACGCCCCGGGCGTCCCCCGCCATGCGCGAGGCCAGCGGATACAGGGTGCCGAGTGCCGAGTCATGGCGGGAGAAACAGCACACGAGGGGCCCGTCGACGCGGTTCTGCTGCCCCTGGAGCACGCCTCCCGCACGTGTGTCGTGCGGCAGCCGGGCCGCGAACGCGTAGTGGGAGAAGGCCCCTTGGAGCAGCGTGACGGACTTGACCGACCGCACCCCCTCCGGCAGTCCGCGCAGCGCGAACGACACCAGCCGCCCGCCGAAGCTGTGCCCCACGAGGTGCACCCGCACCCCGGGCGCCGCCTTCGCGAGCTGCCCGATCACGGGCCCCAGCCCGCGCTCTCCGACCGTGCCGGCACGCCGCTTCATCGCGTAGTACGTCCCCTGCCGCAGCAGTTCGTGCGCCCCGTCCCAGGGGTTGGGAATCGTGAACGCCTCTGCCCCGTCAGGTGATTCGAGACCGGCGAGAGCCTGCGCGAACTCCTCGCACACGGCCGCCGCGGACCCGGCGAACATCTCCGGCTCGTCCTGCGGCACGCCCTCCGCCAGGGTGTCCGCCCCGAACAACGCCTGCGGCCCCGGTGGCACGACCTCCACCAGCAGCCGTACCAGCCGCCCGAACTCCTCCAACTCGGCTTCCTCGCGCGGCTGCTGGTCCAACAGCCGGGCCAACTGGTCGATCACCGTGGCCCGGCCCGGGAAGGTCTCGAGGAGCGCGTGCCGGGTGTCCTTGTCGAGCACCGGATGCGGCGGCATCTCGGCGGCCACCGCCCGCGGGAAGTCCGGGATCGGCTCGTCCGAGAACCGCATCGACGGCCATACGACCCCCACGTACCCGAGTCTCGCGGCCGGCGCGAGCTCCGGGAACGGCTCGAAGAAGCGGCTGTAGAGCCGGGTCGCGCCCGAGCGGTCACTGTTCCAGCCGTGCGAGAGGACGACCAGGTCCCTGACCCCCCGGCCCGTCACCTCCGCGAGCAGCCGGTCCCGCCGGCCGGTGTCCGGGTCGCCGTCCGCGTCGAACGTCAGCTCCCAGTACGGCGTCACACTCATCGCCGGATCCGCCATCACCGACCCCCTCGTCCCCCGTGGTGGTGCGCATCGTCCTGCTACGGGGCGAGGTTGGCCATACTCCACGGCTCATCCGTAGAGGAGGTAATTCCTTCGAATCCGCCGGAAGGCGCTCAGCTCCTGGCGCCAGCCCGCCACCACCTCGTCGGTGTCCGCACCGGCGTCGATCATCGTGCGGACCCGGGTGGAACCGGTGAGCTTGTCGATCCAGTTGTCCGGGCGCCAGGCGAACCCGGCCCAGGTCTTCCTGGCGGTCACGAGCAGTGCGATACCGGTGCGGACGGGGTCGTAGGCCGCCCTGTCGTGGACGTGGATCTGCACCCCGCCGATCGTCCTGCCCTGGAACTTGGAGAAGGTCGGGGCGAAGTAGGCCTCCCTGAAGTGCACGCCCCGCAGGCCGAGTTCGTTCGCGGCGGCGGCCCAGCGGCCGTCCAGGCCCTCCGCGCCCAGCATTTCGAAGGGGCGGGTGGTGCCGCGGCCCTCGGAGAGGTTCGTGCCCTCGAAGAGACAGGTGCCGGAGTACACCAGAGCCGTGTCGGGGGTCGGCATGTTCGGGCTCGGGGGGACCCAGGGCAGGTTCCAGGCGTCGTAGAACTCCGAGCGCCTCCAGCCCGTCATGAGGACCGTGTCCAGGGGGACGGGTGCGGGAAGGAACTCGCCGTTGAAGAGACGGGCCAGTTCGGCGACGGTCATGCCGTGCGCCTGGGAGATGGGCTGCCTGCCCACGAAGGTCGCGAACTCCGGGTGCAGGACCGGGCCCAGGGCCGCGCGGCCGGTGACCGGGTTCGGGCGGTCCAGCACGACGAAGCGCCTGCCCGCGAGCTGGGCCGCCTCCATGCAGTCGTACAGGGTCCAGATGTACGTGTAGAAGCGGGCGCCCACGTCCTGGATGTCGAAGACGATCGTGTCCACGCCGGCGGCGGTGAAGATGTCGGCGAGGGGCCGGCCGCTCTTCAGGTACGTGTCGTAGACGGGCAGGCCGGTCGCCGGGTCGTCGTAGCGGCCCTCGGAGCCGCCGGCCTGGGCGGTGCCCCGGAAGCCGTGTTCGGGGCCGAAGACGGCGGTGAGGTTCACCCTTTCGTCGTCGTGCATCACGTCCACGATGTGCTGAACGTCCCGGGTGACGCCGGTGGGGTTGGTGACGATGCCGATACGCTCGCCGCGGAGCTGTTCGTAGCCGGATGCGGCGAGGTTCTCGAAACCGGTTCGTCTGTGGGGGCGGGCCGCCTGGGCGGGGGGTGCGGAGGTCACTGACGCCGTTGCCGTTGCTGCTGCCAGCAGGGTTCGTCTGGATAGGCGCATGAGGTGCACGGTAGGCGCTCCCGCGGGTTGTGGGGAGGTTCCGCTCACCCTTTCCTTGAACATACCGACCGGTTAGTCTGGCCGTGCAGTCGAGCCGCAGTCGAAGGAGACCGATGGTGGAAGCCCTGCAGGGTGCCGGAGTGGTTGTGACCGGGGCGGGAGGCGGCATCGGGGCCGCGCTGGCCCGCCGGTTTGCTGCGGAAGGGGCCCGGGTCGTCGTGAACGACCTCGACGCCGACCGCGCGAAGGCCGTGGCCGAGGAGATCGGGGGCATCGCCGTCGCCGGGGACGCCTCCGCCGTCGTCTCCGACGCCCTCGACGCGCTCGGCGGCACCGTCGAGGTCTACTGCGCCAACGCCGGTGTCGCCTGCGGCGGCGGGAACGCCGACGAACCGCTCGACGAGACCGGCTGGGCCGCTTCCTGGGACGTCAACGTCATGGCACACGTGCGAGCCGCCCACGCACTGCTTCCCGGGTGGCTGGAGCGTGGCAGCGGACGGTTCGTGTCGACCGTCTCCGCCGCCGGGCTGCTGACCATGATCGGGGCGGCTCCCTACGCCGTCACCAAGCACGGGGCGTACGCCTTCGCCGAGTACCTGTCGCTGACGTACCGGCACCGGGGGATCAAGGTGCACGCGATCTGTCCGCAGGGAGTGCGGACCGACATGCTCGCCGCCACCGGGACCGCGGGGGACCTGGTGCTCAGGCCCACCGCCGTCGAGCCGGAGGACGTGGCCGAGGCCCTGTTCCGGGGGATCGAGGAGGACCGGTTCCTGATCCTCCCGCATCCGGAGGCCGCCGAGTACTACCAGGCACGGGCCGCCGACCCGGATCGCTGGCTGGCCGGTATGAACCACCTCCAGCGCAAGTGGGAGGAGACCCGATGAGCGAGTCCCGCTACGCCGCCAAGCCCTGGCTCGGTCTGCTCAGCGAGGCCCAGCGCGGGCCGATCGAGCCCGACGACTCACTGGTGCACGCACTGCGGCGGGCCGTCGCCGAGGCGCCCGAGCGGCCCTTCCTCGCCTACTTCGACGGGCGGCTCGGCTACCGCGAGGTCGACGAACTCAGCGACTCCGTCGCCGGGCATCTCGCCGCTCGCGGGCTGGAGCGCGGGGACCGGGTGGCGATCCTGCTCCAGAACTCGCCCCTGTTCGTGCTCGCGCTGCTCGGCGCCTGGAAGGCGGGCGCGGTCGTCGTGCCCGTGAACCCCATGTACAAGTCGGGGGAGGTCGGCCATGTCCTGCGGGACGGCGAGGTGGCCGCCCTGATCTGCTCCGACCGGGCCTGGGAGTCGTATCTGCGCGAGACGGCGGCGGACTCGCCGGTGCGGATCGTGCTGACCGGGTGCGAGCTGGACTTCCAGACCCGCGGGGACGCGCGCGTGCTCACCTTCGAGCGGCTTCCGCAGGCCGAGGACGCCGACGACCTGGTCGCCGTCGCCCGGGCCGGGCACAAGGCGCCCGAAGGACGGGACGTCACGCCCTCCGACATCGCGCTGATCAGCTACACCTCCGGCACCAGCGGCACCCCCAAGGGCGCCACCAACACGCACGGCAACATCATGTACAACGCCGAACGGCAGCGCACCGGGCTCGGGTTGCCCGAGGCGCCCGTGTACTTCGCGCTGGCGCCGCTGTTCCACATCACCGGGATGGTCTGCCAGCTCGGGGCGTGTCTGAACAGCGTGGGCACGCTCGTGCTGGCGTACCGCTTCGAGGCGGGGGTGGTCCTGGACGCCTTCGCCGAGCACCGGCCGCACTACACGGTCGGCCCGTCGACCGCGTTCATGGCCCTGGCCGCCCACCCGGACGTCACCCGCGAGCACTTCTCGTCCTTCGTCAACATCTCCTCGGGCGGGGCCCCGCTGCCGCCCGCCCTGGTGGAGAAGTTCCGGGCCGGCTTCGGGCCGTACATCCGCAACGGCTACGGGCTGACCGAGTGCTCCGCGCCCTGCGCCTCCGTGCCACCCGAGCGGGAGGCGCCCGTCGACCCGGTGTCCGGGACGCTCGCCGTGGGGGTGCCGGGGCCCGAGACGGTCGTACGGATCGTCGACGACAGGGGCGTCGAGGTGCCGTTCGGCGAGCAGGGCGAGATCGTCGTGCGCGGGCCGCAGGTGGTGCCCGGGTACTGGCGGCGGCCGGACGCGACCGCCGAGACCTTCCCGGACGGCGAGCTGCGCACGGGTGACATCGGGTTCATGGACGCCGAGGGCTGGCTGTACGTCGTCGACCGCAAGAAGGACATGATCAACGCGTCTGGCTTCAAGGTGTGGCCGCGCGAGGTCGAGGACGTGCTCTACACGCATCCGGCGGTGCGCGAGGCGGCTGTCGTCGGGGTGCCCGACGGCTACCGCGGGGAGACCGTCAAGGCGTACATCAGCCTCCGTCCGGGTGCCGAAACCGACCCCGGTGCGCTCGCCGCGTACTGCAAGGAGAGACTGGCCGCCTACAAATACCCGCGGCAGGTGGAGATCCTGCCCGACTTGCCGAAGACGGCCAGTGGGAAGATCCTCCGTCGGGAACTGCGTTCCCGACCGCACAACGGCGAATGACCTCTCGAAAGGCAGGTGGCGGCACAGTGCCCAGGACGACGGACGGAGACGGTACGCCCGTCCCGCAGCGGCTGCTGGCCGCCGCCACCCGGCTCTTCGCCGAGCAGGGCTACGACCGCACCTCCGTGCAGGAGATCGTCGAGGCGGCCGGCGTCACCAAGGGGGCGCTGTACCACTACTTCGGCTCCAAGGACGACCTCCTGCACGAGGTGTACGCGCGCGTGCTGCGCGTGCAGCAGGAACGCCTGGACGCGCTCGCGAACGCCGACGAGCCGATCGAGAAGCGGCTGCGGGCCGCCGCCGCGGATGTCGTGGTCACCACGATCGAGAACCTCGACGACGCGATGATCTTCTTCCGCTCGATGCACCACCTGAGCCCCGAGAAGAACAAGCAGGTGCGGGCGGAGCGGCGGAAGTACCACGAGCGCTTCCGCGCGCTCATCGAGGAGGGCCAGGAAGCGGGCGTCTTCTCGAAGGCGACCCCGGCCGACCTCGTCGTGGACTACCACTTCGGGTCCGTCCACCACCTGTCGACCTGGTACCGCCCCGACGGCCCGATGGGCCCGCAGGAGGTGGCCGACCACCTGGCCGACCTCCTCCTGCGGTCCCTGCGGCCGTAGAGCGCCTTCTAGAGGTACTTCTTCAGCTCCCGGCGCGCGAGTGAGCGCTGGTGCACCTCGTCCGGGCCGTCCGCGATCATCAGGGTGCGGGCGCCGGCGTACAGCTCGGCCAGCGGGAAGTCCTGGCTGACTCCGCCCGCGCCGTGCAGCTGGATGGCCCGGTCGATGATGTCGACGACCGCGCGGGGCGTAGCGATCTTGATGGACTGGATCTCGGTGTGGGCGCCCCGGTTGCCGACCGTGTCCATCAGCCAGGCCGTCTTCAGGACCAGCAGGCGGAGCTGTTCGACGGTCACGCGCGCGTCGGCGATCCAGTTGTGGACCACGCCCTGCTGGGCCAGCGCCTTGCCGAAGGCCGTGCGGGAGACGGCCCGCCTGCACATCAGCTCGATGGCCCGCTCGGCCATGCCGATCAGCCGCATGCAGTGGTGGATCCGGCCCGGCCCGAGGCGGGCCTGGGCGATGGCGAAGCCGCCGCCCTCCTCGCCGATCAGGTTCGAGGCCGGTACGCGCGCGTGGTCGAAGATCACCTCGGCGTGGCCGCCGTGGTAGTGGTCCTCGTAACCGAAGACCCGCATCGCGCGCTGGACCGTGACGCCCGGAGTGTCCCGGGGGACCAGGATCATGGACTGCTGGCGGCGGATGTCCGCGCCGTCAGGGTCGGTCTTGCCCATCACGATGAAGATCTTGCAGTCCGGGTTCATCGCCCCGGAGATGTACCACTTGCGGCCCGTGACGACGTACTCTCCCCCACTCTCGGCTCCGCTCGAGCGGGAGGTGCCCCCACCGTCCCGCTCGATGTGGGTGGTGATGTTCGTGGCGTCGGCGGACGCGACCTCCGGCTCGGTCATCGCGAACGCCGAGCGGATCTCACCGGCCAGCAGCGGCTCCAGCCACTGCTTCTTCTGCTGCTCGTCACCGAACTGGCTCAGCACCTCCATGTTGCCGGTGTCGGGCGCGGCGCAGTTCAGCGCGGTGGGCGCGAGCTGCGGGGAGCGGCCGGTGATCTCGGCGAGCGGGGCGTACTGGAGGTTGGTGAGGCCGGCGCCGTACTCGGCGTCGGGCAGGAAGAGGTTCCACAGGCCCTGCCTGCGGGCCTCGGCCTTGAGCTCCTCGACCACGGCCGGGGTGTCCCACGGGGAGGCCAGCAGGGCACGCTGCTCCTCCGCGACGGCCTCGGCGGGGTAGACGTACTCGTCCATGAAGGCGAGCAGCTTGGCGCGCAGCTCCTCGGTGCGCGCGTCGAACGCGAAGTCCATGCGGATCAGCCTTCCTGGATGCCGTCGTGAAGCGTGGTCAGACCGTGCTGGATGAAGACCGGGACGAGGTCGCCGATGCGGTCGAAACCGCGGCCGACCGTCTGGCCCTGGGTGTAGCGGTAGTGGATGCCCTCCAGGATCACCGCGAGTTTGAACCAGGCGAACGCCGTGTACCAGGACACCGCCGAGACGTCCCGCCCGGAGCGCTCGGCGTACCGCGCGACCAGTTCGGCCGGATCCGGGTGGCCCGGGGCCTCGGCCGTCGTGGAGACCGGGGAGTCGGACATGCCCAGCGGCAGGCTGTACATCACCAGCAGGCCGAGGTCGGTGAGCGGGTCGCCGAGGGTGGACATCTCCCAGTCGAGGATCGCCTTGATGCGGTCGTCGTCGCCCATCAGGACGTTGTCGAGCCGGTAATCGCCGTGTACGACCGTGGCAGCGGGGGACTGCGGGAGACGGCGGCCGAGGGTCGCGTGCAGCTCGTCGATTCCGGCGAGGTCGCGGTTGCGGGAGGCGTCCAGCTGCTTGCCCCAGCGGCGCAGCTGGCGGTCCAGGAAGCCCTCGGGGCGCCCGAAGTCCGCGAGCCCGACCTCCGCCGGATCCACCGCGTGCAGTTCGACGAGGGTGTCGACCAGGGACAGCACGGCGTCGCGGGTGCGCTCGGGCCCGAGGGGGGCGAGCTGGTCGGCGGTGCGGTACGGGGTGCCCTCGACGAACTCCATGACGTAGAAGGGCGCGCCGAGCACCTCCTCGTCCTCGCACAGCAGGACCGGATCAGGCACCGGGACGTTGGTGGGATGCAGGGCGCTGATGACCCGGTGCTCGCGCTTCATGTCGTGCGCGGTGGCCAGGACATGGCCGAGCGGGGGCCGTCGTACGACCCACTTCGCGGTGCCGTCGGACACCGCGTACGTGAGGTTCGACCGTCCGCCCTCGATGAGCCGGCCGGTCAGGGGGCCCTGCACGAGGCCCGGCCGCTCGCGGTCGAGGAGGCCGCGCAGCCGGTCGAGATCGAGGCCTGGCGGATGGTCGGGGCTCATCAGGGCTCCTTACGCGCGCGTGAACGGGTCCCGACCATCATGCCGACTGGTCGGTATGTCGTCCAGAGGGGAGGGGGAACGTGATCGGGCCCACGATAGGCCGACAGCTCCCCGGCCGGTGCGGCGGGGAGCTGTCGGCGATGCTTCTCGGTGTTCTCGGTGTTCTCGGTGTTTCCCGGTCAGGTCAGTGGTCGTCCCAGTGGCCCTCGTGCGCGGCGTGCCGGTGGCCGTCGTGGACGTAGTCGACGTGGTCGCCGTGCAGGACGCTCTCGTGTCCGCAGTCCTGGCCGTGCCGGTGCTCGTGACCGTCGTGCGCGACATGCCCGCCGGATTCGCACTCGTCCCAGTGGTCCTCGTGCTCGCGGTGCAGATGGCCGTCGTGCGCGTAGTCGACGTGGTCCTCGTGCGGCACCTGGGCGTGTCCGCAGTCCGGGCCGTGGGTGTGCGCGTGCGAGGCGTGTTCGTGGTGGAGGGTGGTCATGGTGCTCACCTTCGAAGCGACGGACGATGACGTCGGACAGGCTGTCACGCGGAAGGTGCATATCCGGACATTCGTGCCTGCGTGGCGAACGGGTACCCCGCAGGGGGAGTACGGGCCTGCCCGGGTATGGAGCGCCGAGCCGTTCAGAAGACCAGCGCCGCCCCGCACACCGCCATGGCCACCGTGCACAGGACCGCCGCCGTGGCGTGTCGCGGGGCGAGGGCCCCGGGGGTGTCCGACGAGGTCAGGGTGCGGATGCGGTGGTGGGCGAGGGAGAGGAGGCCCAGCCAGAGGGCGCAGCACAGGGCGCAGGCGACGAGGGTGGCGGGGGTCGGACCGCCGTGCAGGGCGGTCTTCACGGCGAGTACGGCGGAGACAGTGCCCGAGAGGGTCGTACGGCGCCAGGCGAGCCGGGTGCGTTCGGGCTGGAGCCCAGGGTCGCGCCCGGCGGCGGTGCCCTCGCTCATCCCTCCCACCCGGCGAGCACGACGACGACCATCGCCACGGCCACCACGGCGACCACCAGGCCCAGCAGCGCCGGGAACCGCGACACCGGCAGGTCCTCGCCCCGGCGCATCGCCCGCTCGCATCGCACCCAGTGGTTGACCGCCCGCAACGAGCACAGCACGCCCGCCGCGAGCAGCGCGAGCGCCAGTCCGACCCGCCAGCCCCAGCGCAGGTCCGGCAGGAACTGGTCCACGGCGAAGCCGCCGCCGATCAGCGCGAGCGCGGTGCGCAGCCAGGCCAGAAAGGTGCGTTCGTTGGCCAGCGAGAACCGGTAGTCGGGGGTGCGGCCCTCCTGCCGAACCCCCTCGGGGGCGAACCAGACGCGGACGTTCCGTGCGAAATCGATCACGCGCACGAGCCTATCCGCACGGTTCCCGGTTGACGTGGCCCGGGCCCAGCTCAGCCCATCGACCGGTACGCCTTGAGCCGCTCGTAGGCCGCCAGCCCGTCCGGTACCCACTCCCAGTCCCGCAGGCGCAGCTCCACCTCGTCCTCCGGCAGGAAGTCGTGCCAGGCGACCTCCTCGACCTGGGGGCTGACCGGGAGCTCACAGCGGACCTCGTAGACCGCGGACCACCAGGTCCGGCCGGCGCCGTCGTCGTAGAGGAACTTGAAGAGGAACTCCGGGCGGGGCAGCCCGCTCACGCCGAGTTCCTCCTCGGCCTCGCGCAGGGCCGCGTCGTCGTAGTCCTCGCCCGCGCCGACCACTCCGCCGACGAACATGTCGTACAGGGACGGGAAGACCAGTTTGGTCGGGGTGCGGCGGTGGACGAAAAGGCGCCCCCCGGCGTCCCTGGCCTGGATGAAGACACAGCGATGACGCAGGCCTTGGACGTAGGCCTCGCCGCGCGGGGACTGCGCGACGACGTTGTCGTGCTCATCGACGATGTCGAGGATCTCGTCAGCAGCGCTCATGTCCCCATCCAACCAGGGGGCGGCAGCCGGGCGGGGGTGGGCCTACACGGCGCCCGCACCCATGCCAGGTCCCGCACCCACGTACGGATCCGAGCCGATAGAGGCCGCCCCCACACTGCAGCCGGGAACCCGGACTCAAGTAGACGCCCGCATCCACGCAGACACCTACCTCACGCAGGGACCTGCGTCCGCACGGCGTCCGGCCTTCGTGCAGGGACCTGCGTCCGCACGGCGCCTGGCCTTCGTGCAGGGACCTGCGTCCGCACGGCGCCTGGCCTTCGTGCAGGGACCTGCGTCCGCACGGCGCCTGGCCTTCGTGCAGGGACCTGCGTCCGCACG